>NZ_CP177103.1:0-54722 GCF_046717765.1 Corynebacterium sp. LaCa117 | reverse complement strand
ACAATGAGAATAGGTCCAGGGAGAATTTACGCTGGTAGTGACATGCGCATGTGTGTACATCATGCTATGCGCATGGGAACCGTTAAGTAGGGAAATAAACTAAAACCACCTTATGCTCATATGTTTATATGCGTATATACATATATCAGCATTCTAAAATTTAAAGCTATCCACTTGCCGAGGGATATTCCGGTTGCGGAAAGCGGGATAGTAAGTATTCTGTGGGTGCCCGATATAGGCTTCCCCCGAGCGGCTTCTCCCCAGTGCCCCCTGTGAGCGCGGCCTGGGGAGTTTCCTTTATCGCTTTCCTTCCAGCCGTTCTTTGAAGCTGGTGGCTAAATTGAGAAGCTCGACTGAATTATCTGCAGGCCGTTGTTGAGGCAGATTCCGTTGTGCTGCGCGCACAAATTTAGCGAGCGTATCGGCGTCGCGGGCCAGTGGGGAAGTAGCAGGCAGTTCCACTTGCATTACTTGTAGGTGCTTGGCGGCACTGTTGCGCCTAGTGCGAGAGCGTCCGATAGTTTGTGTGCGGGGGGGGGGTGGTTTACAGGTAGTCCGCGAATCGGTCTGGGTATGCCACAGCTAGTTGGTCGATGGCTTGTTTCCAGCCATTGGCCTTCGCTCCTTCAGTATACCCGTTGCACTCAACGGCGCGCTTGGCTTGCTTCGCGCGCTTGGCAGCGCGTTTGTCTTCGATGTTGCAAATCATCAGCCAAAGCGTCTTCAGTGCTGCTGTATCGTTCGGGAACTGGCCCCGGTTTCGGGTAGTTTTGCGCAGCTCAGCATTGTCTGGTGGCGGGAGTTGTAAAGCTCTCGACCGAAGTGGTCAAGTTGGTTCACACCATCGTTGATCACTTCGGGCTGTAAGGCCCGAGAACAGTCCTCAAAGGATAGCAGCCTTCGGGGGCTGTTGTGTACGAACACTAACTCGTCACACCCCACAGCCTAGCAGCTGAACTACGGTGCGGATAGATCAAATTCGAAGACGCAATGACGTTGTAGGCATAAATACGGTCCTGGAGCGAGGACGTGCCTACTCCCGCAAGGGGCTTCGCTCCTCTGGGCTAGCGCGCGTCCTAAGCCCACTTGCCTCCGAAACTATGGTGCCCCCCTCTGCGAGCAAAGGGTGAAGTCCTCCGATCCAGGTGACGGTCAAAGAATGCCTCACCGCAACCCCCGCCGTTTGGCGAGCGACGAAGTGCGGAGCTGGGAGCGACGGGCGGTGGAGCGGGGCGTGACGACTGTTTATCGGCCCGGAGATTTCCAGCAGTTGGCAGCACTCGGACTACGAACAGGTCGAAGTGCAGATTCGAGCGACGGAGAAGTACTGGGCCAAGAGGCACGATCCTATCGATTAAAATCATTCACCCAGATTGCGCGAACCAGTAGGTACTGACCCTAGGAGTGGATAGTTATAAGATTCTAGCGATTTCAACTCAAAGATTGGATGAGCACCCCGGGGCTTGCTCACTTCTAATCAGCAGCTTATCGAGCAGACCATTAAGCTGTTCATACTCATCGTCATTTAACGGTGAGATAAATTCTGAGCATAAAGAAGCATGCTCATCAATTACCCTTTCGACGAGCAAATAACCTTGTTCAGTAAGTTCTACGAATACTTCCCGACGCCGATCAGGATTTTCCACCCTTCTCACCAGACCACGATCTACAAGTCTATCGATCCGCTGCGAGATGGCCGATTTCGAAACCATAGCAAGGTCCGAGAGTTCCTTATGGGTGAGCCGAACCCCGGGCCGCTGGCGGCGGAGAGTTGCTAGAACATCGAACTCCCATCCCCGCAGACCTACAGATTCGTGGCAATCGCTCAACACATCTTCTAAGGCTTGTCGCAAGTGAATAATTCGACTCGTCACCAACATTCCCCGAATATCGGTATCAGGCCTTGCCTCGATCCATTGCTCAATCAGCGCGCTCGCTCTCTGGTCTCTTAGCGTTCCAGCTATTAGGTTTTCCCTTTTTATATTATTCATCATACCTATATTAATTGGGGGGTCGAATGTTCACCAAGAGTTTACCCAAGTAGAAAACGCATGTATGCCTTTTCAGTTAAGCTGCTTGATTGTTCAGTAAATACACATTTAAGGAAATGATCAATGGACCCAGTAATCCAAGTTGCAGGAATTCATGACGTCGAAGAAGCGAAGCTGGCGATCGAGAGTGGCGCCAACTGGCTTGGTATCCCACTTCGTCTTCCATCTGGCAAGGATGATATTTCCGAAGAAGACACCAAACATTTAATCGAACAGCTTGGGTCTCAAGCGAAGTTTGTACTGATCACCTACTCTTCCAGCGCAGAAGAGCTCACTAGCCTGGTTAAAGAACTAAACTTCGACGCAGTCCAACTCCACGGCGACATAAGCGTCGAAGAAGTTCAGGACCTCCGAGATATGAATCCGAGCATCCAAATCCTTAAAAGCTTGGTCGTCAAACAGGATAATCATAGTCAACTGTTGTCCACCGTCCGAGAAATGGAGGACGTTGTCGACATGTTCCTAACAGATACCTACAACCCGGACACAGGAGCCAAAGGAGCAACAGGGCTCCAGCACGATCTCACCGTTAGTAAGAAGATCGTGGAGTCTACAAGAAAGCCGGTGATCATTGCCGGCGGGCTCAATCCAACTAACGTTGCAGAAGCTATTGCTTTCGTAAGGCCAGCGGGAGTTGATGCCCACACGGGCCTTGAAGGAAAGGACGGTCGCAAAGACCGGCATCTCGTAGAAAAGTTCTCAGAAGAGAGTCGTCGTCAGTTTAAAGAACTCGACGAGGAGTAGATCACGATATGCCGGTTCATCTACTCCCGAATAGTAAATTTGCATCTTCATTACAAACTGTTGCGCGGAACCGAGATTCAAATATAAAAGACTTCACTTGGGCAACTTCCCGAGTGAACAGAATGCTAGTTGAGTACGCGCTGAACTTTGCGGAATATGCGGAGCGAACGGTGGAAACTCCCACCGGAGCCAGCTTCGACGGGTTCGAGATAAAAACCGAGATCTGCGGCGTATCCGTCATCAGAGCTGGAGAAAGCATTGAACAAGCTTTTCGCGAAGTGTTGCCCGGTGCTCCAATCGGAAAGATTTTACTGCAGCGCGACCCTAAAAGCCTAAATCCAACATTCTTTTACGAAAAATACCCAGATTGCATCGAGTCATCGACAGTGCTCCTATTTGAACCAATGGTTGCAACAGGTCGATCACTGTCTTTAGCAATGGATCGATTGATGTTGGCCGGTGTTTCGGAAAGCTCAATTATCTCTGTCAACTATCTCGCCTCACCCGATGGGATCAAGTACGCGGAAGAGAATCACCCACAGGCAACGTTCGTGGTTGCTTCGATCGAACAAAAGCTAGACGCTAATGGCTTTATGCTACCGGGCATTGGTGATTTCGGCGATCGATTTTTCAGCAAAACATACCCCTGACAACTCACTCTGCGCAACCAAACTTTCTCCTCCCACGAAAGCAGGTACCTGCGATGCACACCCAGCCGATTCACAAACAAGACTTAGGTCCAACCAGTATCGAAGAGATCCAGGCCGTTCTGACTGGAAAGTCAAATTTTGCCATAGTGTGTCAACCTGGATTGCATGTTTCACTACTAGCGATTTACGCGCTCTCACAGGGCAAGTCATACATTCCGATAGATTCGAATTACCCAGAACAGAGGATTTGTCAGATTCTGGAAGACTCAAAATGTGAACTTGTGTTTACAGACGTCTCTCCAGATAAGTGCGCACCGTGGCGACTTGATCGCGAAATAATTCAGCTTTCCGAGGCGTTCTTCAATCTTGCTTCAAGTCTAGCTTCCGAGGGATTCAGTTCATTTAGCGCTACTGATCTGCTCACAGATCCGAAGGGCCTCGCCTACACTATCTTTACGTCGGGCTCGACTGGGAGACCCAAAGGAATTTCTATCTCTCGCTCAAACATTCACAACCAGCTGTGCTGGCTTTCAGCTGAGGGTCACCTCTCTTGCACCACGAGAATTCTTCAGAAAACACCAATTGGATTCGATGCTGCTCAATGGGAAATTCTCGCACCACTAGCCGGAAGCATGGCCGTTCAAGGATCCATTGGATCCTACCGAGATCCCTGCAAAATAGTTGAGGATGTCAAGAAAGGGTCGATCAACTCCCTGCAAGCTGTTCCCGCGCTTATTCAAGCAATCGTTGATATTAACGGCTTCCGTGAAATGAGCACACTGTCAAAACTTTTTTCTGGCGGAGAGACACTTTCATGGAAATTAGTTCACGAAATCAGAGAGCAGAACCCGTCTATAGAAATAGTAAACTTATACGGGCCAAGCGAATGTACAATTAACGCTTCAGCTTTTTGCATCAACACAAGCATAGACGCCTCCTCACGTGAAATAGGTTCGGTGCCAATTGGAACTCCCGTAGCGAACACTTCATTCTATTTGGACACAGGTTCGGGAGGAGGGTTCATACGCCCACGGCCTCATGCACAGGGTGAACTTATTATTTGTGGCGAACAAGTCGGCTTAGGGTATTTAAATAACGAAGCAGAAACAGATAAGCGCTTCTTCGAAATTGCAGGATCACCTGCTTATAAAACAGGAGATCTCATCCGTTGCGACTCTAATGGTCAACTCATCTTTGTTGGACGAACTGATAATCAGATCAAACTGCGCGGAAATCGCATTGAACTTGACGAAATATCCCACCACTACCAGGCCCATCCATGGGTGACTAGAGCTGAGTGCGTAGTAGTTTCAGACGAGAACGTCACCTCCTCCCAATCATTGGTCGCATTTATGCAACTGTCGCCAAATGCGGCTCCCCTTATGGATGGTTCTGAAGCTGAAACGCACCATTTGTCAAAAGAAAATCATCTCCAAGTACAAGCTCAGCTATCGAATTTGGGAGTTCGACGCGATCTAGTCGGACCCAGCCTGGACTTCTCGCAAAAAATGGCTGGTCGCCTCACTAATGCGATTGAAGAGTATAGCTTTCAAAGGAAGACTTACCGCTCTTTTGGATGCGGAGACGTATCGACTGATGACATAGATAAGTTGGCGCAACTCTTTGCTAACCACGATCCCACACCACATCCGTTATTTCAAGAACTAGTACCGGATATAGAGAAGGATCCAATCGCTGCAATTCTATGCGGATTATCTGCGTTTTTTAGCGATTCACGTCTGCTTCCGAAGTATTCGTACGCATCTCCGGGATCCCTGTACGCTATCCAGACTTTCATAAGCTTTGGGTCAGAATCGGAACTAGCAGGGTCTTTATTCTATTTTGATCCTGTCCAGGGCACCCTTCTGAAAGTTTCAGGCAACAACCCGTGCGACAGAACTCAGTTACATTTCATTTCGCATACCGAGGCAATATCAAAGGTTTATAAGAAGAACGTGCGTGAGGTTCAATACTTCGAGCTTGGTCACTTACTAGGATTCATTCGAGATCTTCTCGAAGGAACAAGCCTCATCCCAAGGTTTTCGGAAGGCACACGTCCCGAGAGTATCGTTCCAGTTTCACCAACTGACATCTACCTCGGAAGCGTGACACTCGAGTTCGATTCCTCTTCGCAGTCTCAAACTCACACGTATCTGGAAGAACCCAACTGGTTTATTACGGTGCCGACTGAATCCGAACTCGCGGAGCCTGGTGTTTACAAGTACGTAGACGGTCAGCTTGAAGCCTACAAAACGTCTACTTCAATACTTCAATCCGACGTGATAGCCATAAATCAAGAGGTGTTTTCTTCGTCATCATTCGGCATCGGTCTATACTTCATTCGAGAAGAACTTGAGGCTCAGCGCCATTACGTTTCGTTAGGCGCAGCCCTGCACAGGCTACAGGCACGATGCCCTTCATTGGGTTTTATGTCATCTGGTTACAGTTCCTTCAGCGGCAATCCCCTTCCTTCTGCACTGAAAGCGGCGCAGATCCTCAATGTTGGCGAATCTCTTAATGAGCTGGCCTTCTACTATGCACTGGCTGGGCCTATTTCAGCGGAACAACGTTCTCATCGCGGTATGAACGAAGACCAAGTACACATGGAAGGACCGACCGAGATCATCACACGGCAGATCAAAGAAAAAGTCCCTTCCTACATGATGCCTGACCATGTCGTCGTAATGAACCAACTTCCCCGTACTGCTAACGGAAAGATTGATCGGAAAGCTTTAGTCTCGATAGCGTCCGACAAGTTCAAGACTAAAGTTCGAAATGGCCCACTCCCCGAAACGGAGAATGAGATTGCCGTGGCGAAAGCATGGTCTCAAATTCTAAAGTGCACTGACATTCGCGCGAACGACAACTTTTTCGACCTCGGCGGGAACTCAATCCGAGTAATGATGCTAATCTCGCAACTTCGCGAAAATCTTGGAATAAAAGCATCGCCACAGTTGCTTTTCGCAAATCCAACCCTCGAGAAATTTGCCGATAGTATTAGTGGCAGCCGTGAAACATCTCGCGCGATAGACCTTATCCAACCGGCCACAAATATCACGAACCAAACTTGTACAGTAATGTGGCCCGGTCTCGGCGGTCTTCCACTCAATCTGAGGAAACTCGCCGGATCTGTGAATCTCAACGGCCGCGTTCTTGGCATTCAGGCCCAGGGTCTAAATGAAGGCGAAGAAATACTAAAAGACCTCGACGAAGTAGCGCGTAAGGATATTCAACTGTTACCTAAGAATGCAGAGTTAAATTTAATTGGATATTCCTTTGGGGCACGTGTAGCCATCAAGACAGCAACACAACTGGCTCAAATGGGAAGGCAAGTACGTTCGCTGACACTCCTTTGTCCCGGAAATCCCACTTTGGCGCCAGACAACAGCATTGAGCAAACCGGTTCCCGAGATAGCAGTGTCGGCAATCCAGAATTTCTAGGAATGCTTCTAAGCGTATTCAATTCACCCCTACGAGCGGACGACTTTCGTTCAGCTCGGCGGAGCTGTCAAACAATTGAGGATGCTATCAAATTTATTCACGCAAAGAATAAAGACATTAGTTACGGTCAGGTGTCACGCATCGTCAGGCTCGTTGCTACGCAATATCAGTTCGAGTATACATTTGACGAGATTGAGCACTACCAGCCAGTTTGCCCCACACTGGTCGTAAAAGCAAAGGGCGATAAATACTCGTCTATTGATGCACTACTCAGCGCAAATGGTGAATTCATGAAGTCGATCGAAGTGGAAGTAGATCATTATGAGATTTTAAAGCCGCCATTTGTAACCACACTTGGCAATACAATTCGAGATTTTCAACACTATTCGTCAACCGTAAATAAGTAGGAGAGCACCATGCCCCATATTGAAATCTATCATTTCCCCAACTCAATGTCGGACTCAGATCGAAGCGCACTCGCTGAGGAAGTAACGGAAGTGATTGCCGCACATTTCCCTACAAAGCCTGGAAAAGTATCAATTCGCTTAAATTCCATAGATGAGAGGGATTGGGAGGAAGCTGTAGTTGAAAAAATGCTAATCCCTCAACGATCCACGTTGATTCGGGAGCCTGATTACCTTGCATAATGTACCTATCGAATACTCCGACGAGGTCCAAAACGCACTATCCAACGGCCTTCCAATCCTCGGCCTAGAGTCGAATGTTCTCTCCCACGGCTTACCTTATCCTCGCAACCTGGAGATGTTTAACGCTTGCGATGAGATAATCAGATCCAACGGGGTTGTTCCTGCTCTAACTTTTATTCGAGATAAACGGATCTGCATAGGCGCCAGTCCGAAAGATGTGGAGTTATTGACCGATGACCCGAAGCCTATCAAGGTGTCAGCTCGAGATATCGCACTCTGCATAACTCAAGGGAAGGTGGGGGCCACAACAGCAAGTGCTTCTATAGCAATATGTGAACTTGCAGGTATCAGAATCTTCTCCACAGCAGGACTTGGAGGTGTTCATCGGGATTTTTCCGAGACTTTGGATGTATCTGCAGATCTTCATGAGATTTCGAGTCGTAAAACAATTGTTGTATCCGCAGGTGTAAAGAAGTTCTTGGACATTCCCAAGACTTCGGAGGTCTTGGAATCTCTAGGGGTACCAGTTGTAGGCTTCGGGACATCAGAATTTCCCGCATTCTATTGCAGAAAATCCGGTGTATTCCTAGAAAGTTTCAGTCAAGACCCTATTGAAATAGCAACTGCAGCTGCCACACACATCGAGACTGTTGGCCCAGGAGGATTCCTAATACTAGTTGCACCTAGTAAGGAGATCGCACTAGACGACGAGCTGGTGGAAAAAGCAGTTCAAAGATCTCTCATAAATGCAAGTTCTCAGGGGGTTCGCGGCAAGGCAATCACGAAGTTTGTGATGCGCGCCATTGATTCAGAGACCGATAATCGCTCCCAAACGGCGAACTTTGACGTGATGGTTGAAGTGGTAAATGCCGCAGCTCAAATCGCTAGAAGCCTTAAACCTGAATTCTTCCTCGATTCAGTAGCGAAGAAATGAGGTTAGATATGACCAGTACTCAATTTACGTCGCGTGACAATTTCTTGTGGACACTAGTCACCGCATCTGCGCCAATAGTTTGGGGCACCACATACGTTGTAACAAGCCAACTTCTTCCAGCGGGATTTCCCTTCTGGTCTAGCGTCCTGAGGGCACTACCCGGAGGGATCCTCGGTTTACTGATTTGCCGCTCCCTTCCGAAAGGCGTTTGGATCATCCGATCAGCAATACTTTCCGTGTTGAACATCGGCATTTGGTTTCCGCTCTTGTTCTTGGCCGCGTATCGACTTCCCGGAGGAATTGCGTCGGTGCTAGCCGCCTGTCAGCCTCTCTTCGTGATCACCTTCGCATGGCTACTCACAGCACAGAGTCCCACCTTCTGGCGCATTGGCTGGGCGGTATGCGGAGTTTTTGGAATTGCAATAATGGTCCTCGCTCCCGGAGCTAGCCTCGATTGGGTTGGCATTGCAGCAGGGATAGTCGGGACCGCCAGCATGGCTCTCGGAATTGTACTGACAAAGCGATGGGGGCGCCCCACTGATGCATTCACTTGGACATCTTGGCTGTTGAGTTGGTCGGGCTTGATGCTCATCCCCATAGCGTTTCTTCTCGAAGGGAATCCCCCAGCGCTTACTTCCACCTCTTTAATGGGTTACCTCTGGCTCTCACTTGTGGGTGGCCTGCTCACTTACTGGGCTTGGTTCTCTGGACTGGCCAAAGTATCTGCAGTTTCCGCTGGGTTCCTGCCACTGCTTTCACCACTAGTGGCGACTTTGCTCGGTCTCGTGATTCTTGGAGAGAGCCTGAGCACCGTTCAGTGGCTCGGATTCCTGCTATGCCTGTGCACAATTCTCTTGTCCCAGCTTCAACCCTCACAGTTTCTCTCGTTTCTAAAGTTCAAAGATTCTTCTAGCTAAAGGAGTTTGATGAAGATGCATATTCTTATCCTCGGAGCCAACGGTCAGGTTGGCGCGGTTTTAAGCCGTTTGGCAATTTCGCGAGGGCACTCGGTTTCAGGTGTAACCCGATCGAGCACACCGGATTTCTTGTCTGGCCCCGGCACCCAACTTATCCACGGCGATGCATACGACAAAAATTTTTTGACCTCTGTAGCGTCCGGTGTTGACGTCGTGGTTAACGCGACCCGGCCCAGCCCCGGCAGGGAAGCTGAATTAGTCCAAGGAAGTATCAACGTTGCGGAAGTCTGCCACGACCTCGGTGTGAGGTTGGTGGTCAGCGGTGGAGCTGGAAGTTTGCCAGTCTCAGACGATGAGGGTGCACCGCGAACAATCAATACAGAATTTGTTCAGGATGCCTGGCGCGACATTGCTGTAGCATCAACCAACCAATTCGACACCTTAATGGAAAGTCTTCCAGACTCCGACTGGACCTACGTTGCCCCCCCAGCCAACTTGATCGACGGGCCTGAACTGGGAAACTACCGATTGTCATTCTCATCCCTCGTCCAAAACCAGGACGGAGTCAGCGAGCTAAGTTGGCGCGATTTCGCCGACCTTCTTCTCAACGAGATCGAGTCTCCTTCTGGGCACCGAATTGTAACTGGAGGATACTAATGGAAAAGCTCAGTCCCATTTGCAGGAACTGTGGGGTCGAAAATCGCGGTGCACCTGACCCGGAACCGGGAAGTTGTGAGATCTGCAACGATGACCGACAGTATCTAGACCCAAACGGGCAAAAATGGATCTACCGTGAAGCTCTAACAGACTTCACAATTCAAGCCACCGAACTTGAACCAGATGCTTATGCACTAAAAACGGAGCCCGTGATTGGAATAGGGCACACGTCCTACCTGCTGAATATTGGCGACGGTTGGCTTCTCTGGGATCCACTTCCCATCACTTTTCGGAACCAAACTCCAACCCCCAGAATTCAGCAAGGCCTCCACAATGTCTCTATTGCTGCAAGTCATCCACATATGTTCGGAGCTCAATCTCATTGGGCGGTCGAATACAACGGGACGGTACTCGTAAATGAACTCGACTTAAAGTGGTCGAATGAAGCCATCTCGCGCAAGGTGGTGTGGCGTAAAGAGGTGGATTTAAGCCCAAGAGCAAAACTCGTTGAACTGGGTGGCCACTTCCCAGGTTCAAGCATTTTGGTTTGGAAAAATTCAAGTGGCGGAACCTGGCTTTTTTCATCAGATACAGCCCAAGTTCGTCCGAACGGGCATTTTGCATTCATGTGGAGCTACCCCAACTTGCTCCCATTAGGCCGCACCGAAGTAGACAGAATGGTAGATCGATTTCCTCCCACGGATGCCTCGAAAGCATTTGATAATTTCGGACGCAGTGTCACAGGCGACATTGACAACATATTCAGACTGTCCGCCCAGAACCACAATTCTCACCTAGTCTGAGCCCTCAAAAAGCGACGCCCATTTTAAAAGCTGTCATCCCAAAAGCCGATCCGGGATATGCGACAAAAAGTGTGTCTTTTTGTCGCATATCCCCCAAAGCAAGTAATTGTTGTTCTATTTTTCGCTCCGGTTGCGGGCGCGCTGTAAGGCGGTATGGTTTTGGGTGTCCGCAGCGCACCTCCCCCGGCGCATAGTCGGACGGAAGGAAAATAAAAAAGCCACAATCCCCCGCAGGTGGCTTCTCCCCTAGTGCTTCCAACGACGAGAAGCACTAGGGGAGTTTCCTTTTATTGAGCGCCTTCCAGTCGTTCTTTGAGACTGGTGGCTAATTCTAGAACCTCGTCGGAACTATCTGCGGGCCTCTGTTGAGATAGATTCCGTTGTGCTGCGCGTACGAACTTGGCGAGTGTGCCGGCGTCGCGGGCCAGTGGGGAAGTGGCAGGCAACTCCGCTTGTATTACCTGTAGGTGCTTGGCGGCACTGTTGGCGGCGTCGAGTGCGTACTTGTAGTCTCCAGTATCCCCGTGCGCCCCAATAAACAACACACACAGGTGTGTGTCCTGGGCTTCATGCACAATGTCCGTCACGCCACTTCACCCCTCTATCCTTTCCCCAGTTACACGGCCAAATAATTTTGTCCCGTTAGGTTTTGTTGCTTTTAGCTTTCCCCAGCTTGTCGGATGCAGTTTGTTGGTACCGGTGTTCCAGTAACGCGGTACCAACAAACCGCATCCGACACCCCGTTTTGCACTACGGTCATGATTGACTTGTCCCGTATACACACCAACAGCCGATGAGGCGGTTTTCTTTGGGAGAACCCGCCCCCAAGCAATAATAGGAATCAAGGCACATGCCTAGGAACAAAACTCAGGGCACTTCAATCCCGGGATGCTGCCTGGATCAACAACTCCCGGGCATAGCTGGTCGTGTCGCGACGTTCCGCCACCTGCAGGTGATGATGCGCGGTATCCGGATCCCCCGCCTGGGTCTCCATCAGATACAGATGATTATGGACCCGCCCCCGGGTCATCGGCACGTACACGCCGGCCTTATCGACCTGCCCGATCCCGGCGACAACATGGCAGGTATCCACCGTCGCACCCTGGGCACTGTGCCCAGTCGAGGCATACCCGGTGTGCCTTCATGGGTGGAGTGATCTATCTCCGGAGTAAGTCCGCTGCGGAAGGAGCTCCCGCCCTGGCTAGCGCGTCAAGTACATCATCAATGGTCATGGGGGGATTTTTGAACGCCGCCGCGGCATAGGTAATAGCCTGATGGACACGAGTACCGAACAGATCAATCTGATCACATAAAAACTCATCAGCACCCTGGATCTCGATGCCGTATTTATCCATCACGTCTTGAGGAAAATCCCGCGCGTTTTCGGTGACAATCACCTGGGCACCACACCTGATGGCAGCAGCAAGAACATGACGGTCATCAGGATCCGGCAAGGACAATGACTCAATTAAATCTTCATACCCAGTCACCAGACAATCATCCACAGCCCGACACATCAGCTCCCGGGTTCGGCGTAGTTTACTGGGGTCAAGATCTGGCCGGTTGGCCTGGAGGTTGCGAAAAACCTCATCCAGGATGTCCTCGGTCCACCGGGCTTGGTAAATGCCCGTGCCTGCCAGTCGGATCAGGATGTCACGCAACATATTGGGGTACAGCACGTTGGCGTCGTAGATAACGGTAAAGCCACTCACTCGTACAGCCCCATCTCCTCGGTTAGGGCGGTGAGATCATCTGCAGCTGTACGTGCCTCGATATCTCGTTGGTGTTTATAGGCCTGCACGTCGGCCGCATAGATACGTCGATGAGTACCAACCTTATGTCCAGGCAAGATGCCGTCATCCATCAATTTAATGACATGCGGACGAGAAACATTAAGCAGGTTAGCTGCTTGCTGGGTGGTTAGCTCGGCCCGCATGGGGATCACGCTTACCGATCTGCCGGCTACTGAATTGACCAGGATTTCCCGGAGGACGGTGGCGACTTCTCTGGGTAGACGGATGACCTCATCAGACTGCTCCACTACGACCTTGACGTCCTTATTGGTAGATGTATCGCTTAGGACGCGGTTGATTTTCTGCAAAGCCTCACGGGCTGTGGCCGCAGTGCTAGCGATTTCGTTGTCTTGTAGATAGGCCATGCCCCCATATTACCGAACAAACGAAACAAACGAAACATTCGCTATATAAAGTCCCAAAGGGTACACCCTATTAATAAACCGGAAGACTCCGCACTAAACGCAACTTACTGCGCTTTATTGGGTCAAGATCCGGATTCTCATTCCGAAATTATTGCCCCCACATTGAGTGCTTAATAAGCAACCTCTTAAAAGTGGAACACCATTACTGGACATTAGGGTACAGCGCGACAAACTGGAAACCGCTAGTAAGAAACGCGCAAAAGCTGCGAGGAGTGTCCGGCTGACTATCGCGGGTGTTTATTCAAGCAGAAGCGGAGATAGGTGGGTGGCCGACTATTCAGAGCGAGATGAAAGAGTTTGGAGTCTTGAGGCAGACTATTAATCGCGCGTTAAAGGCAGCGGGGATCTCCCCTAGGGGACGCAGGCGAAAGCCGGATTTAACGTATCAGGACGTTATTCGAGGAGCTTGCTGTAGTGCGGGCGAGCTTTCATCACATGGATTAATAGTTCGTCCCCATCGGAGGCAACAACAACGACGGTTTCCAGCAGTCGAGCATGGGTATCAAAACCGAGGCGGAGTTCCCTCCACTGGCTAGGGTTATCGTCGAGAGGTTCTATCCACAGCGGATAGGAAGCTGCATGGATTCCATCGGCTTCTGCGATACCGTGCTTAGTGGCAGATTTGGCTGCTTTCATGCCGCCGTGAGCGTGCTGATTGCTTGGCGAACAAGCTCAGATCGGGTGAGATTCTTTTTCGTAGCTAGGCGATCTAGAGCGCTAAGTTCATCGACAGTGAGGCGTACAGCAACGACCTGAGCAGGCTCCGCCCCGCGACCGGGGCGTCCGCGTCCGCGCTTTTTCAACACTTCTGGATCGTAGCCTTCTTCTGCTTCGGAAACCCACGTGTCGAGTTGATCTTGAGTGATGTTCACAGGCATGAAAATATCGTATAACGAAAATTGTTTACTGTCGATACATTCCGCATTAACACGCGGCGGAAGTCAAACTCCCACAGGAGTGACGTAAGGGGCGATCCCGGAGTAGGGGGGTCACACCATAAGCAATATACGGTTCTTCTTCCGTTAGGCAGTTAGGTAACCTCCCACTTAAAGAAGACTGGTAAGTGAGGGTTTCTTATAGGCTTTGGGAGTTCTGGCGATATTTGTTTATCGATGTGCTGTTTCATTTCCGAACCTAAACTTCTATTAATGGGGAATACTGCCAGCTACACGGATGTGTGTGGCCTGACAGTTTCGTTGAATTCGTCGTAGACTGAGCAGGCCTCATACGTCTCATCAATACCTAATTAAGTAGGAGCAAAATGAGTTCTTATAAAGACATCACGACTTTCTCCACTCCCATGCTCGTCAAGTCTCTGGATACGTTGGAGATCTCTGCGGGAGAGGACAACGGCAAGTGGGGCTCCCAATTTCCGCAAGGTGTTGCCATCTTCGTTCCCGACGGCGAGTATTTTACTGTTCGCATTGAGTCTTTTGGAACAATCCCGTCGGACAAGAAGCTGGTGGCAATGAACGCTATTAATGCGACGAATGACAACCTGGCTTTCGGCAAAGTGGTTCCTAATCTCATCGAGGGACGCCGGACGATTGTCTTCCGCAATCACTTCAACTTCACCCAAGGTGTGTCCCAATTCCAGCTGGATACGCTCATCGACGCCAGCTTGCATGTCGGGTTCAACGCGCTGGGAAAGATTGAAGAACTTTTTGAAGGAACGGAGTAAGACCATGGGACTGTTTGGAAAGAAGAAGCCAGCGTTGCGTGAAGCATCCGTCGAATCTATTGGGGAGGCGCTTTCTACTCAGGGGCTTGACTGCTCGCAGTTGTCGACTGGTGGGTTGCTGACTCAGGTCAATGGGGTTCCTATCTACATCGTTGATCAGGACACGAACATTGGTATTGGTGGGATGATCCAGGCGCGTCAGCCTGAAGCAGAGGATCTTAATTGGATTAGCGACTTTAATAATCGTGCGTTTTGGCCGGTTGTCTTCCGTGCGGACCAGCAGACTGCGAGTGTTATCCACGCTGAGCATCGAATCATTAAGTACCTTGAGTACTCCGAAGCACAGTTGCGTGACGAAGCTCTGCTTGGAGCCCAGCTTGTTGCGGAAACCTTGCTGCGCTATAGCGAAGAGCATCCGCAGTAGATCGCTAGCTAATAAAACTTTCGACATGAGCAAACAAGTGCGATGAGTTTTTGAAGACCGGATGCGGCGATTAATCCGTTGCGTAAAGGTCTAGGTTTGGGGCTGCTGCGGAAGTCGCGGGGCGTGACTTCCTAGCCTCGTTTGATTGCCACGTCCTGGTACTCGTTTGCTCGTGCGCGCCCTAGCGTTTTGAGCGCGCTCTATTGCTCATACTGATACGCGAATGCGCCGGCGAATTGCCCGATACAAACGCCCTGCTATCTGCTCACAAGTGTTCACGCCCCTGACCACGACCTATGGTCGCTGGCGTGCCCAGATTCATGGTACAAGGGTTTAGTAATAAGCAATATACGGTTCCTCTGCCGCCAGGCAGTTAGATAGAACCTCACGTGAAGGAAACCTTTCCTTAATTACCGAGCTTTGACACCAGCAGGGGACCTCCGGTAGCCCGTATCGTTACAGGAAATGTTGAAGTACTGGGGATTTTCCTTTATTGAACGCCTTCCAGCCGCTCTTTGAGGCTGGTGGCTAAGCCTAGAAGTGTTATGTCCATGGACTTTTTGGACACGGAGTCCAGTAACTTTTTGGGCTAGGAGTCCAATGACTTTTTGGACGTGGAGTCTCCCTGCTTTTTGGGCAGGGAGTCTTTGGTGTTTTTGGACAGTCTCTAGCTCGTCTTACCGGTTATGGTTTCTTTCGTCTCGACGGGCGCGGACGCGACAGGATTGGTTTGATCTCTGGTGGTCGGCGGTGCCACATTCCTTCGACATGCCCGATGTTGATCTGTCCGCCGGCTGGACGCTCAAGTAGCTTGATGGGCAGTGGGAATGAAAACAGTGCTTCACCATCATGATCAGTGAAGAACTCAGCGGTGTCATCGGTAACGTGGCTGTATATGAGCCGGTTTTTAAACCGGAGTCCTACATAGAATCCATAGCCCAGGATGCGCACCACTCCGCTTTTGTTGATCCACAGTGTGTCGGGGATACCCCAGGCGTTGCTTGACTGGGCGGATAGACCGTCTACGGTGGGACTGACGGTAGGAGATGATTCTTGCTGGATTGGTTCGTTATCGTCATCGATGGTTGTGGGAGAAGCTGCAACTTCTCCCACAACCGGCGCCATCGCCTCTTTAACCCCATTCTCGATACGATGCTCGTGGTGTATCGCGCTTTCTGAGTGTGTATCCCGGTATGACTTCACAATCTTGGCCCACAGCATATCCGGGTCAATGGGTTGTGTTGGGGATTGAGCGTGGGCGAAGTGCTCACGGGCTTGGGCTGGAGTGATGTGCATTTTGCCGACTAACAGGCCTTGATGGCGGCGCCTGGTGTTGTAAAACTCGCGGTAGTCGTCCAACAGCTGTTGGACGTGCTGAAGTGTCGTAGGTTGGCGTGCATCGAGAAACTTGGTCATGGTTTGATGCGAGCGTTCATCTTTGCCTTGGGTTTGCGGGCCAAAACCTGCAATGGACCAGATACCTTGGGCGGCGAGCCAGCGCTCGGTATCGGACAATCGGCCCCGGTGATAGGTGGCAAAAGCTTCACCGTTATCGGTCAAAAGTTCCTGCGGGCGACCATACGTTTCTATTGCTGCGGCCAAGGTAGTGCGAGCATCGAATCCGTTTTCTTTGGCGGCGAAGGCTTGTGAGCCCAGATCAAACCGGCTGGCATCATCAACCAGCTGGTAGATAGTGATCTGGGTATGTGGAGTGTCAAAGAGTCGGTAGACAAACCCGTCGAGTTGCCACAGCTCATCGACCTTATCGCGTGCCCAGAGTTTATAGCTTTTACGAGGACGTTTACGGGCATTGGCCTCAGCAACACCAGCTTCGTGGAGCCAAAGCGCAATCGTAGACCGTGCCGGTGGGTGCTCTAAACCAAGGTCATCAATGAGGTAGTAATAGATTGACCACGGGCCATAGTCACGTCCCTGGGCCTTGAGCACTGATCGAGCTGTGATGACTTTCTGACGAAGGTGATCATCGTAGATTCTGGCTGGGGAATGCGGGGCGGTGGAGTCAGGCAGGATGCCTGCACGGCCGCGTTGTTCAACGCGGCGTTTGATGTTGGCATAGGTTTGGCGAGATACGCCAATATCCTTGCAGAATTGGGTGACGGTTCGTCCGTCTCTTACTGGGTCGAAGTCCGCTATTTTCTTGCGGAGATGGGTTGAAATAGCCATCTTGGTATTCCAACCCACCGACTGTCCAAAAAGTCTTGAGACATCACGACAAGGAAGTCTTTGGACTCCGTGACCAAAAACTATCTGGACTCCCCGTCCAAAAATCCATTAGACTCCGTGTCCAAAAACTCCATAGACATCACAGGCTAAGCCTAGAAGTTCATCTAGGCTATCTGCGGGTCGCCGTTGGCGACAGATTTCGTTGCGCCGCGCGCACGGACTTAGCGAGTATGCCGGCGTCGCGGGCCAGTGGGGAAGTAGCTGGCAACTCCGCTTGTATTACTTGTAGGTGTCCGGCTGCGCTGTTGGCGGCGTCTAGTGCGTACTCGTAGTCTCCATCTTCGCCGTGGGCTTTGATAAACAAGGTGCACAGGTACTCCTGGGTTTCATGAACAATGTCAGCCACCGCTTCCTCCACCTAAGTGCATCGTTGACGTGCAATGTGTACACTGCCCAGACTGAATGTGCAGTGTAAATGTTTAGTTTAGGGTTATATATACCCCTTATATAGGTTATTTTGACTGCCTTTCGCGAGACGCGAAAATCGAGTCTGTACATGTGTCTATCTGGCGTTTTAGCGAATTATTTAGTTTTAGAGAAAGTTTCTAAACACATATCTATGGACTGTGTATAACCGTAGCGATACCCTAACTCAGGCTGTCAATTATCTGGTGTTCAGCTGTTCTTAAAAGCGGTGGCGGGAAAGGGCTACGGATGAAATTCGCTAAGAAGTTGACTGCAACTATTGCGGTATGTGCAAGTGTTACTTTTGCTGGTGCTGGTGTTTCAAGTGCCAAGGTTTTTCACGGCCATTGGATTGGGGGCCGTATTGAAGAGGCGTATCACCGGCTTGGTGGATGGAAGACTTTTGGTGACGCTACAACTGATGAGCGTGTAGCTAAAAATAATGGTCGGTTCCAGGTGTTCGCTAAGGATGCCTCCATTTACTGGCATGCCGGTGTTGATAATGGAATTGCCCACCAGGTAGGTGGGCGTATTCGCAATAAGTGGGGAGATCTTGGCTGGGAAGGCGCGGCCTTGGGATATCCCATTACGGATGAGTTGAAGACCCCTGATGGTAAGGGGCGGTTTAACCATTTCCAGGGCGGGTCTATCTACTGGTCGCCAGAGACTGATGCTCATCAAGTGTGGGGAGGAATTCGCGATAAATGGGCTCAGCAAGGCTGGGAGACCGGTGAGCTAGGGTACCCAACCACTGATGAGTTGCTTACCCCAGAAAAGACTGGGCGCTACAACCATTTTCAAGGCGGATCTATCTACTGGTCACAAGCTAGCGGGGTCCATAGTATTTCTGGCCCCATTCGGGATTTCTGGGGAAGTCAGGGATGGGAGCGTAGCTCTTTGAAGTTTCCCACATCGGAAAAATACGCTGCAGGCGGAGGCATAAAGCAGGATTTCCAGGGCGGATCTATTCAGTATTTTAAGCCTACTGGCAAGGCCCTAGAGGCTTATGACAATCAAAATATTTCGAGTTACCGTCAGATTTATCCACTGTTTAACACCACCGACTTCAAACGGTGGCATGCAGCCGGGGTCTATCGCGAAGTTATCCAAAACATGGATAAATACTTTCCCCTCTCAGGGTGCCCTGACGAAATTACTGAAGTCTCCGTATGCACTTTTACAGGTGTGGGCGGAGCTAAAAGCAAAGTAACCGTAGAGCGTATCTCTGATGAGGGATTCTCACTGGTTACTGCTAGCGATCATCCAGAAGGCGGCGGCAGAACACTAAACATCCGATTCGATGAAGTAACTTCCCCCAATGCAGATGATGACAATGTTGTCTTCGACAACGACAGCGTAGAAAATTCCTACACCGGCTCTGACAAAACATGGGTTCGCCTCGTAGTCGAATCCTTTGGCCCGACACAGACCTCAAAGGTTCAAGGTCCTTTTAGCTCCGATCACATTGGTTCACAGGTATGGAGCAAGTTTGCAGGAACTGTGCGTTCAACAATTAATTCCTCTTCGACGACGTATATCCCGTTGTCGAAGTAACCACGGTGTTCAACTACGTACCTAAAAGCAAGGAGCCTATTGTGAATTCTTTTATCCAACGCTTATCTATCGGAGTACTTACCTGCATAGTTTCTGCTGGTCTTGCTACCTCTCCCGCAGTAGCAGAAACGCCCGTGAACATCACAGCAGGCGACGGTGGCCTCGTTCAAAAAGACTGTGCTACTGCGGCGGAGTACGTGCGTATTGATTCTTCAGAGCTGGAAAACTCTAAAGCATGCTTTTTCCTTACAAAGCCCACAGGCTGGGTGGCCGTAAACATTACGGGATCGTATGGAGTTGTCAATCGCTTAAAAGTACCGGTTTCAGTGGCCTTTAAATTGCCTGATGGCGATGTGTACTGGCAGCGAGTAGTGGAACCAGGAAAAATCCAAAGCATCGACGTTGGCAATAATCGTTCTACCGTTGTTGAAATGCAGGTCACCCCGGTAGCGACCTCAACCGGTGCTGGCACTGGCGACCTTAGCGTGGATACCGCCAACCCACACGTGATCAGTATGCGTTCTGCTGGCCGATATGCCGGCGGAAAAATACTGCGATTGTCTTGGGCCGGAGTAGAACTATCAAACATAGATAGAAACTCAGGTTTTAATGACCGCCTCGGAGCGTGTCAAGTTGTTTGTGTGTGGGGCTAGGTTTATAGGTATTTGTCGAAGCGGTCGGGGTAGGCCACGGCCATCTGGTTAATGGCTTGTTTCCAGCCGGAAACTCGGGCTCCTTCCATGAGTCTGCCGGCTGTCGCTGAGACTCGTTTGCCTTGCTTTGCCCTCTTTGCCGCTCGTTTATCTTCAATGTTGCAGATCATCAACCACAGCGTCTTGAGCGCTGATTCATCGTTGGTGAACTGCACCCTGTTGCGGGTAGCTTTACGCAGTTCATTGTTGAATGATTCAATCGAATTCGTCGTATAGATAACCTTTCTGGCCGCTGGTGGGAACTGTAGAAACGGTACGAAACGCGCCCATGCATCTCGCCAGACCTTGACTGAGCGTGGATACTTTTCTCCCAATTCAGAGGCTTCAAATTCGTCTAAAGCAACCTTAGCTGTGGGTTCGTCCGCGGCGGTGTAAATCTTTTTCAACGCGGCCGATACGCCCCGGCGATCCCCGTAGGCTACCCACCGGTTAGCTGCACGAATCAGGTGCACGATACAGGTTTGCACCATAGAGTTCGGCCAGGTTGCCTCGACTGCTTCAGGCAGGCCTTTAAGCCCGTCACAGCAGACGATAAAGACGTCTTTGACCCCACGGTTAGAAAGATTGGCGCATACCTGCGCCCAAAATGAAGCGCCTTCTTCTTTGGCAATCCACAATCCCAAAATGTGCTTGATACCGTCAAGATCCACACCGATAGCCATGTACGCGGACTTGTTGACCACTCGGCCACCGTCGCGGACTTTAATGCGCAACGCATCCAGGAAAATGACCGGGTAGAACTCATCTAGCTGGCGGTTTTGCCAGACCATGACCTCATCGAGGACGGCATCGGTGACTGCGGAAATCGTCTCATGGGAAACATCAACACGCATCGCAGTTGCCATATGGTGCTGGATATCCCTAATTGTCATCCCACCGGCGTACAAGCTGACGATCATGTCATCGACATCAGTCAATCTCCTCGCGCCTTTAGGGACCATAGTCGGCAAGAATGTTCCCGCCCGATCCCTCGGGACATCAACGGTAACTGGCCCGTAGTTAGAATCCACGGTCTTTGGATACGACCCGTTGCGGTGATTGTCTGTCCCAGCAGCAGCTTTAGCGCTCCTGTCGCCAGACTCGTAGCCCAAATGCGCATCCATCTCAGCGTTGAGTCCCCTGGTAATCGAGGCCTGCAACATGCCGCGAACCAGGTCGTTGGCATCCGTTGTGGATGTGCCTAGGTCATCAATCAGCTTCGCGATTTCAGGGTTAGCAAGCAGCTTCTTTTCAATCGCATCAATCTTGGCCTTATCAGCCGGATCTCGTCGTGCCACAGTAGTCATTCTGGTCCATCTCCTCATGCAGGTTGGGAACCCACACACAAACCATCAGACACTCTCCCGCCTCGACGCGTCTTTTAAAGTAGTCCCAGCCCGCGATGGATCTCAGTGCCTGTCCTTGGAAGCAGCTGCATATCCAGGCGTCTTCTTGACCATGCACTCTAACGGATCAGTAGCTGTTCAAAGCAACCCGAACGCCAAAGGTGCAACGTGGTGTCCTGCAAGTGTGGCAGAAACCCCCACAGGAACTCGCCTTGCTTCGGCACTAAATCAAAATCGTGTTCTCACAGCAAGTGGGACGCAAAAGGTTGCAACCACCACTTCTCGCACGAGTGAATCGGTGTGGTTTATCGACCAGGGCCTTGCCCTACCCGGGAAGTAAACGCAAAACCTGTAATAAAAGGGCCGCCACTGTGTATGCCTTTTCAGGCTGCTTTCGCCGTAACGCGTAGCGCCCAATTAACCCATACCTTATAGATAAGAAAGTCCGCACATGCGCTACAAGCATCATCACCCTGCGAAGACAGTGACACATTGCGCTCGAAAAATCATGTCCGTTATCACCGCTGCTGCAGTAGGGCTTAGCCTTTCGTCAGCGCATGCGCTTGCCCAAGCAGATCAACGCGACCTGGGCGCTGAGATTGCTGATGAACAGCAAGCGCGAAACTATGCCATTGAAATGGTGAGCACCAACTTCCCTGCCTCGCAGGCAGCTGCTGAAGAAGTACTTCGGGGCGGGCAAGAAGAATTATCTGCTTATACAAAATCAGGCATGGATGAGGCCCGCACTCAAGACCTTCGCCAAATAGTGGTGACAATCTCTTCACTATCTGAAGAAAACGTTCAAAACGCAGCCAAACAGGCCCTCGATGCAGGTGATATCGACAGTCTCAGCAACTTTATCGATACTGGGTGGCAAACAGCCCAAACCGAAGACGATCGTGCAACCGCGTGGAAAGCTACCCAAGCACCAGAAGGAAGTGTCCTTAAAGCAGCAGCCGAAAAGGCACTATCTACAGACACTGAAGAAGCCCTAAGCGAGTTTGCAGCTACAGGTGCAGATAAAGCTCGCTGGGATGATAAACGACGCGAAGTCTACGAACTTTCCCGATCCCCACTCCCATCAGTCGCTGCAGGCGCTTCTGAAGCACTGATGACAGATACAGATACAGCAATTGAGTCGTATCTTCGCTATGGGCAGTTTGTCGATGCAGCCCAAGACTCAGAGAAGATGAGTATTACCGAACTGGTCGATACCGCTATCGAAGAGTCCGATAAAGCCCAGCGTGCTGCAAGCTTCGCTGCAACAAACGCTGACCAAGCCAGACGGGCAACAGAGGCATCTCGACAGGCTACTCAAAAAGCAAAAGATGAGGCACTAGCCGCCGATGCAGCACAAGTAAGGGCAGGCAATGCCGCAGCGTCGGCAGGAAAGCTTGCTAACCAGTCTGCCCAAGTAGCCGATAACGCAGTGGCTGCAGCAGCAGAAGCACGACAAGCCTTAGCCCAAACTGCCGACGCTCTAGCTCGTGCAGCCTCTGCTGCTTCTCGGGCACGTATTGCAGCCCAAGAAGCAGCATCCCGTGCTTCCGCAGCAGGCTATGACGCCTCCATGGCATCTCAAGCGCGCCAAGCAGCCGAACAAGCTCGTGATGCTGCACGGGCTGCTGACAAAGCCGCGCAATCTTTTGCCCACGCAGACGCCGCCGCCGGTTTTGCCCGCACCGCCAGTGATGCCGCAGCCAGCGCTGCAAACAATGCAGATGCGGCAGCAGCCGCCGCATCCGAAGCAGCAGCCGCCGCAGGAGCCGGTGACCAAGCCGCAGCAGAAGCACGAGCAGGTGCCGCACGAGCACGCGCAGCAGCCTCTCGCGCACGCGCAGCCTCTAACGAAGTCGACGGAATCGTCAACCAGATTACCGAACTAGTACAAAAAGCCCGTACAGCAGCTCGACAAGCCGCCGACCACGCAAATAAAAGCGCCCAAGCCGCAGAAGACGCAGCACGAGAAGCCGGCAATGCCTCTGCCGCCGCACAACGAGCCGGTGCTAATGCCCAATCAGCCCAAGAAGCAGCCTTAAAATCTATCGAGGCCATCAACCTCGCCAATGACATCGCCAAACTTTCTCAAGAAGCTGCCACCCAGCGCCAAGAACAAGAAGCCCAATACCTCAAAGACCAAGCAGTATATGCACGTGAACTCGAAGATGCACAAGATAAGGTAGTCCACGATAACAAGGAAGAAAAACAACGCCTGCAAGCAGATCTGACAGAACTTGCCTCTCTAGCGCAAGTTCCTGAGGAGAGTATCGACACTGCAAAAGTCCAGCAACTTACAGTCTCTGCTTTACAAGTAGGCGATTCCATGGTCCAGGGCGGCGCTCAAGTCGCACTCCAAACCGGATCTCACGAAGATCTTCTGGCCTTCGTGAAGTCTTTCGACTCCCTCAAATACCAAGACAATGTCACCAAGGCCCAATTCTTGTGGCAGGCAGATCCCAACCCAGAAATCCGCAAAGCTGCCGACGAGCATATCGAAGACCCTCCAGCAGAGTTAGACACGTTCCTTAACGAGACTGTTCACACTATGAAAGTCCCGGAACTAACTCGACAAGCTTGGCAGCTTCGCGACGCCGGCGGCAATACCGTTAAGGAAAAAGCTGACGCAGCCATTTCTTCTGGAACCTACGATGACCTTGCCGATTTTGTCGTTGAAGGCGGCTTTGAAAAAGCTCGATATGAAGACCAACAACGCCAAGCCTACGAACTCGCAAGAACCGGCGGACCCGAACTTAAAGCTTCTGCAGAAGCAGCCGTGCTCGGCGACCGAGCCATGCTCAACGAATTTGTCTCTGTTGAAGCTTTTCGAAAGTCTGGCGATGATGCCGAGCGCACAGTTTACAACGACAGTATCGACGCTCTACTTCAACAGGGTTTTTCCGCAGCACAAAAAGCATCCGAAAGCGCAGCTAAAGCCCAGCAGTCCTACTACGCCGCCTATGGCGATTCTGTAAAAGCAAGAGACTACGCCAATCAAGCTTCGCAGTGGGCAGGAAAGGCAGCTCAATCTGCCCGAATCGCACAAGACCATGTGCGCAACGCAGAAAACTCCCTACGCTTTGCTCTAGCCCAGAAAGAGCGAGCTCATGCTGCCGCCAACCAAGCGGAAGCCGATGCACGACAAGCTGGCGCTAATGCCGATGCAGCTACCAGCTATGCTTTACAAGCACACCAATCAGCAAGTGATGCCGCAAGTTCTGCTGCAACCGCACGCCAATCAGCCAATCAAGCCGGCTACGACGCTCAGCGTGCAGGCCAAGCAGCTCAAGAAGCCTACGACTCAGCAATTCAAAAGCAGCTCGCAGAAGAAGCAGAGCTACAAGAAGCCTCCATGGCTGGAGCAGGTGACAACGCACCGACAAGCGTTCTCGATGCCATTAAAGAAACCATCGGCAAAGAAGCACTAAACATCCTGCTTGACTTTATAGGCGTTACCGACGTAATCAATTGCTTCAAGGGAGAAATCTCAGGCTGCCTCTGGACCGCATTAAGCTTCATTCCAGGCGGGGCCATTGTTAAGTTCGGCAAAGGGTTAAAGGCAGCATCGGCTATCCGGAAACTCTTAGCCAAGCTCCCAGATGTCAAAAAACTCCTAAGCGTACGCAAGCAACAAAAAGCAGACCGCCTTATCGCTGGTCTGAGTAAACCAGGAAAATGCGGGATCGCACTAGCAGCATCTCGCCAACAACCGACGTATTCCTTCGCCATACACAGGCCAACACACAACAAGACTAAAGCACATATTCAGCCTGCTATCTCGCGGTGTGGTAAATACCCCAAGACATTCAAGGCATACCAACTTAATATCCACACGCTCACCCCCGATGAGCTAAATGTGTTCATGAAATGGGATAGAAAGACGCCACTGAGCAAAGTCGACCTTAGGGTCTTTACAGATTTCGGGTATAAGACTCCACCTAGCAAGGTGAAACAAGCAATTGGCACACTACAGACAAAGATTGAGCACTCGGCTATCGAGGTACCAGTATCTCAGTCGCATATCCTCAACAGCATTGGATTGCGCAAGGCACCCGCTCCTTTGGATATTAAAAAGCGCACAGTTGGCCTAACGCCAGCACAAAATCAGTTTGCCCAAACTCAAGCGATCTTGGCAAAGGAAAGAGACGGCTTAATAGCACGTATTAACCAACGTGATGCCGACTACTTCCTTGATCCAGAAACAGGGCAAAAGACGCTAAAGACAACAAGCCGTGGACGCCCGGATCTTAATATTCCCTACGAGGATGGTGTGTCAATTAAAACTGAGTTCGACCGCCCACCTGCATCCAGGGCGCCGCATCATGCACAGCAGCAGTTGGATGCGAATCCGGATGCGGTTATTTGGTTGCTTACACTAGACAAGCTTGAAGAGTCCTCTGAACTTTGGAAAGTCATCAAAGCCAATCGAGACGGAGTAGACAACTATGTCGCTTCGCTCAGGGAAGGGATCTAAAGATGAGAGTGTACCTGCGGCGAGATATTGACTATCTGCTAGCCCCGTATTCTTATGATCAGTTATTTTTGAAGCTACCTTATGATTATGCGGTTGAGGCTGCCGCACGGTCACGTGTTTTCCACACGCCTTTAGAAACAGCTAATAGTTACTGGTCGCAGCAGTATGTGGACATTGATACTACCGTCGATGATCTTCCTCATGCGCTGCGTCTTGGGGTGCACGATCCGAAGTTTCCTCGTCGTTGGGCAGCAATTTTGGAAACCACGAATCCTAATTGGGTGTGGTTTATCTGCGATGATACGAGCAACAATCACGACTTTTTCGCAACCGTTAGGTATAACGGTTCTATTCCTTTTGTTCCCGGTATGACGGAGCTACGTATCGTGGATGAGCCAGATGAACGCAAAATCGTCAAAGGGTGGAATTACCGCTCAGGCAACAAGTGCCTCATCATCGGCACCTACGATATGGATGCCGCTATCGGCAAACGCGCCCCTGCCGCTGAAATCCGAGGATACGACACTTTTATTGTAGGTATTGGGGAAGGAGAAACCCGGTTCCAGGCTTTTACCGACTGGCCTGACGGCGAAGACTTCGCCTTTCCCGGACTAGAACGACTCAAAACCAAAAAAGGTCCACTACGCAAGCGGTTTACTACCGATGATCTCTTCGAGTGTGCACAGCTTTTTGGGCTCGATCCCTTCAACAGACAGTTCCTCACTGGGCGTGCAACACTTATCAATAGTGGATACCCTTTGCCTAAAAAGTACGGGCCATGCGCTTTATTTGAACGTCGTGAACACACCTGGGACCGCAAACACGAAGGGAACTAAAGACAATGACGAAGTATTTCTACACCCATTCCATAGCACCGGTATCCCATGCTGTGGCGCTTCTTCGGTTTCCACTATCTACCGTGGTTGAAGAATTTCAGCAGTGGGCATCAGGAATAGAAAGTCGGTATACAAAGCCTTATTTTTATCTTCAAAGCCAGACAATCGAATGTATGGTTCATACGAACAAGGTATCTGCTGGCAGGAACCAGCTTGCAGAGCTACTTAAACCGCAAAACCACATTACACAGTTTGTATTCGTCCCCACCGAGTCAGAATGGACTGCAGTGTTTAGCCCCTGCTGCTTTACCAAAGAGCCAAAGATGCCGTGGATTTCTGAATTTGCCTACCTTTTGGCGCGCAAGAAAGAAATTGAGTCACAAGTTCCTTACTTCATCGAAATTATGCATACGCCGTGGGTAGATACCGACGATGTAGCCTTTTTCCATCGCGCAAGCTATGGAGAAATAGAGTTTATGATGTGCGCGCTTCCCTCCGAATTACCCGATGACCCTTTAGGCCGATTTGATTGCTGCTTCTACAGATCTTTTAGCAGCCATAAACAGTTAAAAGCTGATGGTACGCTGCACCGTTCCATGTCGTACCTCGAGGATCAAAGTGAATCTTTCAAGGATTACGGTTTTGATTTTGACTCCCTGCCCAAGGTCACTGAGTTTCCGCAAGAAACGTTTACACAAGAACACGCGCAGATTATGTGGTCTCAGTTTGGGGAGAAACAGATAGAAGCCATCCTCGCACCACTAGGTGTGTCACCATATGATGACGCTTTCTATGGGACGGACGGCTATTTGGCACGTCTAACACCAGCATGCGTTGTCGACCCACACACTAATGAGTTAACAGCAGCTCCCGACTTCGATCCCCCTGCGCGTATCCCGCTAGAAAAATACCAGTTTTTCCAAGGGCTCCACGACGGCCCTCTCCGTTCCTGGTCGTCAACACCTATTGCAGAATAGTAGTCAGACGAAACACAACCTGAGGCATCTCAAAACGGCGCTCCAGACTCCAAACACGCGGAAGCATCGCTGTAACAAGCCCCGAACTTCTTACCGAGCCGAAGGCACAAACGGCTACACCACTACACGGGACTTGACCTCTGTATCGGAAACAGTCGAGCGGCAGACAATCTAGCGATGAAGCCAAACTACGCCACACTTGTGGCCTAGACTGCAAAGAATAGAGCCCTCGTCTAAGTTGAATCTTCTAAAAGGCAGGGTCGAGAAGATAAACATCTTGCGTCAAGGAGTTGTAGAAAATGAAGTTTACTTTTGATGTTCCTGAACCGTTGCAGCTATCTGCACCTGTTTCATATTACGAAAATCTTCTGTCTGATTACCGATACCTAGATATTTCTTATCTCGGGATAGGCAGCACGGGCCAAATTTTTGGCAAATGTGAGATCGGGGGAATCGACTACGACATTAAGGGCTTTGAAAACGACGGATTGATTACCTCAATAGAAATCTTAAACGCGCGGGAGACAGATAGCTTCCTTGATATCCCACTGTCATTGTCGAGCCGAAAGTTTGTCAAAGCCCTAAAAGATGTGGGGATCGAATTTGAACATAATCGTGACGGCATAACCATTCCCCACGAAAATGGAACCATTGCTTTGTCGTACCAATTCGGCAAAGTCGTGGCTATTTGCTGGGAATAGCCAGCCAATTTCAATCACACGAGTGCGCAGTCTGACTTACGCGACAGCCTAACCGAAGACCTTGGCGTACTAAACAACCGACGAAAAAGGAAGTGCATCGAGAAAATGAAAATTGAAGGTACCTGTCCCTTGCCCGTAAAACCCGGTATGACGGTGAACCAGGCTACTAAAGCATGCTACGACTCTGAGCTGACTGCCGATACGTATGAAGAGCAGTTTGAAGGCTGGGTTGATATCGAAACACTAGAACCCGGTGATCCTGGCCGCAAGATTGTGTGCTGTGTGGAGGACGGTAAGTGCGTCACCGTTGAAATGAAGTACATAGAGTTGTCAATCACAGATACCTTCTATGGCGTTGACCTTAATCGTCGCCCCGCCGAGACCGCACAGGAGAGCACTGAACGAGTCGCACAAGAGCTACAACGCCAAGGCATCCGCACCGAGATAAATGATTTCCTCATCTTATTGCCTGACCACTTAGTCGCAGTCGAAGTCGACGAAGGCGTTGCGTGGTTCGACCCTGACTATTGGAGTCTTGAGGATTTTCTTGAAACGTCGTTCCTTGCCTAGTGAAAAGCAATTCTTAGACGTTAGCGAACGCGCCGGCAGCAGCATGCTTTAACGGAAAACAATTAGGACAAGCCCCAACTTTGGCGAAAGTTCTAGTTTCCCGCTTTGTACTGCGGGATATGGCTAAGGTCGTTGCGCTCGTATTGCGAGCAAGGATCTGAACCTTGTTAGGTAGCCCCCGAACATCTAGCCCTGTAGGGCTGGAAGGAAATATAAGCTACACCGCCTGGGACAGCCACTGGAACATCGACAAGCTCTACGCTCTCGATGAGCTGTGCTTTTGGCTCAAAGAAACCGGCTTGATACAACCCGAGTCTTAGAAGGGAACCCGCAGAAAATCCCCGTTGGTCTAGGTCGAAACTGCGCGCTGTTTGAGTCCGTAAGAACCCTCGGGGCTTCGACAAGATTTGATACAAGAATAGTATTTGGAGACTGTTCTTAAGAAAGCCTTTTCATTGTGGTTTACGCCGAATGACGTCCGGTATTCGGGCGGGGCCAGTAATCCATACTTCTGCCCCTGGCCACAGAGCATTGACAGTGCGACTAGCAATTCTGTGCCAGTGGCGTAGCGTAGCGACATCTAGTAGCGGTTCGAGATGCGAAGCGCGGTTTCTCGCGTGCAGCAAGGTTGAGCACCAGGAGTAGGCGGTGCCCGCTGAAGTATTAAAACCTTTACCTGTACCGCAGATGTTTGTTTTCAAATTTATTGCCTCGTTCCAGATGTCAATTTGCGGAGCGGTGGAGCGCCCGCCCAGACTGATGGGTTTGGGAATGAGATGTGGCCATGTCCCGAATGTTAGAGATGCCACTAGGTCATCATGGGTGGGGGATGGGTTCGTACGGTTCCCTTGAGGGTCTTTCATGACTCCCTGCGCTTTGGCTTCCCACCATTTTCCGTATAAATCCCCTGGTCGACGGTGGGGAGAATTTAACCAATTTGGGGGCGGAGTGGGTCGAACAATGTGAGAAAGCGGCACTTGAGGTCTGGTGATCCACTCATAGGTTCCACCTTTGATAATGTTCCATTTTCTCAGCTGTTGATCAATAGTGTCGCGAAGGGCAACCTCAACGATAGCTAGAGTGCTAGTCACCGCGGCAGCTACATCGATGTTCCATTGATACAGGGCAAGAGCTTTCTCCGGATCTTGGTTTGCTGCGGCGAGATAGGTCTGGAATCTCGGGGTAGGGATGTTATTGATGAGTTGTTGGCGGTTTGAGGCTCTCATGCTGGCTTTCTATCTAACTTTCGCGGTTTCCAGGTTTGCGTCATTGCGGAGGGGGAGGTAAAGTATTTCTCACTGAGCAGGAATCACCTGCAAATTAAAAGAAATTCTGGTCCTGAGCTTATAGCTCAGGGCCGCTTTTCGTTTTTATTGGCAACCGTTGGTCTAGTCTGCAGTATTATGCATTATGTCTTACGTCCGTCGTGAACAGCTTTTTATTTTTTACTTAAGCTGAGTTTCCGGGGCGGCTAACAGCACACGACTAATTTCCTTCGCATTAAGGTTAGAACGGGCGCCTCGACTCGCGGCCTTGCGCCATGCCGGCTTAAATTCTGCAAGCATGGCGCGATAGGTCGGCAACATCTCACTGTGGGAGTTGCCACCTTGAGTTTGAAGGAACTCTTTCTGTTCCTCCCAGCGGCAAGTTTCGACAAGATAGTCCACGTAGCCAGCGAGCTTGGATTCAAGATCGATTTGGTAATCAAACCCTCGGAAAGAGCCGTAGTATTCAGCGTCGACAACACCGGTCTGTTCCCAACCGTGTCTACCAAGGTCTTGGATGCTGTATTTAATCACCCGAAACATGTCAAGGATGTCCCACACAAGCTTGCATTCCTCATAGGTTAATCCGTCATTGGCGCCGGAAAATATACGGGGATATTCTCCTGCATACCCATATTCAAGGGCTTTCATCGTGTCCTGGATGGATTCTGCGTCATATAGCTCGTCAGGTAGGTCACCGTGAGCGGCGAGTAAAAGTTGACATCCCAGGGACAAGGTCTTGCGTTCAACGACGCTTAAGGAAAAATTCTGCTGGGATTGCCTTTGGAATTCTTCTTTGTTGATCTGCCCGATTTGCGTCTCGAGGATTTGGCGAAGGTAATCGCTCTGGGATTGGCCGTTTCCTTCGGCCTCCTTGGCAATAAGGGCCTTGAGTTCGTCGGGAATGCGGATGGTTATGGATTTCATAGTTTCTCTCAATTCATCATGTATTCATGTCTTACAAATCAACATACGCGCTTACGTGACCAAAGGCAATTGTGTTCAACTTAGGCACACCCTATTGTTACGCCGGTGTGTGGCGGAATGTTTCCTGTAAAATAGGGCCGTTCCTAGCATTGTTTTACACGTGTCTAGCGGGGTCTAGTCCTTATATTTACAGAAAGTGGTGAGTGTGGTGTTATCATCTGATGGTTTCCATATTGAAAGTCATATTGACTCTGTGCCCGCGTTGGTGCGGGTGAAAGATCTGCATGGTGGGTTGTCGTCGGGGCAGCAGGCGTTGGGCAGGATTGTGCAGTCCTTGCTTGCTGATGCTGATGGTCTCGACGGGGCACAGTTGTCTGACTTGGCGCGGGTGGTTGAGTCGTATCGTGATGCGGTCATTGCCCAGGAGAATGCTGCCTTTAACCCTTCGCGGGGCGAAGACTAATGGGCAATGACTCTGGTTCGCATGGGCAGCGGGTGGGGTATATCCGTGTTTCCACGGTGGAGCAGAATAATCAGCGTCAGAAAGAACTACTCAATGCTTCCGGCAGGATTGACCGGTTCTTTGAAGATAAGATTTCCGGCCGCACTAAGACTGCGCGCCCTGGGCTTGTCGAGTGTATGGCGTATGTGCGCGACGGGGACGAGCTTGTCGTGTCGTCGATTGACCGCCTCGCCCGATCGCTGACGGATCTGCGCGGGATTGTTGATGAACTTACCGGCAAGGGTGTGACTGTTACTTTTCTGCATGAGAATCTCGCGTTTGCGAAAGACACCACGGATCCGCGTGCGGATTTAATGCTGGGTATTTTAGGTTCGTTTGCGGAGTTTGAGCGGGCCATTATCCGCGAGCGCCAAGCAGAGGGGATTGCGTTGGCGAAAAAGGCAGGCAAGTACAAAGGTCGCAAGCCGGCTCTTAGCCCGCAGCAGGTAGCGGAGATTAAGCGGCGTGTGCTGGCGGGGGAGTCAAAGGCAGCACTAGCGCGGGAATTCGGGGTTACCCGTCCTACGGTGTATCGGGCGTTGAAAAACGCTTAAAGCGGCGCAGCTGTGAGGGTAAATCAGCGTGCCCGTCAGTCCTGCCATATGTCTTGCCATATGGCAGGACATATGTTTAACCATATGCTTTAGCATATGTCCGATGTTGTGTAGTTCTACCTGCTCTTTTTTACGTCTAGTTAGGGCGTTGGGCGGAGACATTGACAGACTTGGGTGCGGCTACGAGTAACTCGGTGCGCGTTTCCCACCGTGGAAAGCTGCGATACGTGTCGGAGGCGATATTATGTTGCGAGTCCAGTCGGGCAAGAGAGACGGACAATGGATAAGCACTCATTGGGCACACTCAGCCATAAAGGAAAAGACCCTGACGCCACTTCCGGGAAGAAGCTGGAGTTGGCAATCAAGGTCATAGAACTTATCGATGATGTTGTGAAGTTGTCTGCGCTTAAGCGCAGACAACTCTCCAGAGACTAAATCGCCTTTTTGGAAGCCCGCTTAAATAGAAAAAGCGTGGAGACCAAAAGGATTAGTGAAAGTAGGAGCCACATTAAGGTGTAAAGCGTCTGCGCTTGCCAGAACGCTGAATTTGGATAAAACTCAACCAAGTATTTTCCGTTTTCGATTGGCTCTGATTCAAGAATATCGCCGGGGACTGGAAGAAGGGCTGGATCTGGGTGTGGCCCTGAAAATTCCCCCTTTTCAACGGGAAGGAGAGGATTAAGCCAAGAAGCTCCTGTCGTTCCTACCAATAAACCTAATGCGAAAGTTACGGCCACAGCGGGAATTGATTTTTTAAAAACTACGCCAGCAATCGAAGCAATAGACACCATTAGTACCGTCACCACAGCTGGGTAGAGGGCATGGCCAGCGATGTACGAGTACGACATCATGTTTTTAACTTGATTCAACCCGTCCGAGCGCAGCTGACTGACTTCCACAATCCCCCATACACAAACTCCAAAGATTAGTGCTGAGATTAGAGGGCTAATAATACGGCAGAAAAACCACTTGGAGGAAGAGAGATCTTGGCTTAAGGACCAGACAACAGATTTCGTCTCAAATTCTTTAGAGAATAAAGCCACTGCCCACACAATTCCGGCGAACATGGGGACAATACCGGCCAGCATTTCAGTCATCCCAAGATAAGGCTTGAAATTGACTTCGTATGCCGCCAGTAACGCCAGTAGCACAAGAATTGCCGCACATGATAGCCAAGCGGGTCGGTCAATTTTGAAGTAGTGTAAAGCTACTTTTAGCATTAGAGGCCTTTCCTAGTCAGATGTTCAAGCACAAATTCTTCAAAGGCACTATCTTTTTGTGGATCAATTTCTTCTCTCTCTACAGCCGCAAGAAGATCTCCTTCTTCAATTACCCAAAGGTGGGTAAGTATTGCAGATAAATCAGATACGGTATGCGATGATACTAATATCCCAACGCCATCTTCTTTCGCCGCCTGTTCCAAGAGTTCTCGAACCCAGATTTTAACTACTGGATCTAGATCAGCCATAGGTTCATCGAGAATCATGAATTTTTTATTCCGCGCTAGAGAAATAATCAGCGCGACTTGAGTATGCTGTCCGCCAGATAATTGAGATACTTTTGATTTCCCGGATATTCCGAGTGACTCAATTTTTTCTTTTGCCCACTGATAGTTGAAAGAGTCGTTAATGTCACGGGCTAGTCGAGTATGCTGCTCTACCGTAATACTCGAATAGAGGGGACGGCCTTGTGATACGAAGGCAACCGAAGAAGATAGGTCGTCATCTTTCTCTTTTTTGTCCGACAGGACGTGAATCTTTCCTTCGGTAGGTATGAGGTGGCCTGTCAGCGCTGACATGATGGTTGATTTTCCGGCCCCATTTCGCCCTACCATTGCCACGATGTCACTGGATCTCAGCTTTGACGAAAAATTGTTGATGATGACTCTATTCCCACGGATTATTTTTATTCCGTCGGCGACAAGCGAGCTTGTCATTTTCTTCCTTTCTGTAAAACGGTGCAGCCACGAAAATCACCTGCCTAGGTACGTAACAAATGGACATGCGAAGATCTAGCAACAATACATTTAAATCAAGCTTTTCATATTTATTAACTACACACAGTTCTTTAACCTACGAGTAACCTGCGCAATCCGATTTAGAGAAAACATTCTCCACACGACGAGATTGATGAGTCCAAGTACGGCTACGAGTGTCTCTGTGTGCATTTTGCCTCGTGGGCGGCTTTTATAAAGGCAAGGGTGGAATCATGCTTCTAGGTCTCGTCAGGTGCGGCTGCTAACGTTATTTCTGGTTCACAACCACCCCCGCTACTCGTGGTGGGGTGTGGGCGTGACTTCCTCGTCGGTGCGCGGTAAGGCCCGCGCGTGACGTGGGCTGTCCCGCGCGCCCTTTTTTCAGGCGAGCGGACAACCCTACGACGCAAAGGGAGGTAGACAATGGGTAAACACTCATTGGATACACCCGGTCACAAGAGAAAAGACCCCGCCACCAAAGGAGCTGCAATCCTTAACCTGGTGAGCGGAGTCCTCAACGTTGTGACCGCTACCGTGAGGCTCATTGCGGTGATGCTTCACGTGGGTCTTTAAGGCCCGAGGGTCTCAACGAGTAGCCGCTCGTTGGGGCCCTTTTTATTGTGCAGCGATGATTCAGGGACGAACCATGCTGTCATGTCTTAGGCTAATGTGCGCGCGGAGGTTTCGCAATACTCCCACTAAGCTCACGACCGCCCGGCAGCGCCATGAGCTGTTGTTTGCCAACTACGCAACTTTGACTAAATAGGCATATATATTCGACTTAAAACTGAGTGGTTTCCACTTGCTTTTTTATAATAAAAGTGTTATAATAAAAGGGCTTCACGGGCTGAGCTAAGCAGTGATCTAGGGTTCAAATCCCTGGGTACCTTAGCATTCGCAGTGTTGTTTCTGATTGCTCTTTGGATTAGTGAAACTGTAGGTCAAATCTTTTTGGAAATGTCCGCTGTCCACACGAATCAAGAAAAGGAGCAAAATATGGGTAATAACAAGCGAAGCCGCTTCATTGTGGCAATTGAAAATGTAGGTACTGGAACAATCGGTGGCTCACTGCTCTTGCTGAGCTCGTGAAGAAAACAAGCGAGGAACCCTAGAGTTTTTAATTGACTCTGGGGTTTCTTTTGCTGCCGCGAAAGTCACGTACGGTTCCCCTGCCGCTAGGCAGTTAGGTAAACCCCTGTGGATAACCTGGGGTTGTGTGGTAAGTCAGCGTGCCCGTCAGTCCTATCATATGTCTTAACATATGGCACGACGTATGCTTTCACATATGTCCGCCAGAACGTGGGTTTACCTGCTGATTCTTTCGGATAGACAGGCCCCGAAAAGGAGAGCCCACAGGGCGAGCAGTCCAAGCGACACAATAAGTGCGGTAAAAATTAGCGGCAGCTCCGCGAGGGCGAAAAGGATATAGGCACCAAGAACCGTTGCCACGCTGGTCCCGCCTCCAATCGCAGCGACTCGCATACGGTCTTGTGGCTGTTCGCGGCGGATGGTCTGGACGGCCAAGACGGCGGCACACACCAGCGCAGCCAAGACAATAACTATGTACATTCCTCTTCTCCTTTCGGTGCTGGCGCTTATCCTATCGGGAGGGTGTGCACGGTCTGCGTGCTGCATTTCCTCAGAATCAGGGTGTGTTATTGTTACCTCCCGTAAGATCCTGATGCGCAAAACGCACAGTCTCAGTAGGAAGTCTGAGCGATAGCACTAGCTAGTGCTATCCGTCGCTTTAGCTCTTACTCTCATGAGAGCTAAGGAATCCAGCGTCGTCAGGTCCGCTTTAGCGTACCTGGAGACAACTTTGCCTGCTCAATTCACCCTTTTTCACGATGGACAATTTTGGTGCGGAGTCTACGAGACTTCCAGCAACAACCAACTCCGCGCCGTCCGAGTAGTTTTCGGCCCCGAGCCTAATAATGCCGAACTTTATGAGTGGCTGCTCGTCAATGGTTCTTCCCTAGTCAAACGTGCCCATCGTTCCGTACCTATACCTGGCACTCTTGAAGAGCCACAGCGAGGAAATCCCAAACGCCTGCAGCGGAAAGTCAATAAGGAGCAACGCAAGACCTCAGGGGTGTCCTCGAAAGCCCAAGAAGCGACAAAATTAAATTTTGAATTAGCTAACGCAAACAAGAAGAAAGCTTCGCGAATCGCTCGACGCGAGGAAGCGCAACGGAAATTTCAGATCCGTGCCGCTAAAAAGAAGGCCAAACATAAAGGCAAGTAGTCGAAGACATCAAAGCGAAGTTGCCACACAGCGAGAGGAAAGCTGTGTAGTCGTATGTCTACTTCTGCGCACGTACGATCCCCGCTATATGTCTGCAAGGACAAAGGGGCCCTAGCCTAGTGAGGGACGCGTCAACTCGAAAGATTTATGCCGTTTGAACTTGGCGTTTTCCTCGTGGCGTATGAATATGAACATGCACTTTAGAGGTGGATAAAACTTGGGGATAAGGGGTAATTTGGGGTAATTAATTAAAATATCTTTACTGCGGGCTGTGCATACTATAAACGGATAAGTTAAGGTAAAACTGTTTCAGGCATAGGTAAAAGCCATCCAACACTTAGAGCTTGAGACAGACGCATAAAGGCGAGGCCGATTTTGGCGTGCTTAACTTTCGAAAGGAAAAGTACTGTGAAGAAGAAAATTGCAGCAGGGCTAGTTACTGCCTTGGCGGTTTCTATGTTCGCTGCTCCAGCGAACGCGGAGGGACACTTTGAAACCAGTGTTAACGGGGTTCGCGATAAATACAGGACTCGTGGCTGGACCGATCGAAACATTGATGGTTACAACACGGAGATTACAGCAGCTACCTGCTCAAATGCTACACCAGGATCTCCTGGAAAAGTTGAGATGACCCTGCGCCGAGAGCTTTCTAAGAGGCCGGACCCCGACCTAGGATCGCGTGCGTTCAATAGATGCTATGGGGGATGGGACCGAGGCGGGTGGGGGCGCCAGGCTGCAGGAAAGTATCATGCTGATATCCATACATTTGATTGGAACCACTTGACCATCAAGTGGATGAAATTTGTATGGTAGCGACCATCCAGGTTAATGCACTAAGGGTACGGCGTTCAAATAAAACAATTCTGGATATACCGCAGCTGGTGATAGATGAACGCCCCACGCTTCTACTGGGGGCTAATGGTGCTGGGAAATCAACGCTTTTTTCTGCTCTTGCATCAGATTCTTCTCCGAAGGAAGGAACAGTCCTGAGGGAAGGATCTATATCTATAGTGGAGCAGAAATTTAACCCTATTACCGGTTTCACCTCTAGTGAGTACTGCGCTTATGTTGCTTGGTTGTTCGGACGAGATAAAAAGACTGCAAAGAAAGAAAGCTTAGATTGGCTAGATTTTGTAGATTTGTCAAGAGTGTCTAGTCAACGGTGCGAAAGTCTTAGCGGCGGAGAACGCTCTAGGCTAGCGATCGCCACTGCGTTGAACTCTGGGGCGGAAACATTACTGCTTGATGAACCTAGTGCGGCACTTGATCCACTCAACAAAGAACATGTCACTGAGGTATATCAACGGATTGTGGATAGAGGGCATAACCTAGTTGTCTCAACGCATGATGCCGGCGAACTACAGAGACCTTTCGAGCGTGTCCTTGTTCTTGATAAGGGGAAGCTACATTTCGATGGTTCACGGCAAGATTTTGTACAGCTAGCTACAGAGTCGGGAAATACCCCAGCGCATATTCTCTCACGATCTCTTGTACGGAGAGGAAACTACAGTGATTCCTAATTTCGGCGTTAAACACTGGCTTCGTCGTCCATCATTATGGATTTGCCTTATTGGGCTAATCCTTAGCGCAGTTCCTATTTCGGAATTAGGAAAGACGCCATACTATGAGTCGAATGCTGCTCAATCTACACTGGTGTTCTTCGTAATTGCTCCTGCGGTTTCTGCCGCAATGGCATGGGAAGCATCACGTTTTCGTCCTCTAGTGCAGATGGGGAGAAAATCTGTAGTTCGTATTTATGTGAACCGAATGTTTGCATGGTCGCTGATTTTTCCCCTTGGCTATGTATTAGCAAGTCTTTCACAAAGTACTGATTCTGCGCTGTTCGGCTCTTTAATCTTTTGGGTTATGCTGGCTTACTCGTCCATCGTCGGCATCTGTTGGACGCTAATCGGAAGTGCACTTGGTTTTTCGTTTAAACCACTGATATCAGTGTCTGTATCAGCTGCGCTTGCATATACGTGGTATGCGGTAGTTCCAGCCACTTCTCCTGGAGCCCTAAGACATATAACTGGTGATTTTTTAGCGTGCTGTTCTTATGATGCAACGCTAGATGTGAAAGCAATTGGGACAGCAATTGCAGGGATTATCGGAGCTACACTGACCATAGTCTCGGTTGCGGCACTGTTTAGGCACAGTAGTAAAATGTATATGTTAACTTTCTTTTTAGGGCTTCTCTGTCTTATCGGTTCTTTTGCTTGGGCGCAGCAACTCACAGAGTTTGGCCTTGCACAAAGAGATTCTCGTCAGCTTGTTTGCTCTTCTAATGTATGCGCATGGCCTGAAATTCCTAGCGAAAATATATTACTTAATATCCAGGCGAGGGATGCTTTCTCTAAAATAGCACCCACTGAGTGGAGAGATTTTTCAGAACGTCCTGTGATGTGGGGAGATTTTTCGGAAGAGCATTTAAGTTTAAGCGGCCAATCCACGGTAGAGGGGATAGTTGGAGAGTTCGTGGATCAAGCTGGATCTGCAGAACTGATTCGTTCAGACGCTAAAATCTGCGGAATTCCGGCGAAAGATTTGGGAATTACGCTTAGTGGTCTTCCTTGGGAGCCTAATCGACAAGTTAACGTTGAAGATGTTGTTCAGCGTATCGAGCACACTGTGTGCAGAGTTAGCAATTAGCTCATGACATCATACGCATTCTTGTACTGCCGTGGGCATAGGCTAATTACTGTTTTAGTCATGGTGCTGTTTATCGGCTTTGTTCTTGCTTTTGCTGAGGGATGGTTACTAAATATCCCTTGGCTCGCTGATACCGCTGGAGCAAACGTTGGCACTTTATGTTCGTTTTCTTACGCCGCATTGCCAGTGATTTTTTTCAGAAATCAGATTTCCAGGTTAGAAGCGCAAGCTTCACGGAATTGGCTGTTTATTGACGGTATAGTCCTCGTAACTTTATGGATTATTCCTTGGGTATTTTCCCTTTGCGGCATAGGAAGCACTAGATTTGCTTATGTATCTACTGTTCTTACAGGTTTGACGCTTCTTATAGGTAGATATGTGGGTGTGGATACACTTGCTTTGTCGCTTGTAGCACAGCTTGTCTTACAAACTGCTCTTTGGCCATCATTGTCTGATACAAATTGGAAACTCCTTCTTTTCGCTTTAGAGGTTCCACCCGGCCGTATTCCATTACTATTAAGCGCGGTTTCTTTTTTCGTAAGTGTTGTTTCTTTGCGTAAATTCAAGCGCTCTGCGTTTTAGCTGGAGACGCGAACTTCGTTCTACCTGACCCAGAAGGTCTTCAATTCTCTTTGATTTCGTCCTTCAATTGTTTGTTTTGCCACGTAATAAACAATTGAAGGACGAATTAAATCCGATCTCCGCTTCGGATCAACTCTGACGTGGTACACGTTCCCCGTGCCAGAGTTCGACGAGAAAGAGCGTGTCAAGTTGTTTGTGTGTGGGGCTAGGTTTATAGGTATTTGTCGAAGCGGTCGGGGTAGGCCACGGCCATCTGGTTAATGGCTTGTTTCCAGCCGGAAACTCGGGCTCCTTCCATGAGTCTGCCGGCTGTCGCTGAGACTCGTTTGCCTTGCTTTGCCCTCTTTGCCGCTCGTTTATCTTCAATGTTGCAGATCATCAACCACAGCGTCTTGAGCGCTGATTCATCGTTGGTGAACTGCACCCTGTTGCGGGTAGCTTTACGCAGTTCATTGTTGAATGATTCAATCGAATTCGTCGTATAGATAACCTTTCTGGCCGCTGGTGGGAACTGTAGAAACGGTACGAAACGCGCCCATGCATCTCGCCAGACCTTGACTGAGCGTGGATACTTTTCTCCCAATTCAGAGGCTTCAAATTCGTCTAAAGCAACCTTAGCTGTGGGTTCGTCCGCGGCGGTGTAAATCTTTTTCAACGCGGCCGATACGCCCCGGCGATCCCCGTAGGCTACCCACCGGTTAGCTGCACGAATCAGGTGCACGATACAGGTTTGCACCATAGAGTTCGGCCAGGTTGCCTCGACTGCTTCAGGCAGGCCTTTAAGCCCGTCACAGCAGACGATAAAGACGTCTTTGACCCCACGGTTAGAAAGATTGGCGCATACCTGCGCCCAAAATGAAGCGCCTTCTTCTTTGGCAATCCACAATCCCAAAATGTGCTTGATACCGTCAAGATCCACACCGATAGCCATGTACGCGGACTTGTTGACCACTCGGCCACCGTCGCGGACTTTAATGCGCAACGCATCCAGGAAAATGACCGGGTAGAACTCATCTAGCTGGCGGTTTTGCCAGACCATGACCTCATCGAGGACGGCATCGGTGACTGCGGAAATCGTCTCATGGGAAACATCAACACGCATCGCAGTTGCCATATGGTGCTGGATATCCCTAATTGTCATCCCACCGGCGTACAAGCTGACGATCATGTCATCGACATCAGTCAATCTCCTCGCGCCTTTAGGGACCATAGTCGGCAAGAATGTTCCCGCCCGATCCCTCGGGACATCAACGGTAACTGGCCCGTAGTTAGAATCCACGGTCTTTGGATACGACCCGTTGCGGTGATTGTCTGTCCCAGCAGCAGCTTTAGCGCTCCTGTCGCCAGACTCGTAGCCCAAATGCGCATCCATCTCAGCGTTGAGTCCCCTGGTAATCGAGGCCTGCAACATGCCGCGAACCAGGTCGTTGGCATCCGTTGTGGATGTGCCTAGGTCATCAATCAGCTTCGCGATTTCAGGGTTAGCAAGCAGCTTCTTTTCAATCGCATCAATCTTGGCCTTATCAGCCGGATCTCGTCGTGCCACAGTAGTCATTCTGGTCCATCTCCTCATGCAGGTTGGGAACCCACACACAAACCATCAGACACTCTCACGAGAAAACACGGCAGCGCATTATTAAGGCAGGCAAGAAGGTGCTCGATGCCCGCGCGCTGCACCCAGAGCGCTCGCTGGCCGAGCACTACAACCCACTCGCCATAGCCCCGGAACTCATCAAGGCGCATGACGCGCTTGACCGTGAGGTGGATAAGGCATTTGGCGCTTCCCGTAAGCTCACGACCGTCCGGCAGTGCCAGGAGCTGTTGTTTGCCAATTACGAAAAGCTCACCACGCAGCAGCCCTAAAAACACCTGGTATGTCCTGCCCTACGGCAAGACATACCAGGTGTTTCTTGTCAGCTGTCGTGTCGCGTCAGGCCTAATTGTGGCAAGGCAACATTTAAGATTTCAGCGGCAGGTGTGGTGACACACTCGGCGGCCGTCCGACCTGTCTTATCCATGTAGGCTTTGGTGATACGAGCCCCTGCGGCGCAACCAGCTCCGGTGGGTAGCCCGACCGGTTTCGATCCCATCAGACGGGCGCTCGAATCTCCAAGCACCCATGCGGCGAAGTCCTGCATGCCTGTCACATCCAAGCCCTCGACGACCCGTCTTAGTACATCTTCTCTCGATCTGGTTTGGTCGGTGACGAAGTGAGTATATCCACGCTGGCCGTAGAACTGGGCAGCAAACAGGTCGGCTAGTTGTACTGATCGGGGACGTTGGTCAATCGTGAGAACGGCGGCTGGTTCCCGCAAGCGGTGTGGGGCCGGTGGTGGTTGTAGTAGTGCAGCCAGCCGTCGAGTTCTCCGCGGCGTTCGGTCTCGCTGGTGTAGCAGCGGGCGTAGGCCCAGCCGTCGGCCAGGGTGCGGTGGAAGCGTTCGATCTTCCCGTTGGTCTGCGGCCGATAGGGCCTGGTGCGCTTGTGCCGGATGCCGAGCTCGTGGCAGGTGTCTCGCCACAGGTGTGAGCGGTACGCGCCGCCGTTGTCGGACAGGACCCGCTCGACGGTGACGCCGCGGGCGTTGAACCACTCGACGGCCCGAACGAGGACCGCGGTGGCGGTGAGGGCGGTTTCGTCGTCGTGGCTCTCGGCGTAGGCGACGCGGGAATGGTCGTCGATGACGGTGTGGACGTAGGCCTTGCCCATCAACGGGTCGCTGTACTTGTTCTTGGGCTTGCCCGGGGTGGCGGCGCGGTTCTTCTCGCCCTGCTGGCGGCCGACGTAGCGCCAGCCTCCACCGTCGGGGATGTTGCCGAGCTTCTTCACGTCGACGTGGAGCATCGCGCCGGGGTGGTCGTGCTCGTAGCGGCGGACGGGCTCCCCGGTGGCGCGGTCGACGTGGGAGAGCCGGTTCAGCCGGGCGTCGACCAGGATCCGGTGGACCGTGGACGGTGCGATCCCGAGCCGGCAGGCGAGCTGGACCGGGCCTTCGCGCAGTCGGAGGCGAAGCCGGATGCAGCGCTTCGCAGTTGCGTGGCTGGTCTTGTTCGGCGACCGGCGGGGCCGTGAGGAGCGGTCCTGCATGGACTGGCCGGTGCGGTAGCGGTCGGCCCAGCGCTTCACGGTGGGCCAGGAGACCTGGAAGCGGGCGGCGACCTCGCTGATCGGGAAGCCATCGTCGACCACGAGACGGCCGACGATCAGGCGGTGCCGGGGCGTGAGAGCGGCGTTGGGGTGGGACACGTAGAGCCTTTCGGATGCGAAAGCGGCCGACGACCTTACGGTCGCCGGCCAGCTGGTTGGTGCTGTTACGCGGATGGTCCAGCCCCGGGGCATGCACCGCGCGTCATCTCGACAGACAGGGACATCCGGTCGCGGGATGGTGGGGTGTTACCAGGTGGGAAGCTCGCCCTGGCCTGGGGTGACGCGTCGCTCCTCCTGGCTGATGGGACGGTCGTTGATGCTGGCTTCGCGATGGGTCATGTAGCCGTGCGCGTCGAAGCGCCACAGTTCGTTGCCGTAGGAGCGCCACCACTGGCCGTCATGGTCGTGCCATTCGTACTGGAATCGCACGGCGATCTGGTCGTCGGTGAACGCCCACAGGTTCTTGCGGAGTTGGTAGCCGAGTTCCCGATCCCACTTGTCGGTGAGGAAGGCGATCACCTGGTCGCGGCCGGTGATCGTCTGGTCACGGTTTCGCCAGACGGTGTCGACGCTGTAGGCCTGCGCGACCTTCTCGGGGTCGCGTGTGTTCCACGCGTCCTCGGCGGCCTGCACCTTGAGGGCGGCGGTTTCGGCGGTGAACGGCGGGGTGGGTTTACGGGTTTCGGTCATGTGATGGCTCCTTGCTCTGGGAAGGGGATGTGTCAGTGGTGTGTGGGCGTTGACCATGTGGGCGGCGCCGGGTGGTACTCGATGCCGTCCTTTACCTGTCGGGCGCGGCCGGGGCCGGCGAGTCGACCGACGAGGTGGAGGGCCATGTCGATGCCCGCCGAGACGCCGGCCGCGGTGACGATCTGCCCATCGTCGACCCAGCGCTGGTCGGGGCATGGCGTGATGGTCGGGTCGAGGGCGAGTAGCTCGTCGAACCTTGCGTGGTACGTGGTAGCCGGGCGTGCGTGCAGGAGCCCTGCGGCGGCAAGTATCAGGGCCCCGGCGCAGACACTGCTCACCAGGGCACCGCTCTCGGCGGCGTCGCACAGCCACCGCAGGTGGTCAGTGTCCGCAAGGCGTGCCCTGGTGCCGCGTCCTCCCGGCTCCACGATGAGGTCCGGGCGCGGCACCGCTGCCTTGGCTGCGGTGGGAACCACCTGGAGTCCCTTGGCGCAGCGGCGGGGCTGGCCGTCATCCGTGGCCAGGTCCACCCGCCAACCATCGGCCGGATATGTCTGAGTCCAGTACGACAGCACTTCCCACGGGCCGACGGCGTCGAGTTCCTCCGTACCGTCGAACAGGTCGATCACGATGCGCTTGCTCATGGCATCAACCCTACCGGGGCGCCTTGCCCGGTGCGAGCGGCAGGAATGACGTAGTGCGTGCAATTCCTGCCATAATCGGTGCGTGCCACACCACGTCGTCGCCCTCGCCCTGCCCGGAGTGGTCGCCTTCGACCTGTCGACGGTTGCCCAGGTCTTCGGGCATCCCGCCGAAGAGGAGTACACCTTCGCGGTGGCGGCGCCCGACGGTGATGACGTCATGACCTCCAGCGGATTCAGCATCGGCGCCGTCCATGACCTGGATGCGTTGGCCCACGCCCGCACGGTCATCATCCCTGGCTACCGGCCCCATCACCGTCCTCATGACGACACGCTGAGGGTGCTCCGCAACGCCTACCAGCGCGGCACGAGAGTCGCGTCGGTGTGCACTGGCGCCTTTGCCCTCGCTGCAACCGGGCTCCTTGACGGGCTGACCGCCACCACGCACTGGCAGGACGCCGGGGAGTTGCAGCGGTTGTACCCCGAAATCACGGTGCAGCCCGATGTGCTCTACGTGGACCACGGACAGGTCGCCACCAGTGCCGGCGTGGCCGCCGGAATCGACCTATGCCTGCACCTGGTGCGCAGGGACCTTGGGGAGCGGGTCGCCGCCCGTATTGCCCGCCGCATGGTGGTACCGCCCCACCGAGCAGGCGGCCAGGCCCAATACATCGAGCCAGCGGCAGCTCCCACGACACACGGTTTCGCCGAGCTCACCGACTGGATCGTGGACCACCTCGAGCAGAGGCTCAGCGTCGCCGATCTGGCGCGCCATGCGCACTTGTCCGAACGGCAGCTCGCGCGGCGCTTCGTTGCTGAGACGGGACAGACCCCTCTGCAATGGATCCTGCACCAGCGGGTTCTTGCTGCCCGACGCCTACTGGAAAACAGCAGCCTGCCAATGGACGTCATTGCGCAGCGCACCGGCTTGGGAACAGCAAGCACGCTACGGCGTCACCTGCGTCGAGAGATCGACGTGACTCCCACGAACTACCGGCGCACCTTCCGCGCTGACTAAGTATGGGTCGATCAACCTCTCCGGTCAGTACAGCTAGTCCCTCGGCCACGACGTGCTCACCGACGGTCACTGTCTGCGGGTCCCATACGATGCCGTCAGCTGAATATCGGACGTTGTGGCGCAACTCGTGTAGGGCAATCGCTTCTAGACGATGGAGAACTTCCTCAGTCGGCCAGATGGTGATGGCAATGTAGCCACTGATCCCACCGAAGGCCGACAGGCCTCGAACTTCGTCCATGAAGTGCTCGTTGGAAGGATCACCTAACACTAGAAGCACAGTGAGGTCAGGAATCATGAGTCCTGGGTTAGCAGTCGCCAAGTATTGAACCCCTTTAGCGAGAGCTTGCTCAACTCGAGACCAAGCGTTGGCCTCCTCCAATTTGCAGAGCGCATCATCTACCTGCTGACGTGAGGAATCCGGGCCGAATCCGAAGTTCTGACTGTGCACGGCAGCCATATCGAGACCGCCTGGAATGAAGAAATACATGCCAGCCATAGGCTCCCATAATTTACGAGCGGCATCCTGCCACTGTCCCGGAGGGCTATCCAACATCGTGCGCATTCCCGTGGCGCTGTCGATCATCGAGATTGGCATGTCCCTAAACGTAAACCCTGACGCAGCGTTAAGGTCAACCTTCAGGTTCAATAAACGTGTCCGGTTAATATATCTGGCCAGCGAAGTAGGAGTCGCTGTTATTAACGGGATTGTCCGGTGCTGCAAAATGCGTGCGATTGTACGCTTGCTACCTACAAGTAGTACATCGAGTACCACCTCGGTTGTCACGCTGTGTGTCGTACAGGGGTTTACCCTTGTTTGCAAGAAGCACAAAACTACGTGGAGGGTCGTAGGACTGTGGTTGTTGTGGGGTGTTTGGTGGCAACCAAATCTATTGATTTGGGCGGCAGCCCAACGAGCCGTCAGGCGAGGCGGGAGCATAAACCGTAACCAACAAAAACGTCTTTTTGTTGGGTGATCGGCTGGGCATATAGATCTACAGGGATATAGTTATAAGCCATCTGGGAAAATAGGTAAACCCGCAGGTAAAACCCTGTGGATAACTAGCTCTGTATGCGTAAATCTGCGCAGGCGTATGCGTAAATCTGCGCAGGCGTATGCGTAAATCTGCGCAGGCGTATGCGTAAATCTGCGCAGACCTCTTTTTCGTATGCGTAAATCTGCGCAGCTTTACCTTGGAAAACGCTCGTATGCGTAAATCTGCGCAGGCGTATGCGTAAATCTGCGCAAGCTGTTTTGGGTAAAAAGAAAGCGCCCGGTAGGGCGCTAGTCTTTCGTGTTCGGTTTAGTCGAGTTCGGGGCGCGGTGGTTTCTGTTGAACTGATGGGGCGGTTCTGGTGACGGTTACTCCGTCTGTGCTGGCTTCAATGCCTGCTTCTGGCCATACATTTAGGATGTCCGATATGGCGCTTTTGAAATTGCGTCGGAAGCTGGCTATTTCTTGGGAAGTTTCTAGCTCTTTGGTCGCGAAGTTGGCGGCGATCATGTCCCAGGTGAAGGTGTAGGCTTCGCGGTTGTTTTTTGCCAGCCAGTACTGTTTTACCGTGAGCCAGATGTAGAGGTCCATGGCTCGTGGTTTGTTGAGTTCACGTAGGACGTTGAGGTCGATGGGGATGGGGGATTCTGCAATGTGCTTGAAGAACTGGGGCGTGAGTTTGAGGTAAGACTCAACGAAGCTGCCCTGGTTGGGGTCGCGGGAGTCGAACCAGAGATCCCAGTCCTCCATGATCTGGGTGTTGCGTCCTCGTGCGTGAACGCCGTCGTCGCTTTTTACAGTAATCATTGAACCAGCGAGGCGTAGAAGTTGCTCACGTGCGATGGTGAGCGTTCCTTTGCTACCTCCTGTTCCACGCTGTCCAATTCCGATTGCTTGGAGGAAGTGGTTCATCGAGTGGCCTAGTGGAATGCGGCAGGCTTCGTCGATGGTTAGGGTGCTGTCTTTGACTTTTCCTGCGTTGGCTACGGCTCGGGTAATGACGTAGGCCATGATGAGGCGCGGGTACTTGCCGTAGGGTAGTCCTTCGTCTGAGTAGACGACGATTTTTCCAGAGGGGGTTTCGATAACTCGCTTGTCGTCGTCGGTTTTGCGGTAGGGGAAGAGTGCTTGGACAAAAAGCTTGGAGGTGTAGCCGACGTCTTGGGCTTGGAGGAGTTCTTGTGCGGCGTCGTGTTCTTGCCTGCGGGCTAGTTCTTTGACTGCTTCGAGCTTGGCGCGGCGCTCATTGGGGTTGTGTGGGGGCTGCATGGTGCCGTGGTCTCCTTTCGGATTATCGGCACCGACCGTGTTGTGCTTTGCTCACTGTCCGTGGGGAAGTGGTAAAGTCTTAACCGACACGGTCGGTGTCGATTTTCTTTTGGACCCCCGCTAGAGTTGCCGCTCGATGATGCGGGGGTTTCCTCGTTTGAGGAATGTACGCGCCCTGGACTTGAACCGAGGGTGTGTGCCGCTCGCGCTGCGCACCTCATGAGTGTGGGGTGCGGCTTTTTATTTTCTCCGCCTATTAAATCACATCAGTGTGACTTACTGGGAGATTTAGTAATAGTGGCGGCTCTTGCCAAGAAGCCTTATCGGCTGTTTGCTTTGATGAAGCTTGCTCGGAACCTAAGGCATTAGTGGAATCACTCTTGTTCTTCGGACTCGTCTTTTAGCCCGTTGAGCATTATTTGGTTAAACAGGTTGTTGATTGTCTTCTCTTCGAAGTCTGCAGCCACTTGATTCCAATGGAATTCTTCTAGTTTGGGAAGCATGGCTGTAATAGCCATTTTTAAGTAGAAACCTCGACTACGTCCTGTCCTATCGCAGAGAGCGTCGAGTCGTTCAATGATTTCATCTGGCATCCGTACAGACACCACACGTCCGGAAGGGTGGGGTGCTTGTTTCATATGCAGTATCCTCTCCTTGGCAGCAAGCGTAAACAATGTTTACGCTTGCTGCCACTCTTGGGACTGTCGATAGAATTATTTAATCGACATTCTGTAAACAATGTTTACTATACGTAAGACTGGAGGAGTTTTTCTCAAACTCTTTAGCAGCATCATGAGCGGCGCGCGCCGCAGAGAGGAAGGACGCCTCCGTGGACGTACTGCCATTTATCGGTTACCAACCATGTCCCCAGCTGCACTCATCGCCATGTCGGTCTGGATGCTCATTGCCCAGATACGAAGCGCAGGATTGGGGACAGGAATCATCAGAGCACTAGGCAGAGTAATCGCCTGGTACTTCCTCGCTTTCCTCGGCGTGATGGTTGGCTCCATGGCCGACCACTATGAGCGCGCCACGGATGAGACCAACGACTCGCCCTACTCCAACACGTATGACGCCGCGCCCGCCAACCCCGGTGAGTATTACGACCCGAACGAGCAACAGTAACCACAGCCGCTAACACCGAAGACTGTCTTTCTTTCTACTGGGCACCCTTCTTATAGTCACCATCGCCGCCAGCGCCACTAAGGGCGCTGGCGGCTTCGTCATCGTCCTGGCGCTCACTGTCGCCAGTATGCGACTCGTCTTCTATAGGTGAATCGTTCACACTAGGAGAAGACTCCTTAGCAGTCTTGAGCATTGCGTTGAAATCTCGCTGGCTCACACCGACGAGCTCGCGCACAAATTTCTTAGCTTCACCTAGGTCGATAATGGACTGTGAGACTTCACCAATCTTTTCGTTCAACTCGTCTCGCAGATCAATAAGGCTAAGCAACGAGTTAATGCTCTTCTTCCGGTCGCGAAGCTTACGCTGTTCCTCTTCGAGATGCTGACGCAGTTCCTGACGCTTCTTCAAACTTCTACTTGCGGTAACCATAAACCCACAATGCCAGCGAACGCACCGCTCCACTCCTGACACAAACACCACGCGGGAAGTTCGGCGTAGTCGGAAGCAATCAGCGGACTATCCCTGCAGGCTTTCGACAGCGTTGTAGACCTGCAGCGGCGGACGCGAGCGCCCTTTTCACAACACACTATTGGCACTCTTAGTGTTAATCGGATTTTGGCTGCTAGACTAGGGCGCATGATGACCCTGCGCGTAGTCAATAGCGGAACAGGTTATGAGTACCTGTTGCGCTCTGTGGCTACCAATGATGGGCCGACAGATGCGCCAAGTTTGTCGAAGTATTACGACGCGAAGGGAACCCCGCCAGGTCGTTGGTTAGGATCTGGTTTGGCCGGGTTGAACACCGAAACGGTCACCGAAGGTGGGGAAGTTACCGAGTCTCAAATGGCCGCATTGTACGGCGAGGGTCTGCACCCAGATGCGGATATGAAGATAGTCGAGGGGCAGAAAATCAAGGACGTCCAGCTGGGGCGTCCGTTTGCTAACTTCACCAACGACATTCCGGTTTTGGTCGCTTTGCGTGACGCGGAACGCCGCCACCGGCAGACCACTGGCACGTTGATGAGCAAGCAAGAACGCGCCGAGTTAGTCCAGGATATTGGCCGGGAGTTCTTCATTGAAGAACACGGCGTCGAGCCGCAATCGGGCCGGGAAGTCGTCAACTGGGTTAACGGGTTAAAGGACAATGTGCGCCAGTCTGTGTCGGGTTTTGACCTGACTTTTTCGCCTGCTAAGTCCGTGTCGGTGGCGTGGGCACTGTCTGATGAGAAGACCGCGCGGCGCATTGAGGCGTTTCATCACCAGGCCGTGAAGGAGGCTATTGCGTGGGCAGAAGACAACGTGTTCTTCACTCGATCTGGCAAGCAAGGGCGTGAACAAGTTAAGACAAAAGGTGTTATTGCGTCCGAATTTAAGCACTACGATACGCGCGCAGGAGACCCTGATTTGCACTCGCACGTGCTGGTATCCAACAAGGTTCAAGCCGAAGACGGACGGTGGCTATCGCTTGATTCCAAGGCGCTGCACAAGCAGGCTCAGGCTATTTCGCACCGCTATGACTCCATCTTGAACACCCTGCTTTCTAACGAGATGGGCTACTCATTCACCGCCTGCGACCATGGGGTCAACAAGGAACCCACGTGGGAGATCGACGGTATTTCGCAGTCGTTGATGGAGTCGTTTTCTAAGCGTCGACGCGGCGCACAGCCGGTCTATCAGCGACTGGTGGAAGAGTTTGTTGCCGCTCGCGGCACAACGCCAAACTCGGTTGAGGTGGGTCGTTTGTGGCAGGAAGCTATCTTGGAAACCCGTGACGCGAAGCGTGAACCAGAAAGCCTTACAGAGCTTCGCGCAGGCTGGAAAGCGGAAGTTGCCGCGCGTGATACTGGGGCAGAAGAACTCGCTGCCATCGCCCAACTTGCCGCAGAAGACGCCCGTGATAAGCGCCCAGTCTTCCACGCAGAGGAACACCTTCCGGGTCTTATTGACGAGGTTTTAGACACAGTTACCAGGCGTCGCTCTTACTTTCGTGCCTCGCATGTAGCGACTGCTGCGGGTGGAAAACTCCAGGGCTATCGCTTCGCGTCGCTGGCCGAGCGCGACCTTATCCATGCCACTGTGGTGGAGGCTATTGTGCGCGATAAGGCCATTTCCTTGAATGATTTCGACGTCTTGGAACTGCCCGAAGCCTTGAAGAACACGGCTGGTAAAGCCCGCGATACCCGCGCCGATAGCGAGCTTTATACCACCCAGGACATCCTCGATACCGAAGACAAAGCACTGGCCGCACTGAACGAGCCGGTGGCTGCATTCGCACCGTCTGCAGCGATTGATAAGGCACTGGATGAGCATGAAGCGCAGGCTGGGTTCCGCCTTAATGCAGGGCAGGAATCCATGGCCCGCTACCTGCTTACCTGCGGCACACTGGCCGCTACCGGCGTAGGCCCGGCAGGTACCGGCAAGACCGCATCTATGCGTCTGGTTGCCAATGTGTGGACCAATGAAGGCGGCAACGTGATTGGTCTGGCCCCGTCTGCTCAGGCGGCAGAGGTGTTGTCGAAAGACTTAGGCTTTGACGCTTTTACCATCGACAAACTCACCTACACCTGGCGCGGAAACCACCCCACAAAGCCCGGCCATAGCCTAAAAGACCTTCCAGTATCCATTAACTCCGGCGACATGATCATCGTCGACGAGGCCGGCATGGCCTCGACCCCTAACATCGGGTCACTGTTGGAAATTGCCGAGGAAGCAGGCGCAGTCGTGCGCTTTATTGGTGACCATAAACAGCTCGGTGCGGTCGAAAACGGCGGACTTTTCGGCGCTATGGTCAATGCTTCTGGCCGCACAGATAATCAACTTTCCGAAGTCGTGCGCTTCGGCGGAGATAGTGAGCAATCTGCTACCAGCTTGCGCTTGCGCGAGGGTGATTCGTCTACTTTCGACTTCTACGCTGAGCGTGGTTGGGTCAATGGTGGCGCGCGCGGCGACATGCTAGATAAGGCCGCAGCAGACTACCTGGGGGATATTTCTAGCGGTAAAACCAGTCTTCTTATTGCTGCCACCAACCGCGATGTGGCAGAACTCAACGAGACAATCCGCGCCCACTACATCGCCCACAGCATTGTGGACACCACCGTGGAAGCCCAGCTTTCTAGAGGCGAAAAAGCCGGTCTAGGCGATACGATTCTGGCGCGCAAGAACCAGACTTTCTACGACGACGAGACTGCTACCAGTACCCGTATTAACAACGGCACGCTTATGACAGTCACCGGGATTTGCGAGGACGGTAGTGTCACCGCCCGCAACAAGGCAACCGGTGAGGCGCTGTGCCTGCCAGCAGACTACGTCCGCGACAATGTGCAGCTAGGCTATGCGGCTACCGTCCACCGCGCCCAGGGCAGCACCGTGGACTGCACCCGCGCGGTCATTGACCACCACGTCGATAGGGCAGGGCTGTATGTTGCACTGACCCGAGGCAAGCTTGCCAACCACATCTATGCGGTCACCGAGCACCAGCTAGATGAACTTGCCGAGGAAGGCCACTACCACTACCAGGGCATAGACCACGCCCCGAGTGCCAGGGACGTCTTTAATAAGGCAATCTCGCGCGATAACAGCCCGAAGGCCGCACGCGAGGTCATAGCCGAGGTGGTCGACGAGCAGACCTCACCTGATCGCATGATGGGCCTGTGGCTTATGGGTAAAGATGAAGCCACCAACGACTTCATCGACGCTTACCTGCCGGACTGGATCGACGCTCTGCCCGGTGATCTTGCTAGAAAGATCGAAGCCAGCGACGATGGTGTCGCACCTATTCGCTATGGTTGGGCACAGCTTATTGATGCAGGTATTGACCCGCGTACCGTCATGGACGCGGCTACTCGCGATATTGACAATGCTCATGATCCGGCACGGCTTATCCGCTACCGCCTAGATGAACAGCTCCGCCAGCTTGATACGGGCAAACGCAACCAACTACCACCTATCTCCAGGCATGCGGACATGGAACTCGATACGTGGCTGCGCGCCCACAACCCTTATGACCATGCCGAGACCACCCGACTTACCGGCGAGGAAAACAACCTCAACCGGCTCAACCAGGAGGTGCTGGCAGAGCACGCACGCTTTGCTAGTTCCAAGGTGGAATCGCTCACTTGGCAGGAAGCAAGTATTACTACTCGCCTCTACGAGGACAAGGAGTCTGCTGTCAACGAGGTAAAGGCTGACTTCCAGCAGGTGCGTCTTGATGCTGCGCGTATTCGCGCCTATGAGCAGGCCATGGCAGACCACAGTGCGGCCCTTCGTGAAGAAGAAGCTGCCCTGGCAGACATTGAGCACCAACGCCTACTGGCAGAAGACTACGCCCGCCCGGTAGCCGAGCGGGCCTACGACCACGACGCTGCAGGCTATGGCACCTACCAACAGCGTATAGACGAGGCGCACACGCGTCTTGAACAGGCGCAACAGCGCCGCAAGCGTGCCCAGCAGGCCATTGAAGAGACCGGCGCTAACTTGCCGGAGGCAGGTTTGTGGGAGGAAATCTGCTACCGCGCCGACGACCAAGAAGAATGGGACAAGCGCCTGCGCGAAGCCGCGCAACACGACAATGACCACACTCAGAGGCTTCAACAGCGTCTCGATACTATCCGCCGCGACAAGATGGACTGGGCTGACCGCGCCGACATTGCTACCCGCTTGTGCGCAGAAGAAATCCCTCACGATGTTGCCGACCATGCAGGCTACATTGCCGATGAAGTAAACCTGCTAGCCGCACAACGCACCTACGAACTACGCCGCCTTGGCATAGATGAACCTGCCCAAGAGGCAATCCGCGACATGATGGCAGATACCATCGCCGCTGCTTACGAACCAGACAACACTGACTATGACGAGCCAGATACCTCCTACAACGAGGTGGAGGAAGAACCACCAGCACCTGAGACCACCCCAGAAGCTGACAACACCGATAACTCCCAAGACGAAGACGCCGGCGGACTGAACGAGGGTGCGCGAGCAAGCCTCGACTTCATTGCAAGTCTGGGACTCGGAGATGAAGGCTCCGAGAAGCCTCAAAGCCACGACGACAAGGACGAGAACGATACTGCCCAACAATCAGACGAAGAAAACACCTCAGAACCGAAGCTCCACCCCGGCGCACAAGCAAGCATGGACTTTATCGCCAGCCTCGGCCTAGGTGGTAAGCAGCAAAGCGTTACCAGCGACAGCGACACCACCGACGAACAAGCACCCGCTGATGAGCTTGAAGAAGAGCAAGGCCCAGAGCTCTAGAAAACAGCGAAGCCAAAGCACTAGAGGCGTATATGTGTATATGCCTATATGAGTACATGTGTATGTAGGTATATAGGCCAGATAATCAGCGTCTTTCCTCGAGCCATCGTGTTGCCCACTCTTCAAAAAGCTGGGAGATACTCTTCTCTTCTTCCACTGCGGCAAGTTTGAGTTCTTTAATCAATTGCCGATCGCGGACGTACAACTGAAGACGTGTCGCTTTATCATTAGCTTGAGCGAACATCTTTGTTGAAGGCGAGCTCTCCGACCTATTCCCAGACGATTCTTCCCGCGCCTTATTCTTAGCCTTTGGAATTGCCATCGTTTACCCCTTAATCCTCAAATGCTGCGACTACTTCTCGAGCCAAAGAATCCCAAACCTTCGTACTACTGGGTTTTGTTCCAAAAACACGACGTGTAGCCGCCCTAGTTGGGATGACTGTCTCAGCAAGCGCTGCAGTCTCATCGCCCTCCAGCTCGGCATGGACTTCATCTAGAAGTTTTTCCCTCCTGTCAACATTCGACAGAACAACCGCTGTTGGTATCCCCTTTTCTATTAGCCAAGAAAGCGTTACCTGCGTTCGATCAATATCCATCGGGGAAACACCGGTTGGAAGAAGAACTAAATCGGCAGCCTCGGCGCTTTCGGTTATGAAAGCTAGACCACCTGGAGGGGTGTCGACTATAAGAAAGTCCGGATTATTCCCCCTCCTGACAACTCCAGAGAAGTCACTTGAGCTGCGGACAGATTCGATAGGAAATGGAAAATCCTCCACTTTGGATGCCCATCGGGTGGCAGATTGCTGGGGGTCGCCGTCTGCGACTGCGACCGTATAGCCCATCTTCCGAATTGCCTCTGCGAGCATTACCGAAAGTGTGGTTTTTCCCGTCCCGCCTTTCGACTGAATTACGGAAATTACTCGAGTCAT
>NZ_CP177102.1:2185000-2599306 GCF_046717765.1 Corynebacterium sp. LaCa117 | reverse complement strand
AACAGGCTACCTTTGTGGAATTTAGTCGGGAACGGGTGGACATTGAATAACAATTTTCACCGTGGATTCCACCGTGGTTTTCACAGTGGTTTTTATCGAGTCACCTCGATCTCCACAGAGTTATCCACAGGTGTGGATGAAAGAGTTATTCACAGCTTAGTTCATGGCTGTGGATAACTCTTCATTGGCCGGTTTATGGCGTTAAGCTGCGGAAACTGCAAAAGTCTCAAGCGCTGATTTAGAGTTATCCACATGCCAGGCTTGGCTGTGGAATTTGATTCTTCTGTTGTACCGCCGAAGCGGCGGGTGTGTCTAGTGAGAAAAATTCACCCCCTGGACGCCGATCTGGATAGGTCCTCCAGTGCGGTGGATTCGGCGCAGTAAGAGCCCGGAATCTGGCCGCCTAGCTGCAGGAAAAAACATTTATGTAATTTCGGGTGTACCCGGGTGTCGATTTGTTTCTAGCGGCAGAAATCACGTAATCTGGCATGGTCTATTGCAACAAAGAGTTGCGCGTGAAAGTGACAGCGTCACCTCGCACTGGCTGGGCCCGTCGGCTCGCGTGCACCGGAGAGACTGTGATGCGTCAGGTTCATGGAATCTAATCATCAGTGGGTGCGCCGCTGTTAGCGGTGGTGTGCCTACGCACAACTTCAAGGAGAATTAACGTGGCAAAGGGTAAGCGCACGTTCCAGCCGAACAACCGTCGTCGTGCTCGTAAGCACGGTTTTCGCACCCGCATGAGCACTCGTGCAGGTCGCGCAATCGTTGCGGCTCGTCGCAAGAAGGGCCGCGCAAAGCTGACTGCGTAAGTTATGCTTCCGGCCCAGCACAAGCTCACATCGCCGACGCAGTTTCGGCGCACGATGAAGGGCAGTCGCCGGGCGGGCACTCGTACGGTAGTCGTGCATGCGCGCGATAACGCAGGTACGGACAAGGAGGCCGAAATCGCAGCCACTGGGCCGCGCTTTGGCTTAATTGTTTCTAAAGCCGTCGGGAATGCAGTGGTTCGCCACCGCACCTCCCGGCGGCTTCGCCATGTGTGCATGACTTTCATTCCCAAGCTGCCTGCCAGCGTAGATGTGGTCATTCGTGCACTGCCCGCTAGCGCCACTGCTAGCAGTGAGCAATTAGAAAAAGATCTTGCTAAAGCACTGCGCAAGCAATGGGATATCTAAATTCCCGCGGGGAGGAAATTCCCCCAGCCAGAGGATTGGCCACACCAATGGTCAAAGTGGTTCGTTTCTACCAAAAACATGTCTCTGGCCTTAAGATGGTATCGACCTGTCGGTTTGAACCGACATGCAGTGCTTATGCTCTTGAAGCGCTATCCAAACATGGCGCATTCAAGGGTACGGCGATGGCAATTGCCAGGGTCTGCAAATGTGGCCCCTGGCATCCGGGCGGATTTGATCCGGTTCCGGACCCCAACAACAACTGAGGATTAAACACTCGTGCTTAATTTCATTTACTGGCCAATTTCGGCCGTTTTATGGTTCTGGCACTGGCTGCTTTCCCTCGTGATGGACCCATCCTGGGGCATTACGTGGATTCTGGCCATTGTGCTGCTGACCTGGACGCTTAAGGCGCTGATGGTCAAGCCGACTATCAGCCAGATTCGTTCCTCGCGCAAAATGCAGGAAATCCAGCCTAAGGTGCAGGAAATCCGTGCGAAGTACGGCAACGATCAGACTAAGGCTGCACAGGAAATGCAGAAGGTCTACAAGGAATCTGGCGTTCGTCCGATGGCCGGCTGCCTGCCGGTATTCGTGCAGATTCCAATGTTCGTCGGTTTGTTCCACGTGCTGCGCTCCTTCGACCGCACCGTCGCCGTAGCCGGTGGCATTGGCCACCCCAGTGGCGATCCAATGTCCGTTGAAGACAACGCCAATACCGCGAACTACATCTTTAAGCCGGAGCTGGTCCAGCAGTTCTTGGATGCCAAGATTTTCGATGTCCCGCTGGTCACCAACCTGCGCTTGAACTCGCCGATTGTGGAGGGCGTAACCACCAGCCAGGCCGCCGTTATCATCGTTCCGATGATCGCCGTGATTGCGGTTATGACGCACTTCAACGCCCGCATGAGCCTAAACCGCCAGGAACAGCGCCGCGCCGCCGGTAAGACCCAAGCGCCACAGGGCCAGAATGCGGAAATGATGCAACAGCAAATGGCCATGATGTCCAAGATGATGCTTTGGGTCATGCCAGCCATGTTGATCTTCTCCGGCTTCATCTGGCCAATCGGTTTGCTGTTCTACATGATGGCCAATACGGTCTGGACCTTCTTCCAAACCCGCATCGTCTATGCCAAGATGGACCGCGAGGAAGAAGAAGAGGAAGCCGCGAAGGCTGAGGCCAAGCGCACTTCCGCACCTAAGCCGGGTGCCCGCAAGAAGGACAACCGCACCAAGAAACAGCGCAAAAACAAATAAACACGGAGGAGAACCCCATCGTGTCCAAGATGGACCCGTCAGTAGTATTCGGCTCCCGCTTGCCCCTCGCGCAGGCTTACCATGATTCGCTCGCTACAGACGGGTCCACTCGTGGTTTTATAGGCCCTAGGGAGGTGCCGCGTTTGTGGGATAGGCACATTATTAACTGTGCCGTCATCAAGCAGGCAATCCCCGAGGGCGCCACGGTCATCGATGTAGGCTCGGGTGCCGGACTGCCTGGCATTCCGCTGGCCATTGCACGCCCAGACCTGCGGATAACCCTGATCGAGCCGCTGTTGAAGCGCTATAACTACCTCAACGAGGTGGTAGAAGAACTCGGGCTCGACAATGTGACGGTTCTGCGTGGCCGTGCTGAGGAAGGCCCGATCAAAAAGGCCGTGGCGGGGGCCGATGTGGTGACCTCGCGCGCCGTCGCGCCCCTGGGAAAGCTTGCGAAGTGGTCGCTGCCGCTAGTGCGCAAGGGGGGCGAGATGATCGCACTGAAGGGCTCTTCGGTACACGAGGAACTAGAACGCGATGCCGCTGACATCAAGAAGGCCGGCGGTGGAAAGGCCGAGGTCAGCACTATCGAGGGAACCACGATCATTCGTGTCCCGCGCGTGAACTAGAGTAGACGGCATGACTAATCCGCGCCTTATCACCATTGCTAACCAGAAAGGCGGCGTAGGTAAAACCACCTCCGCCGCCAACTTGGCCGCAGCGCTTGCCGCAGAGGGCAAGAAAGTGCTGGTGATCGATCTCGACCCGCAGGGAAATGCTTCCACGGCCATGGGTGCGGAACATAATTCCGGCACCGATTCCAGCTATGAGGTGCTCCTCGGGGACTGCAGTGCCGAGAAGGCTATGCAGCCTTCTTCGCACAACGAGAACCTTTTTTGCATCCCCGCCACCATCGATTTGGCTGGCGCGGAGATCGAAATGGTGTCCTTGGTACGCCGCGAATTTCGGCTCTATGATGCCCTGCATAATGGCTTCCTCGAGGAGCATGGCTTCGAATACGTCTTCATCGACTGCCCGCCATCGCTTGGTTTGCTCACCATCAATGCGATGACGTGTGCGGAAGAGGTCATCATCCCGATTCAATGCGAGTACTACGCCCTCGAGGGTGTGGGCCAGCTGCTGGGAAATATTTCCATGATCCGTGAACACCTCAACGAGGATCTGCATATCTCCGCCGTGCTGTTGACTATGTATGACGCCCGCACGCGCTTGGCAGAAGATGTGGCAGACAACGTTCGTGAGCAATTTGGTGCCGTGGTTTTGGGCAATGTTATCCCGCGCTCCGTGCGCGTTTCGGAGGCGCCGGGATACGGTACTACGGTTATTGATTACGCTCCCTCGTCCACCGGTGCCCGCGCCTACCTTGCGGCGGCGCGCGAGCTTAACCGGCGTGGCGATTATCGCCCGCACCCGACCACCGGGGCGATTGGCGTGAGCCCAGAGATTTACGCGGAATTGGAAGGATAGGAACTCATGGCAGAACAGAAGCAAGGTGGACTCGGCAAGGGTCTCGCCGCACTCATCCCATCCGGTCCTGATGCCCCTACCCGCAAGCCGCGGCTGGGAGATTCCGCGGCGGATATCATCTTGGGAAATGCCACCCCACAGCCTGGCCGCAAGGGCGGCGACGGCAAGCGTGTCAAGGGTGCGCCCACCATTCAACAGGGTTCTGGCTCACAATCTTCGAAGAAGCGTCAGGCCACCCCGGCTCCCATCGGTGCGACCTACCGCGAGATTTCCATTGGGGATATCATCCCTAATCCGAAGCAGCCACGCACCGTCTTCGACGAGGATGAGCTGGGCGAGCTCGTTCACTCGATCCGCGAGTTTGGCCTCTTGCAGCCCATCGTTGTTCGCCCCTCCGAGGAGGGTGGCTTCGAGCTCATCATGGGTGAGCGCCGTTGGCGCGCTTCTTCCAAGGCGGGTCTGGCCACCATTCCAGCCATCGTGCGCGATACCAAGGATGACAACCTGCTGCGCGATGCCCTGCTGGAAAACATCCACCGCGTGCAGCTCAACCCTCTGGAAGAGGCACACGCCTACCAGCAGCTATTGGAAGAGTTCGGCGTTACCCAGAACGAGCTGGCGGACCGCATTGGCCGCTCGCGCCCACAGGTGACCAATATGCTGCGCCTGCTTAAGCTGCCGGTAGAGGTACAAAAGCGGGTAGCCGCTGGTACCCTATCCGCCGGCCACGCGCGTGCGCTTCTGTCTTTGGATGACACGGAGGCGATGGAATATATTGCCAACCGCATCATCGCGGAGGGTCTGTCCGTCCGCGCCACTGAGGAGGCAGTCACCCTTTATAAGCGCGATGGCAAGCCGGCCGAATCAAAAAAGAAGCAGCCGGCACCACAGCCGCAGTACTTCACCGATTCTGCCGAGCGCCTATCTGATCGCTTTGACACCAAAGTCACCGTGACCATGGGCAAACGCAAGGGCAAGATGGTCGTGGAATTTGGTGACCAAGAAGATTTTGAGCGCATCATGACGCTTATTGAGGGCCAAGACTAAATCCGGGCGATGATCCTCGAGCCGGTACGCGAGGGTGCGCGCATCCACCGCCAGACTGCGCGCAGCACTTTTTGGGAGCTTGAGGCCGCCGTGAGCGATCCCGCCTTTGAAAAGGAAGCGTGGCTGGCCACTACCCTGCTGTCTTTTGGGCAGTGCGGTTTTACCGTGGGTGAGGACGCCACCATCCTCTTTTGCTCCCGCGAGGATGCTGCCGGGACTGCGAAGCTTCCCACCGCCCCCATTTCTGCGGATGCGGAGATTATTACCTCGCTTTTCGTCAAAGCGCACCTCATGGGGCGCGGCATTGAAGCAGTGCTTGTCGACGCCGCCATTGTGCACCTCACTAACCGCGGCAGCACGGCCGTGGAGGCCTTTGGCTACTACGGCGATCCAGCCGCAGCGGCGGAGTTTTTGGGGCATAAGCCGGCCTATATTGGGCTGATGTCTTATGACATTTTGCGCTCCGCCGGCTTTGAGGTGGCCGCTGATCACCCAGTACTTCCCCGTTTGCGGCTCGAGCTGCCGCCCGAGCACGAGTTGCTAAGCGCGGCAACCGTGGAAGACCTCCTCGCCCGCGCTTTGGCCTAGGCGATTAGTTTAGGCCTGCTCGGCTCGTAGCAGCTCGGAGAATTTATAGGTTCCGGTTACGGCGGTGTCCTGCTCCATGAGGTACATGCGCTTTACGGCAATGACGATTGCTTCCGCAATGTCATCCCGGCGGGACGGATTGGTGAGGATCTTTATGTCTTCTGGGTTGGTCAGGTAGCCCAGCACGATCTGGATGACCGGCATTTGGGTCAGGCGAAGCAGATCCCAGGTGCGGCCGTGGTTGCCGCAGTCCAGCAGCTCGGTGCGTGCGACAATCTCACGCTGGATAAAGCCGGATAGGGTCTCACCAATAAGCGAGGAATTGCCGGATTCGGAACCGAAATAGAAGGTGGCAACACCATTGGCCTTCTCATTGGGGTAGGAATCACAAGCCAAAGAGATGACAATGTCTGCATCGAAGGCGTTGGCCAACTCCGCGCGGGACTTCACGTCCGCATCGGAGGTCCGAGGACGGGAGATGATGGTCTCCATGCCGGCGGCAATCATGCGTCCCTCGATGCGCTGGGTGAGGTCCCACAGGATTTCCTGTTCGGAAATATCACCGAAGCGACCCTTGACCTGTTGACCGGCGTCGCCGCCGCTCAAGGCGGGATCGATGACAACGCGCTTGCCCGCCAGCTTAGGGCCGGCGTTGCGGACGCGCTCACGCTCTTGGATATTGTGCGCGGAACCACCGGTAATACGGCGGCCGAGCAGTCCAAGGGCGCGGATGGTGACGGGGCCGCACACACCATCTTCTTGCAGGCCGCAGTTGTGCTGGTATTCCTTCAGGGCCGCGTGGGTATTAGTACCGAAGTGGCCGTCTACGCGCTGCTGGTAAAAGCCCAGCTCCTGCAGCTGTTGCTGGAGCTGCGAGATATCATCACCCACGAGCTCATTTGCGGGCTCGTAGGCAAGTACACGGCTGCCGAGCGTATACGAGGCCTGGCGCAGTTCGCGCAGGGTGAGATCATCGATCTCTCCCGTGGGCACGATGCCGCGCGATTGCTGGAAGGCCTTGAGGACCTCAGACAAATTGGCATCAAAGCTCTTGTCGCTCTCGGAGTACTTCTGCTTTTTCCACGCAGAAAGTTCCCCCTTGAAATCTGACAAGAGGCCGAGACGGGCCAAGGTGGCGCGAGCCTCAGCTACACGCACGCTTGTATCGCCGACTCGAAGAACGCGGTTCACGCCTTTTACCCCTTTCACAGCCCGTGTTTAGGGGCCGCATTTCAGAATTTCTACACGCTTAATCTAATAGGAATTAGATTAACAGTTAAAGTTGCTTTTTCACTTGCGCCACGATGTCATCTTTAGAACGCAGACCAACAAATTCGTCTACCTTCTCGCCGTGGTTGAAAATCAGCACGTTAGGGATGGACATGATCTGGAACATGGCGCCTAGGTTGCGCTCTTCATCAACGTTGACTTTGGCGATAGTGACCTCGCCGTCTAGCTCCTCTGCTACCTCTTCCAAGATGGGGGATAGCTTCTTGCAGGGGCCGCACCATTCGGCCCAGAAGTCGACGACGACGGGCTTATCGGACTCGATGACGTCCTTGCGGAAGGTATCGGTGGTTACTTTCTTGACGTTGCTCATACTGATTTAACGGCTTTCTGCGAGGAAATGTTCCGCATCAATTGCCGCGCGGCAACCGGAGCCGGCCGCGGTAATTGCCTGCTGGTAGTGGTCATCCACCAAGTCACCGCAGGCAAAAACGCCAGGCTGGGAGGTCTTGGTGGTGGGTTGTTCAACTACAACATAGCCATTGTCATTTAGCTCGACCTGACCATTGAGGAAGGAAGAGCGCGGATCATGGCCAATTGCTACGAACATGGCAGTCACGTCCAAGGTAGAGGTCTCGCCGTTGGTGACGTCCTTGAGCTTGAGACCGCCGACTTTGCCGTCGGCTTCAATGACCTCTTCGACGACTTTATTAGTCTCCCATTTAATCTTTTCATTGGCTTGGGCGCGCTCCAGCATGATTTTAGAGGCGCGGAAGTTCTCGGAGCGGTTCACAATGGTGACGGAGTCCGCGAACTTGGTGAGGAAGGTTGCTTCCTCCATGGCGGAGTCGCCGCCGCCGATAACGGCAATATTGTGGCCCTTGAAGAAGAAGCCATCGCACGTAGCGCAGGTGGATACGCCACGGCCGGAGAGTTCTTCCTCACCGGGAACGCCGAGGTGGCGCGGGGCTGCACCGGTGGCGAGGATAACGGTGCGGGCCTCAAAGAGCTCGTCACCCACGTGCAGCTTTTTAATATCGCCTTCCAGCTCAACGGAGTCAACGACCTCCATGCGGAGATCTGCACCGAAGCGGATGGCCTGGGCGCGCATTTCCTCCATGAGCTCTGGGCCCATGATGCCCTTTTGGAAGCCGGGGTAATTTTCTACCTCGGTAGTATTCATAAGCTCGCCGCCGTACTCGAAGCCCTCGAAGACAATCGGGTTGAGCTCGGCGCGTGCCGCGTAAAGCGCGGCGGTATAACCGGCAGGGCCGGAACCTACGATGGCAACATCGTGGACGGTCATTGCTAACTCCCTTAAATCAGAGTGTGGTTTCGCGTAACGCCATGAGTCTACCCGCCACACTGCCAAACGTCGGTATTAGCAAACTCACCCAATGGCAGCGCGTAGGACTTCCCTCGCTCGGGCGCAGCGGGATTTAATGGTGCCGGGCTTTACCCCTTGGGCGGTGGCAACTTCTCCGACGCGGAACCCGGCGACGTCGGTAAGCACCAGCGCTTCGCGCTGATCCTCGCGCAGTAACTCCATGGCCTCGCGCACCGCCAGCTGCTCCGCTAGGTTTTCGGAAGGATTATGCGCGAGCAGCGGGTTGCGATCGTCGTCGAAGTCCTCCGTATCTAATGAGGCATTTTCCCTATTCGAGCGATGGTTGAGGTAGTCATAGCCAGAATTTTTCACCAACCGGTGCAGCCAAGTCGATAGCGCGGATTCGCGCCGATAGGAGTGCAGGTTGCAGCTGGCGCGCAGGAAGGCTTCTTGGACCACATCTTGGGCATCGTGATCGTTTTTGGTGTAGCGCCGTGCCACGGTGGTCAGCCGCGTGCGGTGGCGTTCCACGATGGTGGAAAAGGCCTTATTATCCCCTTCAATGAAAGCATCAACTAATTCTTCGTCACTGCGGTCATGACTCAGCGTCATATGTAGATTCCCCCCGGATCAACAACTGTTAAACACAGTGTGACCCGAGGGGAAGCAGAGCGCGAGCGCTGGACAGTACAGTCTATTGACCAGCCCGCACGCGTAGGGTGCGCCGCAAGTTATCGCGACACTCGAGCAGCACGCGGCGCAGCGCTCCTGGCAGCTCACGGTGCAGCAGGCGGATGGTGGCGGCGTCGGCCATGGGCAGCTGTGGATAAAAGCCGCGGATGAGGCGGTTGGCAATCTCAATCGGGTGCGCGGCCCAGATCTCTTCCACGCGGGAGAAGAATTCCTCCGCAAAGGCCTCCTGCAGTGCAGCTGAACGCGGAGCATTGAATCCGGCGACCAGCGCGTCTACCTCGGCATTGGAGTAGGCGCCTGGCGTGAGCGCCCTATCGAACGCGGCACGCTTGGTCTCTGGCGTGGGGAAAGCGTGGCTGGCGCCGAGGAATTCCGTAGCGCCGGTCAGCGTATTATCGCGCTGTTTTTCTTTCTCCAACTCGTCTAGTTCTACGGCATTTCGGGCGGCGAGTGCGCGCAGGATGGACCAGCGGATTTCGGGGTCCAAGCGAAGGCCGGCAATGTCACCGGAGAGCAGGGCCTTAAGGCGCGCGGTGCCTGATTCCTCCGGCGTTGCGGCGAGTGCGCGGATGGCGGCGCGAGCGAGTACAAGCTGGGCGTCCGAGGCTGGTTCGGCCTCGTCCAGATGGCCCCAGATTGCCTCGGCATAGTCGGTGCGGACCTGCTCGCGGTCGGCTTCCGAAACATAGTGGGCAATCGCAAAATTGGCATTTGCGCAGGCAGTAGCCAGCAGCGTCGTGTTGGTCTCGTAGGCTTCGTGCTTGACGACGACCCCCACATAATCAATCGCCGACATTTCCCCATCGCGGGTGAGGTTCCATAGTGCGGTCCAGATGATAGCGCGGGTGAGATCATCTTCGATTTCGGTCAGGCGGTTCCCTGCCGTTTCTAGGGAGGTGTCGTCGAAGCGGATCTTGGCGTAGGTATGGTCGGCGTCGTTAAGCAGCAGCAATGCTGGGGCCGGAAGGCCGGCCGCCTCATCGATGATGGTGCGGGTGGTGTCATCGCCGACGGGGAGATCGATGTCGATCTCGCGATACTTGTGTAAGTCGGCATCAAAAAGCGAGGCGGTCAGGCGGTGTGGCCGGCAGACGTCCTCGGCTTCTGCAAGGATGGCCAGCTCCGCAATCTTCTCGCCTTCGGTGTGCAGCTCCGGGGTGAGCGTATCTGGACCCCACGTGCGCAGCCAGGCTTGCGACCAGGCATCAAGATCGCGGTCTGCGTGCTTTTTTAGCGCCTTCAGGAGGTCATCAAAGGTGGCGGCGGCGAAGGCGTGCTCCTGGAAGTAGTCGCGCGCTCCAGCGTAGAAATTATCGTGACCGACATAGTGCACCAGTTGCTTGAGCACCGCCGCGCCCTTGGCATAGGTGATGCCGTCGAAATTCTGGCGCGCGGCATCCACATCTGGGATTTCCGCCTTGATTGGGTGCGTGGTGGGCAGCTGATCCTGCAGGTAGGCCCAATTCTTGCGGGCACCGGCAAAGTTGGCCCAGGCCTCGGTGTACTCGGTGCCGTGCACAGAAGAATCCGCGCCCATGAACTCCGCGAAAGACTCCTTGAGCCATAGATCATCCCACCACTGTGGCGTAACCAGATCGCCGAACCACATATGGGACATCTCGTGCAGGATGGTATTCGCGCGGCCGGCATGCTGCGCGCGGGTGGCGTGGGAGCGGAAAATGTAGTTCTCCGTGAAGGTGACGAGACCAGGGTTTTCCATCGCGCCGAGGTTGTATTCGGGCACAAAGATGGAATCGTACTTGCCCCACGGGTAGGGGTAGCCAAAGTTCTGGTGGAAAAAGTCCATACCCTGGGCAGTAAGGTCCAAGATTTCTTCGTCGAGGTACTCAAACATGGACGCGCGAGCAAAGGCGCGCAACTGTGCCGAGTGGCTGCCATCCGGGGCGGTCCACGTGCGCTCTTGATACTGATAAGGGCCTGCCGCAAAAGAAGTCAGGTAGGTCGATAGCGGCGGCGTCGGCGCGAAGGTGACAGTGGCGAGATCGCCATCCTCACTGCGCTCGACTTCCGGTTGGTTAGAGAGGAGCTGCCACTGCTTCGGTGCGGTCATGCGCACGTGGAAGACGGCCTTGAGATCAGGCTGCTCGAGGCAGGGGAAGATGCGGCGAGCATCGGAAGGCTCGAGGTGTGAGTACAGGTAGGTCGCGTCATCGGCTTGATCGTGCATGCGGTGCAGGCCCTGGCCGGTGCGCGAATAACGGGAGTGGCTGTTGACCTCGATGGTCAGCTCCTCCCCTACCGGCACGCCGTGTAGCCGGATGATGCTGCCATCAAAGTCCACCTCCTGCGGGGCGCCATTGACCTTGATCTCCGCGACGGATTCGCCTAGGTAATCCAGGAAGAGCTCGGGCTCATTGCTGGTCAGCTCGAGGCGGGTAGTCACGCGGTAGATGGGGCTATCGAGTACCTCCGAGAGATCGAGGTGGAGGTGATAGGCGCGCAGGTCCACCGCTGCTGCGCGTTCTTGGAGCAACTCGTGCTGCGTCTTATTTTGTGGTGCAGTCATACTTAGGAACTATAGTTACCTCCGTCACGTAGGGTGCGGGGTTGGGGTCCTAAGTTCCGCTGCCTTCTAGGAGCAAAATACCCAGCGGGTATCGGGACCTCGCTGTGGACCTGTTGGATCAGTTTTGCCTATCCCGCACTCTGCAAGTGGCGCAAGATGTCAGTGACCATCAGCAAGCGTTACACCACACTAAAGGACACAACCACTGCGCTGTCACTCTTTTGCCTATTTGGTATTTGTAGTCCCTATATCTTTAGCTGACCGATTTTAGTAATCTAACCAAGAACAAGACTAGGAAAATAATCCCGCAGGCTGTAGCGGCAATGAACATTTGTTGAGCTTGCTCGAGCAGCCGTGTTGCCTCGTCCAATGCATCTCCAGTGTGAATATAGGTCAGTGCATTGTGGGTTGCATTAAATCCGATGGCGAATCCTACACAAGTTATTAGCAACGCTGTCAGCTCGAGCAGCTGAAGAAGTAGTTTCATCTGTTTAACCTATCTGGTGGCACTGCTCACCTCGGAACTTACCAGCGATGTACAAGCGCGCACATTGCTGCGAACCTGATTTTACATAAACATTATGTGGTCCATTGTCGGTCACGGCTCCAAAAACCCAACCTGTGTGGGTTTTGCCGACAAAAGTGCGGTGGATTTGTGCCCCGGTGCGGTTTTGATAGTCGACTCGCTAGTTACAAATAGTCGAAGGGGCTCGATACTGCACCCCTTCATTCTCAATATGGTCCCGAGAGCCGATTATCCTGTGGTGACTTTGAAATTGTTTCCTTTATAGGTGAAGAAAAGCCCGTTGATTGGCTGATATCCAGAGGCGCTGAGGGGTAGAAATGCTTTCCCGGGGGTAGGGAGTGGCTGTTCCGCTATACCGGAAGACGTAGGAAAAGCCCACAGCCAGAAGGTGGCTGCGGGCTTGGAGAAGCTTAATGCTTCTAGTGTGTCTGGGGCTACGGGTCTACTGCTTGATAGCGGAGACCTCGAGCTCAATCTTGATCTCCTCGGAGACCAGCACGCCGCCGGTCTTCAGCGGAGCGTTGAAGTCGATGCCGAAGTCCTTGCGGTTGATCTTGGTGGTTGCCTCGAAGCCCAGGCGGGTATTGCCAAATGGGTCCTCAGCGGTAGCAACGTCTTCAACGTCGAGGTCGACGGACTTGGTGGTGTCCTTGATGGTGAGGTCACCGGTGACGGTGCCGTTGCCATTCTTATCGACGTTGAGGTTGGTGGCCTTGAAGGTGATCTCCGGGTACTGCTCTACTGCGAAGAAGTCTTCGTTCTTTACGTGTGCATCGCGGTCATCGTTACCGGTGAAGATGGATGCGGTGCGGATGGTGGCCTCAGCGTTGGACTCGGCGATGTTCTCGGCCACGGTGATGGTGCCTTCAAAATCGGCGAAGTTGCCACGGACCTTGGTAACCATTGCGTGCTTGGCGACGAATCCGATAACGGTGTGGGCTGGGTCTAGTGCGTAGGTACCTGCTGCGAGGGACATGATGAATACTCCTAAGGTTGTTGTTTGCGTTACATTCCACAGTGTACGTACCACTTCTAAATAGTCAACATGTGAAGTAAATAATTTTTGAACATGCAGGTCAAAGAAGTGTGAATGCGGAAAAGCTTAAAAAAGAAGGCCGAATCGAGGGTCGTGTCCTCGATTCGGCCGTGTGGGTTGTGCCTAGGGCTGTCCAACGAGCCCAATGTCTGCGATGGTTGCCTTATTGGACTTGGGTAGCTCGGTGATCATGAGCAGCAGCCCGTCGAATTGCTCGGGGGTTTTCTCCAGCTCGATGTCTTCCTTGCCGTTTTTGAACTTGCCTCTTGCCAGTTGGTACAGAGAGCCGGCCTGTGGGTTTTCTGGGTTGAAGCGGTCACGATTAACGCCATAGACGGCATATTTCGCCCCAGTCGAATTGGATTGCACCACCGGCAAGACTGCGAAGTGCGTTGGCGAATCCACAGTGACGAGGATGCCGGTGTCCTCCTCTTCGGTGGACCAGGTGGTGGCCGTTTTGCCGTCGATAAGCGCAGCGTCGTCCTTGTTATCAGGGACGGTAATCGCAGAGGAAGGCTGGAGACGCACCGGCGGGGTATCCGGAATGTCCGTGCTGCCGTGGATGGTTTCGCTGACCGGGTTAGGCGCCTCCACATTGCTGAGCAAGGACATGATCCAGGTGGTGAGCGCGGCCATTGCCACGACGAAGATGGTGGCGAAGATACCGATAACGATGACGCCGGAACCGGAATAACCGCGGCCGCCGAAGCCAGGCTCTTGGGCCGGGTCATCCTCTTGGGCCGGTTCTTCTTCTGGCTTTACCGGCAAGGCCTCGGGTGCTTCCTCCGGTTCCTCCGGTGCGAAGTCGTGCAGGCGCTGAGCGATGCCGGCCAAGGTCAGCGCCTTTGCCTCCTGCAGCTGTTCCATCTTTTCCTCGCGGCTGTCCTCATCAGCACTATCGAGGGCAAAGTGCGCGTCCTCGACGCGCTGGGCGGCCTCGTCGGCCGAGAGGTTGGCATCTTCAGAAATATCGCGCAGCTTCTTCGGCGAAGGCTCCGTGGACTCCACGAGTAACTCCAGAGCGGAGCTTAGAGCCTCGCGGTCAGTAGCGGCAGAGGTGCCATCCAGTACGGCGGGGAAGGCCACCTTGACTACACCGTCGGTAGAGACGCGGAAGCGGTCGCGGTGTTCCACGCCGAGGATGAGGCCGGCATCGTGGGCAGCGGCGGCGTCAGCAAATAGCGGCGCAGTAGCACGAGCCACAGAATGGGGGTCGAGGTTATCGGCCTCAGCCACCTGCTTGAGGGAGGTGCCCTCGAACCAATCCGCCACCACCAGGCAGCCCGTGCGGTAGGACAGGACTTGGATATTATCTGCCACGGTATCGAGCTCCAGCTCGGCAAGGCGGCGGGTATTGCGCGAAATCTCAGCGGAGCGGCGGGCGGCAACTCCCGGAGTCGATGGCGCAATCGGCGCCAGGCTATTGGTATCGACGAACGTCAACGCGACTAGGCGGCCGGTGGACTGCTCGCGTGCTTGCCAGAACTGTGCACCGGTGACCGCACCGTGATCTTGGAGCAAGCGGAAGCGACCATCCGATACCGGGGCGCCCGGCACGAGGCGTGGGCCGCGGACGATACCGGCGGACATTGGTGGCGGTACCAGGGTGGCATTGAAGGCGTCCTGGGTGAATACCGGCCGGATTTCCGGCACGTCGGGCTCCTCCAGCTCGATAGCCTTGGAGGAATCGACCTTGATGAAGCGGGACATGCCCGGGATGCGCTGCAAGGCGCGGGCCAGGTTCTGGACCTCCGGCAAGGAGGACTTAGAGAGCACCAGGCCGGTGGCGATGAGGAAGATGACTCCAAGCACCGCGACCTTGATCAGCGAGACGATGGAGGGCAAATTCTCTGGCAGGAGGAAATTCACGCCCCAGTACAGCACCCAGGAGACAACCAAGCCTACGAGACCGGCACCAGAAGCCCACAGCACGGTCTGCGTGACGGCTTTGCCGCCGAGGCTGCCGAGCTTGCGCTTGAGCAAGAAGCCACCGATGACCGCACCGGAGACGAAGCCAAAGCCATTGGCCGTACCGAGCAAAATCACCACGCGGTCCGGGTTGGACGTCATCAACGGGGCCAAAAGCGTAAGGACGATCTTGGTCAGTGTGATGCCGGCGATTATGAAGGTCGGCGTCCAGGCTTCCTCGCGGGCATAGAACACGCGCAGGTGCAGTAGCACCAAGGCATACGGGATGAGTGTGAAGGCGGAGAAGCTGATGGTCAGGCCGAGCTGCTCGGCGCTCTCGGCGCCGTAGGCACCGTATTGGAAGAGGGCCCGGGCGATTGGTACACCAAAGCCGGTCATGAAAATGACGATGGGGATAAGCGCGATGAAGGTCAGCTTTGAGCCCAAGGTCAGATCGCGGACTACGGCATCAACATCGCCGTCGGCGGCGTTGCGGGACAGGCGCGGCATGATGGCCGTCAGCAGCGTCACGCCGATTACGCCATAGGGCACCTGCAGCATGAGCCAGGCATTCTGATAGACCAGCGGGGCGCCGGCATCCGCATAGGCGGCTACGCGGGAGGTGATCACATAGCCCAGCTGGGAGATAGCCACATAGGTAATGATGGCCAGAGCCATGCCACCGAATTGCTTGATGCGGGCATCCAAGCCCCACTTGGGGCGCAGGTTAATGCCGGCCTTTTTGAGGTACGGCAACAAGATGAGGCATTGCACCATCACCGCCGTGGTGGTGCCCAAGCCCAATAGCATGACGTGAGGATCGGCCACCGGAGTGGGCTCGTGCGGGTCGAGCTGGCCGGGCAGGAAGCGATAAGCCAGCAGCACGCTAATGGAGATGACGTTATTGACTACCGGTGCCCACGCACCTGGACCAAAGATATTCTTAGTATTAAGAACGGCCTGGAAGAGGGCGAAGAGGCCGTAGAAGAGGATCTGCGGCAGCAATAAGAAGGCCAAGGAGGTTGCCTGCACGGCATTGGCCTTGGAATCTTCCGGCAGCATCATCCTCGTTAAGAAGGGTGCGAGCACCACGGAGGCGATGGTGACTATGCCCAGGATGGAAAAGGCTAGGGTAAATAGCCGCCGGACAAAGGTCTCGCCGCGGTCCGTGTCTTCTTTTTCGGCGCGTACGAGGACGGGCACGACCAGAGAGGTCAGCACGGCACCCAATACGATCTCGGTGACGAGGTTGGGGATCTGGTTGGCGCTACTAAACGCGGTGCCCACCGTGGCGCCGAGAGTGGCGCCGATGAGCATCTGGCGCAGGAAGCCGGTGACGCGGGATAACAGCGTCGCGATGGCCATCGTGCCCGTCGCGCGGATGACGTCCTGATTGGATGATTCGTTTTCCGCGTTGCGTCCGGTGAGCGCGGACTTGTCCTTCTTGGGAGGAACGGTGGTGTCCTGCACCGCGGGCGTGGGGCGCTTTTCTGGCACCGGAGCGGGAGGAGAAGCGCGGACGATGCGGCCGCGGGCACCCGCTGGGGCGGGGTGCTCTGCCGGCACGGCGGCATCCTTCGGGTCAACTACACCCGCAGGTGACTTCTCCACGTGTTCGGCCTCGCGGCCAGTTTTATCAGTCATAGAGGATACAACTTCAACTTACTTTTTAAGCCTTTGTGATTTTTTGCGCCGATGGCGGCCTAGCCGGAAGAGAGTGGCGAGGACCAGCGCAAGAGCGCCGGCTATGCCGACGCCATACACGCTTACGATACCGGCACGCGTTTGCACAGCGATACTGATCGGCTCCGAGATGGTTTGCTTTTCTGGGGTGGCAAGCCACAGGCCAATGTCTGTGCGATCGACGTCCTTAGGCATATCGGCGGTCATGGATACAGTAATAGAGCCCTTGGCCGGAATACGGACACTCTTGGGCGTGTTGAGGCGCGCGCCATCGGGGGCATCGTATTGCAGCTTGGCCTCTACCGGTAGCGGAAGCCCATTTTCTGCCACGATGAGCAGCGGCGATGACTCGGATACGCGAGTATAAACATTGCCCGGTGGGATAAGCGCCACAGAAGATCGCAGATCGCGCAAAGTATTCGAATGCACATCCATCGTGCGGGTGAACCTTCGTCGCGCTTCAGCATTGCTGCCCAAGCTATCGCGGTTGGTCAGCGAGAGCGCGGCCAGCAAATCCCGGCGCAAAGGCAGGACGAATTCATAGGGAGTCAGTGCGATGTCTGGATCATCGACCATGATATTCATCAGCTCATCGGTATAGCGGGCCTGCTGCTCCACGCGGACGATATCGGATTCGGCGAAGGCGGCGGGATCACTAAAGGGGCTGCCAGGCAGTGACCCCGGAACGGCGGTTTCCTGCTTGAGGCTGCCGACGGTACGCGCATGGGACTGGCCGGAATCGATGAGCGCTTCGGCGGAGTCAAGCGCGTATTCGGCGGCGCTGGGATCCAAGTAATTGGGCAAACGCGCCACAGTGTCATCGCTAGCGGCCAAACTCAACGCGGCGCCGCCGGTGATGGCGCGGGAAAGTTCGGAATCGAGCGAGTAATCGTAGCGTAGCTCCGGGTTGGAATAGCCCACCGTCTGTGGCTTGGAGCCGGTTTGGGCTAAAAGGGCGCCCAGGGAGGCGTCGAAAGTAACGGCGCGGCCAGGCCACGAAGTATTATCAGCCACCAGTGCGGGGAGGGGCAGTTGTTGATCCACATAGCCGGAGCCAACCGCGAGGACAGAGGTGGCTGGCTTAGTGCCGAGGATTCGCTCGATGGTGTGGTTGCCGCGCTGCAGCCCCTCGTAAGTAAGGAAGGGATTATTCGCCTTGGCCACGGATGAGGCATTAGCGTTTGCCCACGGCATAGACATAAAGCAATCGAGTTCACGCAGGCGCTTGAGCCAGCGGGCGGCATCCTCTTTGCCAGTGCCGGGTTCGAGGTGCACATCGTCGTTGTTATTGAACCACGAATCACGCAGGCGCTTAGGACGCTCCGCCTGAGCCGGGCGGGCAGAACCCACCTTATAGCCCTCCGCCATGCGGTTGACCGTGTCCAAGAGTGCGGGATCGATGGCTACGCAGCCTGCCCCGCGCAGATCGTGGTCCGCATAGGTGCTCACCAAGCGATCGAGCCGGCCGCCCTCAGCCAGCTCGGTGGCTAGCTCATCGGAGGCGAGAATAAGGTCTTCTCCCCCAGCGCCGCCTGGTACCGAGTCGATATCGGCACTGATGGGATAGACCACGGTGAGGTCGTGGGGTTTGGGCTCCGAGGGGGCATCGCCAAGCGCCTGCTTCTTTCCCTGCACCTGGCCTATTAGGCGTTCTTCCGCAAAGCTGACCGCTTCGCCGCCGACAGTGCCGGTGAGGGTAAAAAGCAGCGGATAGGCGCCGGCGTCTTCGATGGCTAGGGTCTGCTCGCCGTGTAAGGAGGTGGGAACCTGGAAGGTAACCTCTCGGGTTTCGCCCGGTTGCAGGGGCTCGGTGGTGGTGCTGGGGCCGTAATACGGGAATTCGCCGGTGGCCAGCTGCGTGCGGGCCTGTGCAGTACTCTCCACGGCATCGCCACGGCGGCTGGTCAACTGGAGGTCTTCCATGGCCTCATCGGTGGGATTGTGTACCTGGAAGGTAAGTTTCAGTTCCTTGCCCACGGTGAAGGGTTCGGCCGCGATGAGATCGAGAGTGGCCCGCTCTGGTCCGCGCGCGCCCAACCATGCCTGGATATCCTGCTGTTTTCCCGCAGCCGAATCCATCTGCGCGGCGGCCTCTGGCAGCGGCAGGCACAATCCCCACCCCGCTACCGCCAGGCAGCCGCCCACGGCGGCCCAAGACTTCAGGCGTTGGCGCATTACCGTGGGGTCACTTTCCCCGCGGCGGCTTCCTTTCGTGCGAGATCGGGAAGGAGATCATGCGCGATGCGCGCCAATTTGCGCTCGTCGGCGTAGGCCAAATGCTCGATGAGTTCAGAGACGGGAATCCATGAGACCTCGGTGACCTCCGGATCCTCATCGTTCATGATGCCGTCTACAAAGCGCAGCAAGTGATGATGCACTGTCTTATGGATACGCACCCCATCAGAGACGAACCAATAATCAATCATGCCGAGGTCTGCAAAAACCTCACCGGAAATGCCGGTTTCCTCCCATACCTCGCGCTCTGCGGTGACTTCCTTGGCCTCGCCATTTTCTACGTGGCCTTTAGGCATGGACCACAGCAGGCGTCCGCGACGGTCGAGGCGGCCGATGAGCGCCACATAAAGCCGGGAAAGATCTACCTGGCCAGTGCCATCGACACACTCCGCCAAACCAGAGACAACAAGGCCGCCGGCGGAGGTTTCATCGCGGGTTTCCATGGCCGTGGATTGGCCATTGCCACCGCGGTAGGGCCTGCGCTGCTGAGTGCTGCGGCGCGCGCGATTATCCGGCCGGCGGCGCCGCCTGCGCCGGGACCGGTTACGGTTGCGGCCGCCTCCCTTAGAGGGGCCCTGTTCTTGGTTAGTCATCCCTGCCAATCGTAGTAGACTCTCACCCGTGAATTTTCAGGACACTCAGCTAATTGGCGTTCTTGCCCGCGCGGAATCCACCGTCTCCTCCCTCAGCGACCTGCTGGGCGGTTTGGTGGAGAAATTTGCCGCCCGTGGCTACTCGCTCTACCTCGTAGGCGGCTCTGTGCGCGATGCGCTTTTGGGCCGCTTGGGAAATGACCTGGACTTTACCACTCCGGCCCGCCCGGACGTGGTGAAAGAGATCTTGGATGAGTGGGCTGAGACCGTGTGGGATACCGGCATCGACTTCGGTACCGTCTCCGCGGCCTATAAGGGCCAGCAGATTGAGATCACCACCTTCCGTTCCGATTCTTATGATGGCCAGTCCCGCAACCCTGAGGTGGTCTATGGTGACACCTTGGAAGGTGACCTAGTGCGGCGTGACTTTAAGGTCAATGCGATGGCCATCGAGCTGCTTGCCGACGCCTCTTTTACCTTCCACGATCCCCTCCACGGCCTCCAGGATGTGGCCGACCGGGTGCTCGATACCCCGGACAAGCCGGAAATCTCCTTCCACGATGATCCGCTCCGCATGCTGCGGGCGGCGCGTTTTGCGTCCCAGCTGGAATTTCGCGTGGCCGATCGGGTGGTAGATGCCATGCGGGATATGGCCGGCGAGATCCAGCGCATCACCGTAGAGCGCGTACAGGTGGAGCTGGATAAGCTTATCTGCGGCACGGCACCGTGGGACGGCATTGACCTGCTGGTTTCCACCGGAATCGCGGACTATATCTTTCCGGAAATCCCGGCATTGCGCATGACCGCGGACGAACACGCGCAGCACAAGGACGTTTATGCTCACTCGCTGAAGGTGCTACGTCAGGCCATGGACCAAGAAGAAGATGGCCCAGACCTTGTCCTGCGCTGGGCGGCGCTTCTACACGATATTGGCAAACCGGATACCTTTGACAACACCGATGGCAAGGTGTCCTTTCACCACCACGAGGTGGTGGGCGCCAAGCTTGCCCGCAAGCGCCTGCGTAAGTTGAAGTACCCCAAGGCCACCACGGAGGCCATCGGCCAGCTGGTGTACCTGCACATGCGCTTCCACGGGTTCGGGGAAAATCAGTGGACCGATTCTGCCGTGCGACGCTATGTCACCGACGCCGGTGATCTCCTTCCCCGGCTGCATAAGCTGGTGCGCGCCGATTGCACCACCCGCAATGCTAAAAAGGCCCGCCGACTCCAGCGCACCTATGATCAGCTTGAGGAGCGCATCGAAGAGATCGGCCGCAAGGAGGACCTGGCTCGCGTGCGACCGGACCTTGACGGCAACGAGATCATGCAAATCCTCGGCCTTCAGCCCGGCCCAGAGGTAGGCCAGGCGTGGTCCTATCTGAAGGAGCTGCGCCTAGAGCACGGCCCCCTCGAGCGCGAGGAAGCGATTGCGAAGTTGCGCGAGTGGTGGGATTCTAAACAGTGATGTTTGCCGATAGACTATTCAACGCCCTCGAGCGCAACGACCCTGCCCCCGGCCAGCTTCTCATCGCTGCTCCGGGCATGCTTTCGCCGGAATTCGCCCGCTCCGTCATCCTCGTCATTGAGCACAATGACATGATGACCTTTGGCGTGGATCTGACCAAGCGCTCCGAGGTAGCTATTTTCAATGTGCTGCCGGAATGGCTTCCCGTGGTGGCTAAACCGCAGGCGCTGTATATCGGCGGTCCGCTCAATCAACAATCCGTTGTTGGGCTCGCGCAGACTAAACAGGGCGTCGATGTGGACAAACAAGATCGGCTCACCCGCCTCGCACCGCGCCTGGCACATGTGGATCTGCGCGCGGACCCAGAAGAGATCGAGCCACTAGTTTCGGGCATGCGCATGTTTGCCGGCTATGCCGAATGGGGCCCGGGCCAGCTGGAGGAGGAAATCGAGGCCGGCGAATGGTTCGTCTCCCCTGCCCTTGCCCAAGACGTTATTACTCCAGGCCCGGCCGATCTCTGGGCCGATGTTATGAAACGTCAACCCATGCCGCTGCCGCTCTATTCCACATATCCAGTCAACGTGGAAGATAATTAATTCCTATCGCGCTGCAGGCAATGGGCTAGACTAGCCCGCATGCGCGCGGATATTTCTCAAGGATTAAGAGATACCTAGGCCGCCGCGATCGGCCTTATTCCCCTCGGCCTAGCCTTCGGCTTACTCATGGTCCAATCCGGTTTCAGCTGGTGGTGGACGCCGATTTTCTCCCTCGTCATCTACGCCGGCTCTATGGAATTCTTGGCCATTTCCATGGTTACCGGTGGGGCTTCCGCCTTTGCTTCGTTGGTTACCGGATTCATGGTGAACTTCCGCCATATTCTCTATGGCCTCACCTTTCCCCGGCACCGCATTCATTCACGGGTGGGCCGGGCTTATTCCACATATGCGCTTACCGACGAAACCTATGCCATCGTCTCCTCCCTCCCCGCCGAGGAGCGCCCGAGTGGGAACCGAATACTCACTATCCAAATCTTTTGTCAGGTCTTGTGGGTAGGCGGCGGCATCGTCGGTGCCCTCGCCGGCCGAGTGATTCCCTCTTCCGTGCAGGGAATGGAATTCGCTCTGGTTGCCCTTTTTGTCGTGCTGGCAATGGATTCCTTCCGCAGTAACCAGGACTTTTCATTGCCGTTAAGTGCTGTGGTGGTGGGAATCCTTGCTGCAGCCTTCGCCCCAGGACAACTGCTCATGGTGGCGCTGAGTGCCTACTTCATTCTGCTTATTATCCGCTACGCATCTCCCCGCATCGATGCCGCTATTGGCTTGCGTAGACGCGGCGAGTCTACGAGATTCCGGGAGGAACGCTAATGCCCGCTGGAGTTACGCTTGCTTCCATCGCTGCAGTGTTGGTCCCCGTCGGCCTTATTACCGTTGTGCTGCGCCAGCTTCCCTTTTCCTTTGTGAAATGGATGAAGGATAGCCAGTTCTTTTCATTGCTGGGCATGATGATGCCGGTAGGTGTGATGACCATTTTGGTGGTTTATACCGTCCACGGGCAGGCTGGTGCCCCTGGGGGCATCTGGGCGGCTCTCCTCGGCGTGGTGGTAACCTTCCTGCTCCACCTGTGGAAGCGTGAATCAGCGCTGTCCATCTTCGGCGGAACCGCCTTTTATATGCTCCTCGTTAACGTTGTCTTGTAGGCACCATGTTTGAACCCTAAAGGCCGAACTTGGCGGTAGCTTCGGACCATAGGGCGTCGAAATGAGATTGGTCCACGTATTGGGCGCTAATGTCTGGAAACTCATCGTAGGTATCCGGGTGCGGGACAACCTCTTGCGGCTGATCTACGTTTCCCGTGGAACTGGTCGGGGTAGCCACACCAACTATGGCATCTGAGGGATCCAGGGCGATCATGCGGACCATTCGACAGCTGCGCGCATCTTGCTCTTCCATTTCCGCCATATGGATGGCCGAGCCTACGCCGGGCGCGGTTAGTTCAGTTCGTACGTATAGGTAATTTGCCATAGGACCTAAGTGTAGCTATGTGGTGGCACGCTGGGCGTAGCGGGATGCCAGCCACGAACACATCATTAACTGGACCTGGTGGTAAATCATCAACGGCAGGATCAGTAGACCAAGAGACGTTCCCCCAGAAGCAAAGATAACCGAGGCCATGGGTAGTCCCGTGGCTAGTGACTTCTTCGATCCACAGAACTCGATTGCGACTGTATCGGCGCGCTTGAATCCCAATTTTTCACTCACCTTCTTGGTGAGCCACAGCATGAAAGCAACCAAGATCGCTGCGAATGCGACAAGGAAGGCCAACTCCCATATGGAGATGGAGGACCAAATTCCGTCTACCACGCCTTTGGAAAAGGCAGAATACACCACCATGGCAATGGAGCCGCGGTCTACTACTTTGGTGGCCTTGCTTTGGGCGAATTTTCCAACCCAACGCCGAGTCAACTGACCCAGGATAAAGGGAGCCAGCAGCAAGAGTGCGATTTCTCCAAATACGGAAGTGTCGATGTGCACCCCTCCCCCGGTTCCCATCAGGAGCATGATGAGCGCAGGGGTAATCAATACTCCAACCAAGTTAGAGGTAGATGCTGACACGATTGCGCCGGCGACGTTTCCCTTCGCGATGGAAGTGAAAGCAACCGAAGATTGCACGGTGGACGGTACCAGCGTGAGAAACAAGATCCCCAGGTACATATCGTGCGAAATGAATGCGGTAAGCGGTCGTAGCGCTATACCTATGAGCGGGTAGACCACAAAAGTGAAAGCCAGGATCGTTAGGTGTAGGCGCCAATGCTTAAGCCCATTGAGGGCCTCTTGAGTGGAGAGCCTAGCGCCGTACAAAAAGAAGAGGAAAGCGATCGCAACGTTGGTTAGCTGGCCGAATATCTCGGAAAAATCCCCACGGGCTGGTGCAATGACCGCAAGGATGACCGCCAAGACGATGAGCGCTATGAGGGGGTCGGGCTTCTTTAAACTCTGCAGCATTCTAAAAGTTTAAACCCTGCCCCTCCTTCTACCCGGGAAATACTCGGGCCAAAAAATATGCCCTCTGTGGTTTCACGTGAAACCACAGAAGGAGGAATGCAGCCTAGGCTGTAGTGACATTAGAGCCGTCTTGCTTAACTTCGTATCCTTCCAAGGGGTCGAGGCCCGGTCCGGATATTACGCTTCCATCGCTGAGGTCGTAGGAGGTGTTATGTGCGGTGCAGGTGGCCGTCATGCCATCGATCTTGGTGATCGGATTGTGCTGGTGCGGACAGGTCTGGGAATAGGCCTTGAACTCACCTTCTTTCGGCTGAGTAAAAATGACGCCATCTACAATCTTTGCGGATCCGACCGGAATTTCCGTAGCTGCGATTTCCGCGGACGGAGAAGAGCCACAGGCTGCCAAGTAGGCACCTGCGAAAGTGGTAGCGGTACCGAGCAAGAAGATTCGGCGAGAGCACTTATTCATGCCTCTAGTCTAGTCGGTGATGATGGTGCATTGTGACTTAGCCGAGTAGCTGATCGAATTTAGAGTTTCACGTGAAACACAGGAGTTAACTAGCCAGATATCCCTCCCATGTTTCAGGGGAGCCAGTGGGCGTAGGAGTGAGTTCATAGGTGCCAGATTCAATGCCTAAATCATCAACGATGCTATGGGCCGACTGCTGCCCCTCCGCTACCGGTGTGGATGTCGGCTCTTTGTGGCCTTGCTCGTTATAAGCGCCAATGGCAAAGGTCGAAGCGGCGATGGCTGCGAGGGCCGTGCTTTTCTTCATATGTATCATCTTGCCTAGCGGAGGTCTCTGATGCTCTTTACTTTCTGGGTTCCCCAGAAGCTTTACGCAATCTCCATCGTTATTGGCAATAAGGCGAACAGTACGGTAAGTCAATTATTAACGTAGCCTAGCGTTGAATGGACCAATATATTGAAAGAGTGACGGGATATCGTAAGTGACGGAACAAGAAGATGTAACGAGCCTGACCTATAACGTCACTGTGACTGTCGGGAAACATCCAATGAGCTATTCAAGCGAGAGGAAATAGCTACAAAATTCCCCCTCTGGATGAGGCGTAATTCTTATCCAGAGGGGGCGGTTGTGCAGCAGGCGCTGCTATCTGTCAGATTCTCGAGCGGCGTGACGGAGTGCATCGACATCGACCTGGGGTGCAGAAGTCGCGGCGGCCTCTTCCCCACCGCAACCATCGGTGCCACAATTGCAGGAATCCCCACAACCTTCTTCACTAGAGTGTGCCTGTTCGTAGAGGAACGCGGCACGCGAGCCGAGGTTGGAACCTACAGATAGGGCGAGAACTGCCGCCACAAAGGTAAGAGCCGGAAGGAGCCACATCCAGCCCTCAGCGCTAAGCGCGACGATTCCACCGAAAACTAGGCAGACGCCGCTGAGGATCCAGAATGGACCAGCGATGCGATGGGCGTTATCCCATGCTTCGCGGGACTTGCGGATCTCTTGCAGTCGCAAGCCAATGTAGTTATTTCCGGGTAGGCGCTTGGTTGAGGCCATGGTACCCACAATGATGAGGAAGACGGCGAGGATTAAAAAGATGATTCCCACTGCGATCATGTATTCAGTTTAACCTTGTAGTGCTGAGATAAAAATTGCGCCTAGGCCGAGTGTTCTGTCGCTGTGTGCGCTCAGGTAGTATGCATTTAAGGTCGATTGATAGATATTGAATCGACCTTGGCCTCCGCACCGCGCTGTTTCGCCTCGGTCGTCTAGTCCTAGAGGTGAAGCACCCGATCTGATTGTAAGTATATGAATCTCAAGAAACTCTCGGAATCTTTGTTGTTCCGCATTATCGTCGCCATCATCCTTGGCGTGGTGGTCAGCCGATTCGCTCCAGAATGGTTTGGTCGCGTATTCGCCACCTTCAATGGACTATTTAGCAACTTCCTCAACTTCTTTATCCCGGTCCTTATTTTCGCGCTGATCGCTCCGTCCATCGCGGGTCTCGGGCGTGGTGCTGGTAAGTGGCTGGGGGTTACAGCTGGGATTTCCTATGGCTCCACTATTGTCGCCGGTCTTCTTGCCTACGTGCTTGCCCACTGGCTCTACCCCACCATGCTTAGCGGTCAGAATCTGATTACTAATGTCTCCGATATTGATGAGGGTGCACTCTCTCCCTACTTCGAGGTGGAGATGGCGCCGCCTTTTGAGGTTATGACTGCCCTCTTGTTGTCGTTCTGCATCGGTGTAGCTATGACTACCGTGAAGTCCGATACCTTGTACGCTGTCACCAAGGAATTGGAGAACGTCGTAGTCAAGGTAATCTGGGGCTTTGTTGTGCCGATTTTGCCTTTCTATATCTTTGGCATGTTCTTGGGATTGGGCATGAATGGCAATCTGGGATCGGTACTTTCGGCCTTTGCCAAGGTTTTGATTTTGGCGGTTGTCATGACCCTAGTCTACCTGGTCTTGCAATACATCATTGCTGGTGCGATTACCGGGAAGAATCCCTTCAAGGCGCTTCGCAATATGCTGCCAGCTTATTTCACGGCTTTGGGAACTTCCTCTTCTGCCGCGACTATTCCGGTGTCCTTGGAGTCTACGCTTAAGAATGGCATTTCAAAGCCGGTGGCAAGCTTTGTTATCCCGCTGTGCGCGACCATTCACTTGTCCGGTTCGATGATTAAGCTGACGCTCTATGCCTTCGCGATCGTGTATATGGCAAACCTTGATATTAGTACCGGTACCGGACTTGGCTTCATCTTCTTGTTAGGCATCATGATGATCGCGGCTCCGGGCGTTCCGGGTGGTGCCGTCATGGTGGCGGCCGGCCTTCTGGCAGACATGATGGGCTTTGATGATGGCATGGTGGCACTCATGATCGCCGCCTACATCGCCATCGACTCGGTCGGCACTGCCGCCAATGTCACCGGCGACGGTGCTATCGCGATGATCGTAGACAAATTTGCAGGCGACAAGAAAGACGCCTCCGAAGAGGAATCTGCAGAAGCAACCGCGTAGAGGCTCACCAGAACCACACCCCTCGTTCAGCTGTCGAGAGCTGACGAGGGGTTTAATGCGTTGTGGGATTATTTTCGGGTCGCCGCCTTCATGCGGGTGACAAACTCAGCGAGTTCTTTGTGCAGCGCGGGGTCCACGCGGGTGCGGCTTGGGGTCCCTTCGATTTGGGTCCGCTCTGTGGCGGTTTCACGTGAAACATGACGGTCGATGATCTTAGTAATGGCCGAGCCAGTAATAGCCCCCTCCGCTCCGGCTACCACGGCATCGCGCACATGCTCGGGTGCTGAAATGCCGAAGCCGAGCAGTACCGGCGGGCCATCGAATCTTTTGATGTTTGCTACGACTTCTTCAAGCCCGAGGGTTTTAGATTCTCTCTCGGTACCTGTCACGCCGTCGCGCGAAATGGCATAGATATAACCCCGCGAGCTGTGAGCGACGCCTTCGAGGGTGCTCGCGGTGGCACGAGCCGGGGCGATGAAGATCGGATCTATGCCGGCCTTTTCTGCTGCAGCGATGAATGGAGCGCCTTCGCGTACGGGGACGTCGGGAAGCAAGATGCTATCCGCGCCTGCCTTAGCGAATTCGGAATAGAAGCGCTCAAAGCCGCGCGTGAAAGCCACGTTGCCATAGATCAACATGCCAATGGGAAGCTCAGGGAATTCTGAGCGAATCGTCCGCACCTGTTGTAGGGCGGAATCTACGGTGGCGCCAGCCGCTAGCGCCCTAAGGTGAGACGCCTGAATAGTCGGTCCATCGGCCACGGGATCAGAAAATGGGACGCCAAGTTCTAGTGCATCAGCACCGGCCGCGACAACGGTTCGTACAATGTCCAGCGTGTCCTCCGGGGTAGGATCGCCCAACATGAGGAAGGGGACGAACGCGCCCTCTCCCCTTTCGCGCAGTGATCGGAATAGGTTCTCGTATCGATTGCTCATTAGTGCTTCTCCTGCAGTTTAAATTCTGGGTGGGTCTCAAGTGTGCGGCGAACATGGTCGATATCTTTATCGCCGCGACCAGACAAAGAGACCACAATGGTGATGTCCTCGTCCTTCCGTTTCAAGGCATAAGCAAGTGCATGGGAAGACTCAAGGGCGGGAATGATCCCTTCCCGCTGGGAAAGCAGCTGGAACGCTTCCAATGCCTCGGCGTCTGTAATGCCAACGTATTGTGCTCGGCCGCTAGAGTGAAGGTAGGCATGCTGTGGACCAACTCCCGGGTAGTCGAGTCCGGCGGAAATGGAGTATGACTCTTCCACTTGGCCGTCTACGTTTCGCATGAGGTAGCTGCGTGCGCCGTGGAGTATTCCTACGGTCCCGTTGTTGATGGTGGCACCGTGCTTGCCGGAGTCCAGTCCCTCGCCACCGGGTTCGGCACCGACGAGTTCCACCCCTTCGTCCTCAATGAATTCTGCGAACGTCCCGATTGCATTGGAACCGCCTCCGACACAGGCGACGACTACATCCGGCAGGCCGCCAGTGCGCTCAAGCATCTGCTGCTTAGCTTCTTCGGAAATGACCTTATGGAACTCCCGGACGATAGTCGGGAAAGGATGTGGCCCAGCCGCAGTGCCGAGGAGATAGTGGGATTCATGGAACGTAGCGGTCCAATCGCGGAGCGCTTCATTCACCGCGTCCTTAAGCGTTCCGGACCCGGTATCAACGGCTACGACTTTCGCGTTCATTAGCTCCATACGGAAGACATTGGGCTGCTGCCGCGCGACGTCTTTTGCCCCCATATAGACCACACACTCGAGCCCTAAGAGTGCGCAAGCCAGTGCAGTGGCGGTGCCGTGCTGGCCCGCTCCCGTCTCTGCAATGATGCGCGTCTTTCCCATACGTTTGGCGAGGAGGGCCTGTCCAAGGACTTGGTTCGTCTTGTGCGCGCCACCGTGTACGAGGTCCTCACGTTTGAGGAAGATCCTCGCCTTACCGCCTAAATTTTTTGCCTCTGTCAGTGGCGTGGGCCGGCCAAGGTAGTCACGCAGAAGGCCGCTGAGCTCTTCGCGAAAGGACGGGTCATTCTGTGCTTCTACAAAAGCCTTCTCAAGTTGGTCGAGGGCGGGGATAAGGGATTCTGGGACGAACTGTCCACCGAATTCACCAAAGTATGCTGGAAGGAGTGTTTCACGTGAAACGGTCATGATCGTGTTCTTTCTATGGGTGTGTATAGCGTCGGATGATGTGGAAGGCTTGGGACACAAGCGAGGAATCCTTGCGGCCGGGTGCGTACTCTAGACCCGAATTGAGATCGAGGCCCATCGTGCCGATCGACAGTGCCTCTTCGAGGTTGTCCAACCGGAGCCCACCGGCGAGGAAGGATTTATCCTTAACTTCAGGGGGGATAGTGCTCCACTCGAATGAGCTTCCTGACCCGCCGCTTCCGGAGTCCAGGACTAGCGCTTCTACTTCTGGGACAAGGTCAGTTGCCAGTGCTGCAAAATCGGGGTTGAGCATATCGACGGCACGCCAGACGGATAATCCGCCCGCGACGCTGCGTACTTGGCGTAGAAATTCTCTTTCCGCTTCCCTACTTCCTTGGAATGGGGTGTGGAGCTGAAGTGCCTTGAGTCCGGGGAGCTCACATAGTCTCTGTAGCTCTTCGATATCCGAAGAACGTGTCACGGCCACGTAGTCCAGACCCGGCTCTGCGGAGATGATGTCACGCGCGGTTTCACGTGAAACACTGCGCGGCGAATCCCGTACGAAGATAAGTCCTCCGTAGCGGGCCCCTGCAGCACGCGCCGCTTGCGCAGCGGAGGCAGAATTTAGCCCGCATACTTTATTGGTGCCGTAGACAAGATCGCGAGCGGCACGATCGATAGCCTCTTGGCGGCTTAGTTGTGAGCCCACAAGGAATGCGTGCACGTGGGAGCCCAGCCGGCGGACGGTGGCATTGTCGCGGATTCCGGATTCCGAGACGATCGTTTTTCCTTCTGGGATATGGCTAGCGAGGCGCTCGGTTCGTCCCAGGTCGATGCTGAGATCGTGGAGGTTGCGGTTATTGATACCGATGATGTCGCCACCTAATTGCAGCGCTCGTTCCACTTCTTCCTCGGTGATGACTTCAGTCAGGACGTCTAACCCCAGTTCATCAGCCAGCGCCTTGAGCTCAACGTAGGTGTCATCATCCACGATGGACATCATGAGTAAGATGGCATCGGCTCCGTAGTGTCGCGCGGCGTAAACCTGAATGGGATCAACAATGAAGTCTTTGCACAGCACCGGCAGATGGGTAGATTGGGCGACGGTTTGCAGATGGTCATAGTCGCCGCCAAAGCGTGCAGGCTCGCACAGCACCGAAATGGCAGAGGCATAGCGTGAGTAGATACGAGCGATATCGCCCGGATGGTAGTCCGCGCGGATCAACCCCAGGGACGGCGATGCAGACTTACATTCCATGATGAAGCGATTGGTGCCATCGAGGGCTTCGACAAGCGAACGCTCCGAAGGCGGTACGCTAGCGAGGTCCACGTGGGCCAACCTGTCACGTATGTCAGGCAGATGAGTGCGGCGCTGGGCGACGATCTCTTGGAGCACGGTTGGCAATTCCTTCACCGTCATTAGTTTTCCTCCCCTACTGCATAGTTGGCGCTTTCGTGAATATCGAGCCACTTTTCGACAGCTCCGTTATTTATAAGGTCCTTAGCGTGAGAGACTCCTGCCGCGATACTCTCCGTGGTCTCGTTGAGATAGAACATGGCACCTGCGGTGGCAGCGATGGCGTCCACGTGTGCGGGCTTACCTCGGCCGGCAAATATCGCGCGGAGGGCTAAGGCATTTGCAGCGCCATCCCCGCCAGCAAGCTCCACCAGCTCATGGCGCTCGATACCGAGTTCTTCAGGGGTGAGCTGGTAGGTGATAATGTCGCCGTTCCTGAGCTCCCAGGCCTGCGTGGTGCCATGAGTGGCAATCTCATCCGTGCCGGCTCCATGGACGACTAAGGCGCGCTCGCGGCCAAGTTCTCGAAAGACCTCTGCAATGAGTTGGCCTTGATCTGGGTTTGCAATGCCCATGATTTGGAGTGATGGGTGTCCTGGGGACAAGAGCGGTCCGAGGGTATTAAATATGGTTGAGATGCCCAGTGCCTTGCGCACCGGTTGGACGTGGGCGATGGCTGGGTTGTAGGCGGGGGCGAAAAGAAACGTAAAGTTCGAGGCCTCAAATTGGCGGACCGCTCGGGCGGCGTCTAGGTCGAGAGGAATATTGAGGGCCTCGAGAACATCCGCAGAACCGGACTTGGAAGAGACCGAGCGGTTGCCGTGCTTGATCATCTTCACTCCCCCGGCAGCGGCGACGAGCGAGGCCCCCGTCGTGATATTGATGGTATTTGCGCCATCGCCACCAGTGCCGGCCGAATCCATAAGGCCTTTTCCGGTGATCGGGAAGGGATAGCCCACCTTCAGGAAAGCCTTGGCAGCACCGGCAACGTCCGCGAAAGTCTCGCCCCGGGCCCGGATATGAGCGAGCAATGCCGCGATATGGATATCGTCGTAGGCGCCCACGGCCAAGGGGGTAAATACCTCCGTGGCTTCTTCGATGGTGGGTTGTGGATTGCTTAGATAGGCCTGAAAGGTCCGCAGTGGTGTTCGGCTCATTTTAGTTTTCCTTCTCCATAGTGGTGTGGGTAGATAGTTGGTGAATGCAGCGTTCGAGCATTATGGGGCCAGTGGGTGTGAGGACGGATTCTGGGTGGAATTGCAGACCTAGCCTCATACCGTCTTTCGTCTCCGCGGCCATCACTACTTCGCCGATATCTGAGGAAGCGTGTGCTAGGCAGCGCATCTCGTGCGGGACATCCGTACAGCCGAGCGAATGGTAGCGTGCCACTGGAATCTGTGTGCCGAGACTGTTTGGTTGATCAGGTTCGGTATCGGTGGCAAGCCCTTGGAATACGGGATGCTGGACCCCGGCTGGCGTGAGAGTCATCGGAACGGATTTCCCGTGTACCGGGCCGCAGGGCGCAACTACCCCACCGTGGTATTCAAGAAGCGCTTGGAAGCCGAGGCACACGCCGAGGATGGGTGTGGTGCCAAGGGTGGTGTCGATAAGCTCCATCATGCAGCCGGCCGACCGTGGATGGCCGGGTCCGGGAGAAAGCACAATTATGTCGGGCCGCGCCGCCAATACCTCATCGACCGCAACGGTATTACGAAAAACTGTGGTATCGAACCCAGCTAGGGCATCGACGAGGTTATAGACAAAAGAATCGTGGTTATCCAGAAGAACAATGTGTGGCGAACTCATCGCTGCACCTCCAAGTCCGCACCATGTGCTACAGCAATGGCATTGAGCACGGCGTAGGCCTTATGCACCGTTTCATCGGCCTCGGCCTGTGGGACGGAATCTTTGACAACACCGGCACCGGCTTGCACTACTGCGGTGCCGTCTTGGACGTAGGCGGTGCGGATGACAATGCAATTATCCATGGCGCCATCGCCGCGCAGGTACCCCACCGCCCCGCCGTAGGAGCCGCGGCGTGTCCCTTCCGTTCGCCGCACCAGCTCGGTGGCACGAAGCTTGGGCGCACCCGTCAGGGTGCCCATGTTCATACAGGCTCGATAGGCATCGAGCGCATCGAAATCTGAGTGGAGCGTTGCCGTGACGCGGGAGACCAAGTGCATTACACGGGAGTAGCGGTCCACCTGCAATAGCTCTGCCACCTGGCGGCTACGAGGAACGGCCACGCGCGCGAGATCATTGCGTGCTAGGTCTACCAGCATCGTGTGTTCCGCAATCTCTTTGTGGTGAGTACGCATCTCTAATTCATTGCGGATATCAAGCTCATGGCTGATGCTCCCATCCGGGCGCAGCCCGCGCGGCCGAGTGCCAGCGATGGGATAGAGCTGCACTCCCCTATCTTCCGGCGTGAACCTGAGGTTGGATTCTGGCGACGCGCCAAATAGCTCATAGCCGTCGCCGCGAACGTAAAACATGTAAGGCGAAGGGTTAGTTTCTCGCAACGTCCGGTAGGCAGCGAGGGCGCTAGGGCATTCCAGCGTGAAGGAACGCGCGGGCACTACTTGGTAGATATCGCCGGCGTGGATATTGCGTTGTAGCTTTTCCACGTCTGCGCGAAACGTTGCGTCATCCGCATCAGCCACCGCACGGATCTTGTCTTTCTGTGGTGCCGTGGGGCGTGGGGTCTCCGGCCGCGTGGCTAGGGAATCAAGTTCCGCTTTAAGGTGGTCTTCGTCGATATCCCAGCCCTCTAGGCGCGCAGTCCTCTGCAGGTGGTCTACCTCCAGGACCGTTTGAGCCACCAAAAACTCATAGTCTGGGTAGGAATTCGGCCCCGGTTTAACCTCGGGGAGATCTTCGAAGGTGGCCAGGTAGTCATAAGCGAACCCGCCCCCTAGAAATGGTAGTAGCGGAGAGGAATAGGTGGCCTCTAATTGGAAGAATCGCAGAATGTCAACGGTTGATTCAGCAAGGAGTCGCTGCCGCTCGTCGGGTTCGGCAGAAGGCGGGAATTCGAATACAGCGGTAGTAGTTTCACGTGAAACTAGGCGGTGGCGGAACCGGTCTCGGAGAGGAGGAAGGAGCACCTCCCCCGCGTTCGTGAGGGCCCGCACCTCCACCCTGGGGCCATGGCACGTGACTCTGAGTGCTGCCTTGAGGATGGCGAGACAGTTGAGATTCTTCTTAGTCTCGATGTCTGCGCTTTCGAGCAACAGGGAGTCGTGTGGTTTCGCGAGGGTGTCAAAAATGGCGGCCGCATCGCTGTCGTAGGGTATGTCGCGGGTAGCGGTGTATGGCATTGCAGTGCCCTTTCGGAGAGGGTGGGTATGGGAAACGAAAATTAAGCTTCCACGAGCACAGGCACAAAAAACGCCAAAAGGCCCGCAGAATGCGAGCCTGAAAATGGGTTGCGAAAGATGGCCCGCGGGTTACGCGCGCCACCACCAAGCAGTAGTCATGTTCTTCATGGCAGCTACTCTAACCCAAATTTCTATACCGCGGAAGATATTGCCGATAAATATTCTCGCAGCCCGAGCTGGCTTTCTCGCAGCAGTATCCGTATTCGGGACTTTAAAGAAACGAGTGGGGTACTGTTGGGTGCATTAACAAAGGGAAGAAAGGTGATGTAAATGACTATGAGCCCTAATGAGGTAGTGGCAAAGGTTCCTACCCAACTTTTGATTGGAGGCGAGTGGCGAAAGGCATCTTCCGGCGAGACTTTCACGGTGGAAAATCCCGCCACCGGAGAGACCATTGCCACGCTCGAATCAGCTAATTCCGCTGATGCGGTAGCCGCTCTAGATGCTGCTTGTGCGGTGCAAGATGAGTGGGCACGAACCACTCCGCGCGAGCGGGCGAATATCCTCCGCCGGGCCTTCGAGCTGGTACACGAGCGCGCCGATGAGTTCGCGACGTTGATGACACTTGAAATGGGAAAGCCTTTTGCCGAGTCTCAAGGTGAGGTCACCTATGGTGCTGAGTACCTGCGCTGGTTTAGCGAAGAGGCAACGCGCGATTATGGCCGCTACTCCCCCGTTCCGGAGGGCACTTTGCGTATGGTCACACGCCGCAAGCCGGTCGGGCCATGCCTGCTAATTACCCCATGGAACTTTCCCCTCGCGATGGCCACGCGCAAGGTGGCGCCTGCTGTTGCGGCAGGCTGCACCATGGTTCTGAAACCGGCCAAGCTCACCCCACTGACTACGCAGTACTTTGCGCAAACCATGCTCGATGCCGGCCTGCCCAAGGGCGTGCTCAATGTGGTTTCCGGAAGCTCTGCCTCAGCCATTTCGGAGCCTTTGCTTGCCGACGATCGCCTGCGCAAGCTTTCCTTCACCGGCTCCACCCCAGTGGGCAAGACTCTACTGAAGGGTGCCGCGGATAATGTGCTGCGCACCTCCATGGAGCTGGGCGGCAATGCTCCGTTCATCGTCTTTGAGGATGCGGATATCGATCAGGCCGTAGCAGGGGCCATGGGTGCGAAGATGCGCAATATTGGTGAGGCCTGCACCGCGGCCAACCGTTTCCTAGTGCACGAGTCCGTGGCGGAGGAGTTTACGCAAAAGTTGGCGGCGGAGTTTAACAAGCTCGTCGTGGGCAATGGCCTGGACGAAGGCGTTACCTGCGGTCCCCTCATTGAGGCCAAGGCGCTCGACAATATTGCCGCCTTAGTGGATGATGCAGTGGAAAAGGGTGCCACCGTTGTTACCGGTGGCAAGCGCGGCGAAGGTGAGGGTCACTTTTATGCCCCCACGATCTTGAGCAATGTTTCACGTGAAACCCGCGTGGCCCAGGAGGAAATCTTCGGTCCAGTTGCACCTATTTTTACCTTCAGCGAGGAGGCGGAAGCCCTAGAGTTAGCAAACGAGACGGAATATGGTCTTGCGTCCTATGTTTTTACGGAAAACTCAGACCGCCTGTGGCGCGTGGCCGATGGTCTCGAATTTGGCCTGATGGGATTCAATGCCGGCGTCATCTCCAACGCCGCTGCCCCATTCGGCGGCGTCAAGCAATCCGGTTTGGGCCGCGAAGGTGGCGCCGAAGGTATTGAGGAATATACCTCAGTTCAATACTTGGGCATCCGTGACCCTTATGCCAATGTTTAGAAACGCAAGCGTCTGAAAAGACACACAGGCCAGCCGGGCTCCCTTTCGGGGCCCGGCTGCGGCTTAATAATGTAAACATTCATTAAAAATGAGCCCGCCTTCCCGAACCAAAGCATTTATCCTGCTCAAGCTGTCAATATTGTTTGCATTGGGCTGCAAAAAGCGAGGCCGAAAAAGAACAAGAAGGCTTTTTGATTAACCATTGAAGCTTGCGAGGCGTATAGTTCCTATCCGTATAATTTAATTCGTATTTCCTTCGACTGCGCAGCGTGGCCTCATGGCCTGCTCGTGGAGAGGGAATTTTCTTTTTGTTATTTGGAGTGAGTATATGACGTCTACAGAATCTGCAGCGGATAAGCCGCAGCTGATTACACCCACGTTCGTTCTCGCGTGGGTAGCTAATTTCTGTCAGTTTTTGGTTTTCTACCTGTCCGTGACCACCATGGCCCTCTACGCAGTAGAGAGCTTCGGGGCATCGGATACCGTGGGTGGTTTTGCCTCCAGCGCCTTTGTTCTCGGTGCGACGTGCATGCGCGTATTCTCCGGTTGGCTCGTGGACCGCGTAGGCCACAAGAAGGCCGCCCTGACCTCCCTAGTCTTCGTCACAGTCGTTGCTGTGGCGTATTTTTTTGCACAGAACGTCGCCGTTCTTATTATCGTCCGTTTCCTGCACGGCACGGGTTACGCTTTGACCTCCACCGCGCTTATGGCAGTGGCACAGTCCGTCATTCCGCACGAGCGCCGCGCGGAGGGTACTGGCTACTTCGCCCTCGGTACTACCTTGGCAACGGCCTTCGGCCCAGCACTCGGCCTCTTCTTGGCTAATAACATTGGCTACAACACGCTCTTTGCTGTAGCGCTAGGCGCTAATGTCGTGTCTTTGGTCCTGGCCTTGGTGCTGCGCTACCCAGCTGAGGTTTCCGCCGAGAAGCCGGCCTTTACTTTGCGCAATGCCGTGCACCCCAATGTGGTTCCCATCGGCCTGTTTATGTTGTTGGTCGGAATCGCCTACTCCGGTGTGGTTACTTATCTCAACGCTTATGCGCGCAAGGAAGACCTTGTGACTGGCGCAGGTCTGTTCTTTATTGGTTATGCGGTAACCATGCTTATCATGCGCTTTGTTTTGGGCCGCATCCAAGACCATAAGGGCGATAACGCCGTGATGTACCTCGGCCTTGCAGCCTTTATTATCGCTCTGCTCCTCATGGGCTTCCCCACCAACGACGTCATGCTGGTGGTTGCAGGCGCCTGCACCGGTCTGGGTTTCGGCACCCTCAGCCCCGCCTGCCAGGCCATCTCTGTGCGCTCGGTACCCACCGCACAGATGGGCGCGGGTATCTCCACCATGTTCCTCCTGATGGACCTAGGCATTGGCCTGGCTCCGTTCGGCCTAGGCCCCATTGTTGGGGCAACCGGCTTTGACACCATGTACCTCATCCTTGCGGCCCTCGTAGTCATCGCAGCCATCTACTACTTCTTTGTGCACGGTCGCTTCCCCAAGGCCAAGGGGCACCATCTACACTTTGACGAGAGTAAGTAATACAGTTACTCCCCTGTTTGCCTGAAGCATTAAAAGCACACCAGCCATCGAGGCTGGTGTGCTTTTACTTTAGGCGCACCTGGGGATCGTCGCTTGAGGATATGGATGTAGGGTGCGGTGCGTAGCGTAGGGACTGAAAACTAGCCCCAGGGGGCTTACGTTATAGGGCTAGGTGCGAAGATTGTTGTGCTGGTGCGCGGGCAGGCAGCCGGCCTCGATAACGCGCTGGGCAAGGGTACGGTTGCCCATTTTGGCGGCAAAGGCGATGCGCATAGTGATGTCATGGTTGGGTGGCGTATCCATTGTGATGCTGTCGCCGGGTTGGATGTGGCCGGGGGAAATAATGCGCAGATAAGTACCGCAATCGCCACGGGCGGTCCAACGCTTGAGCCACCCGCGCTCCCCTAGCCAGCCGGCAAAGGTGGAACAGGGTTGGCGGGGAACGGATACCTCAAGTACAGCGGTGCCGATTCTTAGGCGTTGGTTAATGAGTAGAGCGGACAGGTCGACGCCTTGGGTGGTGAGGTTTTCACCAAAGCAGCCAGACGCCAGCGGGCGGGAAAGCTCGGATTGCCAGTAGTCCAACTCTTCGCGGGCGTAGGCGTAGATGGCTTTATCATTGCCGCCATGATGTTGGGTGTCACCAATTATATCGCCGCGCACGCCGGAACCGTCGCCATAATGGGGGCCGGGCGCGGCCACATCGATGAAGGATTGCGGCTGCTTGTCGATGCCCGAAAACTCGTGCCGCCCGCTCGGGTCTGGCCGGCGGACGGCGACATTGGTGGAAATGACCTGCATGCCTGCCACACTAGCTGAGCGTGAGCGCCTCCGCGGTGAGAATATCGCGGTAAAACAGCTGCGGCGCGAGGGAGACTGCTTCAGCTAGCTGCGGGAGGGCGCCGTCAAGCGCAGCGGCGAAAGCGGGGTCGGCCAGCTTGCCATTGGCCACGCCGCGCGCCGTGATAGCAAAGACGTAGGAGATAAACGGCATCCAGGCGGAATCGCCGAGCTCCGAATTGCCATCACCAAAGGCATCAAGCGCGAGCAAGGTGTGCAGTACGGACTTATCCACACCTAGCTGTTGCAGCGTTACCCGCAGCTGCATGGCGGTGCTGCGCAGGTTGGAGATGGTACCCAGGCGGGTGAGCGCGAGGTCGTTGGCAAAGCATTCGCGCAGTGCAGTGATGCGGTGAGCATCGTCGCAGAGCTGATCGCTGGCCGTCGATGGTGTGGGCGCCTCACCCGTGGCGCTCATCAGCAGCATTGGGCGGGTGACATCGTCGACGCCGGTGGACGGCACGCGCGCGAGCGCGGCGGAGCCGTGGGCTTCGATGTAGTCATGGGCGGCGTCGGCAAGCGCGGCCAGCAGTGAGGAAGGCTTTTCGGCCGGCTCCTCGCGGCGGAAATTGCGGGAGACCAAGCCGGTGCGGACAAAAGCGCGCATGCGCTGACCCGGCTCAAAATCCGCCGCCATGAGGGCATCCATGCTGGCACGCGGATCGGCCTCAATGTCCTTGATAATCGCCTCGAAAGTTTCCTTGGCCTTGGGCGCTAGGCGGCGCATAGCCGCGTAGGTGGGCCACATACCCTCGGTGTTTGCGGTTTCACCATCCTGGAAGATGATGAGCGCGCTCGCCGGCGGGTACTGCGGCGCGGCCAAGTCGCTGGCCGGCTCATCCTCGCGGAAGTCCACGATGAGGTGGCCGGCGTCCAGCAGCTCCTCGGGCAGCTCGAAGCCTTCCTCGGTGGGCTCCAGTGGCAGCGGCTCGCCTGCGGGATTGCCCAGCGGCCAAGCCCATGCCAGCAGCTCCACCTCTTCCTCGTGTGGCTGCTCGGGGACGAGGATGCCATCCTCGATGGTGGCGCGGGAGACCAACGGAGCTTTGCGCACGGTGGCGATGGCGGCATAGATGAGGTCGCTGGCCGCCGTGGCTTCATATTCCATAACGCGCCGGTCAAAGCTGCGCTTTTGGTGCGCTGCGCGCTCCTTTTCTGGCAGACCCTCGAGGTACTCCTCATAGGAGAGCGTGGACCACAAGAGATAAAGCTCCAGCGAGGTCTTTTTCGTCAGCGCAGACTTCAGCGCCCGGTTTGGCGCGGATAGGCTGGTAGCCGCCTCCGTAGAACCATTGGCCGTGACAAGGTCCCTAATCTTCTGGTTTTTGTCAATGACCACGAACTTCGCTAGCGGCAGTGGCTCCGGCGAGTGGATGGTAAAGAGCGCATCGGCGTCGAGCTGGTCTGCCAGGATGACTTGTTTATCGAGGTAATCGACTGGTTCGGCCGCGGTGCGCTTGACCCGGGTACGAATCGTCGCCGGTTCCACCTGGAAGGTCAGCTCATAGCCGGCCTCGCTGCCGATGGTCTCCTCGCGTACGCTCTCGTCCTCACCAAAGACGCGCTGGCCCTTTTCCATCTGGATGGGCTTGCTCGGCGCAGAGGCCAAGGCATAGCTAAACGGTGAAAGATTGCCTAGGGCGTCGATGAAGCGGAAGTTAGTGCCGCGCGGGCCCTCGTTTTTGGCGCGCATATGCAGTGTTTCCGCGAAGTTAAGGTACTGGATATCCACCAGTTCCTCATCTTTGTACAAGCTAAAGCGGTAACGACCTACCCAGGGATCTTCGAAGGCATCTGCCGGGAGCACCTCGTGGATGCCCTCCGGTAGCTCATCCTCCAGCACGGCCTCTTCTTCCCCACCGATGGGGACATAGGTCAATTCCATGCTGAGCTCTGTGTTCGCGATGACGCGAGGTGACTGTGTATAGACCAGCTCGCCATCCAGCCCGTGGGCATTGGGCAGCGACTTGACGGCCATATCCCAGGCAAAGTCAGGGCTGCCAGACACCTTGATGGTGGCGGGCTCTTGTTGCGGTGCCTCCACCGTGAAGGACTGGCTCACCTCTAGCGGGAAGATGGACCAACCCTCCCAGGCGCCGTGTGGGCGAGGCTCGCCGGCCTTAGCCTTGGTGAATTCCGTGCCAGCAGGGGCGATGCAGGTATATGAGCCTTTAGGTATCGCTGTGGTGGTATCGAGCGGCCGATGGGTGGAATCCAGCACTAAGCCGCCATTGGCCACGCCAGCGAATTCCAAGGTGTGCTCTTCAAAGGAGACGCTCAGATGACTAAAGGGGTGGGGCATGCTGATCCACAGCCCGGGCTCTTCGCCCTCCACGTAGTAGAACTTACGAGTGTCCTCGCTGTCATCGAGCAGCTGAGCGGACACGGTCCACTGGGGATCCTCTGGCTCATAACCTGCGGTTAAGGCTGGTAGGTACAGCTCCAAAGTGTGGGTAGCTGGGGAGAGGCGCAGGTGCGGAATCCCCTGAAATACCGCTGCGTCTGCAAAAGATGAAAGCTGGCTGCGAAACTTCTCCTGGCTCATTTACCCCAGCCTAGATCATTTTCATGCAGATCTGCATTTCGGCTGCGAGCGGGGGAAATGACCCGAAAGCCGGGGGTGAGTCCAGCGGAGAATTTGGGAGCGCGTGTCCAGTAGGACGCGGAATGCGCAGCGAACTACACCGCACCGGCACGCGGCTATTACACTGTGTGATTATGACTACCCAGAGCGATTCCACCTCGTACCGCTATACCCCGGAGCTGGCGAACCAGATCGAGAAGACCTGGCAGCAGTACTGGAAAGACAATGGCACTTTCAACGCCCCGAACCCGGTAGGCGAGCTCGCCACCGATGCGGGCGAGCTGCCTAAGGAAAAGCTCAATGTGCAGGATATGTTCCCCTATCCCTCCGGTGCGGGCCTACACGTGGGACACCCACTGGGATATATCGCCACCGATACTTACGCCCGCTATAACCGCATGCTGGGCAAGAACGTGCTGCACACCTTGGGCTACGATGCCTTCGGCCTGCCGGCCGAGCAGTACGCCATCCAGACCGGTACCCACCCGCGCACCACCACCGAGGCGAATATTGAAAATATGCGCCGCCAGCTGGGTATGTTGGGCTTGGGTCACGATCCGCGCCGCTCGGTGGAATCAACCGATCCGGAGTTCTTCAAGTGGACGCAGTGGATCTTCCTGCAGATTTATAACTCTTGGTTCGATGAGGATCAGCAGAAGGCGCGCCCGATTGCAGAGCTCATCAAGGAACTAGAAGCCAATAAGCGCACCACCAAGGACGGCCGCTACTACGAGGACCTCACCGAAGAGGAAAAGGCCGCGGCTATCGATGAATTCCGCTTGGTCTACCTGTCTAATTCCACGGTGAACTGGTGCCCAGGCTTGGGTACCGTGCTGGCAAACGAGGAGGTCACCGCAGAGGGCAAGTCCGAGCGTGGCAACTTCCCCGTATTTCGCAAGAACTTGTCCCAGTGGATGATGCGCATTACCGCCTACTCCGACCGTCTGCTCGATGATCTGGAACTTTTGGATTGGCCGGAGAAGGTCAAGTCCATGCAGCGCAACTGGATTGGCCGTTCCCGCGGCGCGGAGGTGTCCTTCCCCGCTGAGGGCTATGAGATCGAGGTCTTTACCACTCGACCGGATACGCTTTTCGGCGCCGAGTACGTGGTGCTGGCCCCAGAGCATGAGCTTGTCGACGCCCTCCTCTCCCCCATCCCTTATGACGATGACGTAGACGAGCGTTGGACCTATGGCCACGATGATCCGAAGGAGGCCGTGGAGTCCTACCGCACCGATATTGCCGCCAAGTCCGACCTAGAGCGCCAGGAGAACAAGGAAAAGACCGGTGTCTTCCTTGGCACCTATGCCACCAACCCGGTCTCTGGCAAAAAGGTCCCGATCTTTATCGCCGACTATGTGCTGACCGGCTACGGCACTGGCGCCATCATGGCTGTTCCAGCGCACGATACCCGTGACTACGAGTTTGCTAAGACCTTCGGCCTGCCCATTACGGAGGTTGTTTCTGGCGGCAACGTGGAGGAAGAAGCCTGGACCGAAGACGGCGCGCTGGTTAATTCCTCCAACGACAAGGGCCTGGACCTCAACGGCCTGAACAAGGCCGAGGCCATTGCCGCGGCCATCGAATGGCTGGAAAAGGACGGCTCCGGCCGCGAAAAGGTGCAGTACAAACTGCGCGATTGGCTCTTCGCCCGCCAGCGTTACTGGGGCGAGCCCTTCCCCATCGTCTACGACAAGGACGGTTTTGCCCATGCCCTGCCGGAATCCATGCTGCCAGTGGAGCTTCCAGAAGTAGAAGATTATAAGCCGGTTTCTTTTGATCCAGAGGATAAGAATTCCGAACCACAACCCCCGCTGGCTAAGGTGCGCGACTGGGTCGAGGTAGAACTTGACTTGGGTGACGGCCCGCAGACCTACTTCCGCGATACCAACGTAATGCCGCAGTGGGCAGGTTCTTCCTGGTACCAACTGCGCTACATCGATCCCCGCAACGATGAGGCATTCTGCGATATCGAAAACGAGCGTTATTGGACGGGACCGCGACCAGACCAGCATGGCCCACAGGATCCGGGCGGTGTCGACCTTTATGTCGGCGGTGTCGAGCATGCCGTATTGCACCTGCTTTACTCCCGCTTCTGGCATAAGGTGCTCTTTGACCTGGGATTTGTCAGCTCTCAAGAGCCCTACCGTCGCCTGTACAACCAGGGGTATATCCAGGCCTATGCCTACACCGATTCCCGCGGCGTGTACGTGCCAGCTGCTGAGGTAGAAGAAAAGGACGGCAAGTTCTACTACAACGGAGAAGAGGTCAATCAGGAATACGGCAAGATGGGCAAGTCCCTGAAGAATGCTGTAGCTCCGGACGATATCTGCCGCGACTTTGGCGCCGATACCCTGCGTGTGTATGAAATGTCCATGGGTCCGTTGGACACCTCCCGCCCGTGGGCTACCAAGGACGTCGTCGGCTCCCAGCGCTTCCTGCAGCGCCTGTGGCGCCTTGCCGTCAATGAGGACACCGGAGAGCTGGCCACTACCGACGCCAAGTTGAGCGAGGATGATCTCAAGCAGCTGCACCGCACCATCGCGGGAGTGCGCGATGATTATGAGAACCTGCGGCTCAATACCGTGGTGGCCAAGCTCATCGAGTACGTCAACTACCTGACCAAGACCTATCGCACCGAGGCACCGCGCGCCGCCGTCGAACCAATCGCCCAATTGGTCTCCCCCATCGCCCCGCATATCGCGGAAGAACTGTGGCAGCGCTTCGGCCACGACGAGACCATCACCTATCAGCCCTTCCCCACTTTTGAGGAAAAGTACCTGGTAGATGATGAGATCGAGTTGCCGGTACAGATCAACGGCAAGGTAAAGGCCCGCATCAACGTAGCTGCCGATGCCGACCAGGAGGCGGTCTTCGAGGTTGCTCTGGCCGATGCCAAGATCACCGAACTGACTAGTGGAAAGAACGTAGTGAAGAAGATCTACGTTCCGGGCCGCATGGTCAACCTCGTCGTCAAGTAGTTACTCCTCCCAAAACTCCGTGGCGCACAGCGCTATGCCGTGTGCCCGGATTCCCTGGCCGACCTCCAGTTTCTCGTTCACAATGAGCGGCAGGCCGTCGAGGTCGCATACCCAAAACTCCCCCATGCCCAGCTCATTGCTGTGTTTGGCGACGCCCCCGATAGTCCCCGCTACCTCTACCTGCGGGTTAAGCATGCTGGGCTTGAAGTTCCGGTAGAAGCGCTCGGTAGCGGGCGAGTTCAAGGAAAACTCTTCCGGCTCCCCTACCTGGTAATTCAAAGCCACAACCGCCGGCCGCACCTGTCCCTGGAGCTTTTCTCCTCCGACTGGGTTGCCTGCCGGCAGGGCAAAGGGCGCATCCGCCAGCGCCGCGAACTGTAGACCACCAGTTTCCACAATGCCGATATAGGGCGTTGCGCGATATATCGTGCCCGGTGCCTCTTCCCCACCCCGGTAGGAAGGAACTGCGGCCCACTCCCCTTCGTACTCCATAGCCGTGACTGCCATTCCGGAGGCATCGGCGTGGAATAGCACTCGATCAAATCCGGGCGCCTCCCACATGTCGTGGTCGGTAGGCAGCTCCGCAATGAGTTCTTCCATATCCGCGACGTCGAAACCGCACGTGCTAAATAGCTTATCCATGCTTGCCATTCTAAACGCTGCGGTCCTCTCTGCCGGAGGGGTCATTGCGTTCGCACTCGCATCTTTGCCGCGAGTATTTACTTCACTATTTACTTTCTAAGTCAAGAACATATCTACTCAAACAATGGTGCGTCTCAGCAGATAGGTTTTCAAAAGGAATATAAAAGTGCTTTTGGTAGCAAAGGTATAGGTTTGCGAAATTGTGGTTCCCGTAGACCCACATCTCTGTGCAGTAGTGGGAGTTGGTGTATCAACTCCTTGAAAGTAAATGAGTTGCTAAATCAACTCTGCAGTATAGACTGTTGATAGAACAAGACCCAAAGGAGGAATGCGATGCGCGTGGAGCAGAGTGCGGCGTGGGGGGACTTTGTTGCCATGCAGGAAGCGCTCCACGCGCGGCTTTCTGGGCAGCTGCAGAGTGGCTCTAGATTGAGCGAGGCAGACTACGCGGTCTTGGCCGTGCTGAATCGTCGGCGCCAGATTTCCACACGCCCGCATGAATTGGCGGCGGAGCTTCGGTGGGAGAAGTCGCGGTTGCATCGGCAGTTAGTGCGCATGGAGTCCCGAAAATTGGTTTCCAGGCGCGAGGCGCCGGAGTTAGGAACCCGTGCAGTTGAAGTCACTGTGACGGAAAGGGGAAGTGGCGCTTTCAACGCAGCGATCGCGCGACATACCGCCGCAGTCGAGGAAATCGTGGTGGGCACCCTTAGTGATGAAGACCTACAAACCTTGGGGAGGATTTCCCGCACATTGCTACGCGGGGTAGTTAAAGAGGGGACGTCGGAAAGCTAGCGCGTCGCGCGGTGACCGTGCCTACAAACGCGTATACAAAAAGCACCCGCCAAGAAGGCGGGTGCCGTGCAAGAGTCTCTAGGGGTGGCCTAGGAAATCTTAAGAACGGTGCGTCCGTGGTGGGTGCCCTCGAGGAGGGACTTGGATTCCTCGACAACGTCCGACAACGGAATCGTATTGGTCAGGGACTTGAGGATGGACAGGTCCAGCTTGCGTGCGAGCAGCTGCCATGCGTTCTGGCGGTAGTGGAGCGGGGCGTCGACAGAGTTAACGCCGGCGAGGTGCACGTTGCGCAGAATGAACGGCAAGACGGTGGTGGGCAGGTCTGGGCCGGCGGCCATACCGGTGGAGGCGACGGTGCCGCCCCATACGGTACGGGCCAATACATTGGCCAGGACGTGGGAGCCGGAGGTGTCGACGGCGCCGGCGTAGGTTGCCTTCTGCAGGGGCTTTCCGGACTCGGCGAACTCGGCGCGATCCACAATGGTGTGGGCGCCTAGCTCGTGGAGGTACTGGGAGTAGTCATCTGGGCGGCCGGTCATCGCGTGGACCTCGTAGCCAGCATTGGAGAGGAGGTTCACAGCGATGGAGCCTACGCCACCGGTGGCGCCGGTGACCAAAACTGGACCATCGGGAAGCCCGCGCAGAGAATTAACGCACAGGGCGGCAGTGTAACCTGCGGTTCCCACGGCGGCCGCTTGTTCTGCGGTGAAGTCTGCGGGGAGCGCGACGGTGGCCTGGGAGTTAACGCGCTGCTTCGGGGTGTAGCCGCCGTGGCGGAACTCGCCAAGGCCATCACCGAAGGAGGCGACCAAGGTGCCAACCGGTAGGCGCTCTACGCTGGACTCGGAAACGGTGCCGACCACGTCGATGCCCGGGACAAGGGGACTGGTGCGCATGACACCGCGGTCGCCCGCGATTGCCATGGCATCCTTGTAATTCAGAGAAGAATAAGAAACATCAACGGTAATGTCACCCTCGCCGAGGAACTCTCCCTCTTCAAAGGAGGTCGTGACGCTTTTATCTTCGTTGCGAGTTACTAGTAGCGTGCTCATGCTCACCATCGTACGTTAAATGTGATGCAGGGATTCGACAGCGAATCTCCCGGGGATTTTTCAGACAGGCTTGTTAACTTGGGCATTATGATGACGACCACTGGATCCACCCGCACTTCGCACCAGGTAAGGGCGCAAGGCGCGCCTGTCAAGCGCACGTTGCGGCGCAGTGCTGGCGTTGCCTGCGTGGTCGTTATGGTGGCTATTGCCGTAGCTACAGTGGGCAAGCCGTTTATTGATATTCCCGGCGTGCTCGATGCCTCTGCACATGCCCGCCGCAGCCTGGATCTGCAAATGTTCAACGGCTTTAATAACCCTCATCCGTGGTGGGGACCGTGGACCAATACCTTGGGCAATATAGCGCTCTTTTTCCCACTTGGCGCGTGCTTGGTAGTGATGGGGCAACATTCGCGCCACGTCCGCTTTGGTCGTGGCGGAACCATCCTTCTAGCCATGGCGCTCAGCTTGGGCATCGAAACTACCCAATATCTATTCTCACTGGGCTTTAGCGATGTCGACGATGTGGTTTTCAATACCCTTGGAGCGTCCTTGGGCGCGTTCCTAGTTAGCCGCAAGAGCGCAAAGGCGCAGCTGCGCGCCGTCCGCGCTGTCGGCTGGATGGCCGCATTGGGCTTGGGTGCCCTCGCCGCTGCGATTGTGGCCGGAGTAATTGTCTAAGTACCCAGGCTGACGCGGTGCCCGAAATTAAACATATCGAGGGAATCTCCCTCTTCGAGGCACTCAAACATACCGGCGGCGTCGGTGGGAACTATGCCGGTGACCTGTGATACTCCGTAGTCCTGAAGGAGAATAGGGGCCAAGGGCGTTGAGGGCCCCAAGATTACATTGAAGGACTCGCGGGAGAGTTCCAGCAGGCGGGGAGCGGTCTTATTAACAAAGGCGGAGCCGGTAATGAAGACATAATCGCACTCGGGCAGTATGTACTCGGCGGCGGAATCGGGGTAGTCGCCCTCATTGAGCGAACGCTCTAGCATATAAAAATCCGCCGCCTGGTTGAGCGCCTTAGGCGCAAAAGGGAAGTGGCCAATGACGGCGACCTTCTTACCCGCGACGGCTTCGCGGAAGGGATCGAAGATGTGGGGCCAGGGGGCGTCGGCAAGCGCAAAGCCATGTTCATCGGCCACGGAAGGCGTGGCGTAATAGGAATTGAGCGCAGCCATGCCGAAGGATGCTTCTGAGAAATTCCAACTCTTGGCCAGCTGTGCGATGGCACGTAAGGGAACGCCGGAGTACTCAGCGCTCATCTGGGCGGGGCGGGAGGTTGCTGACATGGTCATGGCCACGCCGCAGCTAGGACTTTCGGTGTAAACGCGGGTCCACCGCGGGTTTTGGGCGGCGCGGGAGACCACTATGTCACGGGGAATGGCATCGATGAGGTCATCGTAGAGATCCCAGGCGGACATGAATAAACCAGCTTTCCCTAATCGTTTGGTACTACCTGCGAGGAGGCAGTTTAGTCGAATGGGTGGGGAGCAACCTATAGCTTTAGTCACATATATTCGCAACGGCTTGCGCGGTCTGCCTAGCAAAGGGGCTTACCCCAGTAATGGTCGCGGAGCCGGGCCCGGTCCAGGTGCCGTATCCCACCAAGAAGAGGCCGTCGACAGTAGGGGAGGTGCCCGCAAGGAGCCCGCGGATAGGCCGGAGGGCAGGCCGGAAGCCGGTACACCAGATGAGGTGGTCTGTGTTGACCTCATCGAGGGATGAAAACATTGGAGTGGCCTGCAAGAGCCCGGAATCCCGCGCCCGCTGGACCGGTGGGACCATCACGATATCGCCCAGGTTCGAATCCGCGCCGGGGTCTGGTTCGCCGCGCAGCATTGCGTTGAGGCGGGCGCGATTGCGCTGAAACAGGACTCGACCATCAACATCATCGGGCATCCACTGCGGGGAGCTGCGGGTATACCACGTTGTCTCCACGCCGGAGAGTAAGAGCTCGGCCGCGATCTGAGCACCGGAATTGGCCGCACCCACGACCGCCACGGTAGATCCGGCAAAGTCCGCGGGGCCCGGATAGAAGGCTGAATGCCATTGCCTTCCGCCAAAGTTGCCGGGGTAGTAGGGGATAAAGGGAGCGGACCACGTGCCCGTTGCCGCTACGACCGTGCGCGAGGTGAGTTTCTCTTCCCCCGCATAAACGTGGAAGCACGCGCCGTCATGGGTCACCTCATCTACTCGGACTGGGCGGCGAATGGGCAGTTCGTAACGCTGTTCATAACGGGCAAAATAATCAATAACGTGGCTAGCTGGTGGAAAGCCCTCGTAGTGGGGCATGGGCCATCCCGGCAGGTTGGAAGAGGCCGCATTGCTAAAAAGCGTCAGGGAGGGCCAGGTATGGCGCCAGGCTGCGCCCGGACCGGATTCTGCATCCAGAAGGACAAAATCTAGGCCCTTCTTGCGCAGGTAATAACCCACCGCGAGGCCAGCCTGGCCGGCACCAATGACTATGCAGTCCAGCATCAAATGAGCTTTCTCTCTCGTGCCACGGTCACCGCGGCGGTGCGGGTTTCCACGCCCAACTTTTGGAAAATATGGATGAGGTGGGTCTTGACGGTGGCCTCGGAAATGAACAGCTGCTTGGCTAGCTCCTTATTAGAGGAACCGCTAGATAGCGCCCGGAGGATTTCCAACTCGCGCGCGGAGAGCGATTCTTGCGGCTGGCCCACACGCTGGGCGAGGAGATCCACAACCTCCGGCGCTAGGGTGCGGCGGTGCGCGGCGGTATTGAGCACCGCTTCGTGCAGTGCCTGCTCGGGGGAGTCCTTGAGCAGGTAGCCCATCGCGCCGGCTTCCACGGCGGCGAGGATATCGGCCTGCGTGTCATAGGTGGTCAAGATGAGCACGGGCGGGCCGCCGGCGTCTACTACGCGCTTGGTGGCTGCGATGCCATCCACGTCGGGCATCTGGATATCGCAGACCACAGCGTCTACCTGCGGGGCATCCGCAGTAAAAAGCTTATCCACATCCGCGCCGGTGGAGCCCTCCATTACTACCTCGACATCGGAGAAGGTATTGAGGATGGCGCGCAGGCCGGCGCGGACCACTGGGTGATCATCAATCAGCATGACATTAACCATTGCTTCGCTCCTTCAGCGGGATACGGACGGCCAGGGCGGTGCCTTCGCCCGATTCTAGGTTCATAGTGCCGCCCACGCTCTCCACGCGGTCGCGCAGGCCGGTAAGCCCGAAGCCATGATCCTTATTATCCCTGCTAGGGGAGGCGGTTACGCCGCATCCATTATCAACAACGTCCAGGGTGACAGCATCTTCGAAAAGTCCGAGCGTGACCACCGCGCGCGAGGCGTGGGCGTGTTTGATGACGTTATTGAGACCCTCCTGCGCGGCCCGCACAATGACCTTTTTTATCTGGGCAGGCACCTTGCCGCTGCCGGAGACCACCAGTTCAAAGGTGGTATCTTCGCCCAAGGCTTTCACGCGGCTGCGCATCTGGGATAGCAGGGAATTGAGCTGGGTTTCCAGCCGCTCATCGGGGCCGGCGAGCTCCCGGACAAAGCGGCGGGCCTCGGCGAGATTCTCGCTGGCGACTTCCTCGATAATTTCCAGCTGTTCTTCTTTGTTTGCTGGATCAGTGGTGCCGCGGGCCGCACGGGAGAGCAGCAGAATAGAACTGAGACCTTGTGCGACGGTGTCGTGAATCTCGCGAGAGAGCCGCTCGCGCTCCTCCAGCCGGCCGGCTTGGTGCTCGCTTGCGGCTAGCTCGGCCTGGGTTTCGCGCAGCTGCTTGGCGATGTCCCTATGGTGCGCCGCCTCCGCCTGCAGTCGCCGCTGTATGAAAAAGACCGTGGCCGCAAAGGCGGTACCGATAAGCGGTCCTACCGCCGCCGCGATGGACCAGCCCTCAGGATGTAGCCAGGCGGGGATGAAAGCGGCCGCCGCCCACAATATGGCGATGGAGACCAACCCAGGAACGGTGGGCAAGGCGCGCAGAAAGACAAAAATAAGCGGGAACTCCAGCCACATGAAATCCTGCGCATGGACCATCAAGCCCAGCCACAGGAGGCAAAGTCCACCCAGCCAGAGCCACGTGGGCAACCAGCGTTGTGCGGCGTACACCACGGCGAGGGCGATGGCTAAGCCAATAACGCGGGCATCGAGCCGGCCGTCCACGTAGGCGCGCGCTATGCCGAAGACCAGCAGAAACGCGAACATGGCGTGCAAACCATAGACCCATAACTTTTGTCCTTTAAACACAACCACCCAGGATATCCGCGCAAGGGTGGACAGTGAATCAACCACTTGGTTGACTAGAGGTTCAGCGAGCTGGCCGATTACTTCTGACCTGCATAAAGCGAATATAGAAGTATGTTCCTAGCAATCAGAGAAATCACCACAGCGCGCGGCCGCTTCGCGCTCATTGGCGGCACGGTTGCGCTCATCACCCTTTTGCTCGTGATGCTCTCCGGCCTGACGGAGGGCCTTTCCAAGCAAAATACTTCCGCTTTGGAGTCCCTGGAAAAGGAGTACCCGTATATTTCCTTCTCCACCGAGGACCCCTCCTTCAGCGAGTCCGCGATGCACGCCGGCGATATCGCCAGCGACGGTATTCCCCTCGGCGCGGCGCAGACCAAGTTGGAAGGCCACGGAGGCGTCGCCGTCCTTAGCCTGCCGGCCGGCACTCAGGTTCCGGGCACCGATAAGACCATCCCAGAGCAGGGCGTGCTCCTGCCAGATTCCATTGATGCGGCTGAACCCGTCACCCTAGGCGGCACCGACCTGCCGGTGGAGGGCACCGTCCCAGAGACCATGTACTCCCACTCTGCGGTGGTATGGGCTTCCACCGAGTCTTGGCAGCAGATTAGCCACGCCCCGAAGGGCGTGGTGGGCACCGCCGCACTGTATAAGCATGAGGTTCCCGGCTCCGTCAAGGTGTCCAAGTCCTTCACCGGTCTGGCGGGCTATCAGTCTGAACGCGGCTCGCTGCTTACCATGCAGGGCTTCTTGTACGGCATCTCCGCGCTAGTCACCGTCGCTTTCTTGACCGTATGGACCATTCAGCGCACCCGAGACCTGTCCATTTTGCGCGCGCTCGGCGCCACCGTGCGCTACCTGCTGCGCGATGCCCTGGCGCAAGCCGCCATCATCTTGGCTGCCGGCACCATCCTGGGCGCTGCCGTTGGGTGGGTGTTCGGCGCGCTTGCCTCCGGCACCGTTCCTTTCGATGTCTCTTTGCGCACCATTGCCGTTCCTACGGTTGGTATTTGGGCCCTCGGCATGGCCGGCGCCCTCGTCGCTACCCGCCGCGTAGCTAAAGCCAACCCACTCGATGCACTTGGAGGAAACGCTTAACATGTCCACCATTCTTGATATTCGCAATGCCACCGTGACCTACCAGGACGGCGAGACAACCACTACCGCGCTTGCCGACGCCTCCCTCAAGGCCGAATCCAATACCCTGACCGCCATCGTGGGCGAGTCTGGCTCCGGCAAGTCCACTCTGTTATCCGTAGCCGCTGGGCTTATCACCCCGGATTCCGGTTCCGTACAGGTAGATGGCACCCGGTCCATCATCTTTCAGCAGGCCAACCTGCTGTCCTCGCTCAATGTGCGCGACCAACTATTGATTATGGATCACATCGCTGGCCGCAAGTTGCGCCCACAGCGCGCCGATGAGCTATTGGACTTTGTGGGCCTGGCAGGTATGGGAAACCGCCGCATGGGCCAGATGTCTGGCGGCCAGCGCCAGCGCGTCAATATCGCCCGTGCGCTCATGGAGCAGCCAGACCTGCTTTTGGCGGATGAGCCTACCTCCGCGCTCGATTCTCACCTTTCCCAGGAGATCATCCGCCTTTTGCGCGATGTCACCCAGGAGATGAATACCGCCACCGTGCTGGTGACCCACGACCGATCCCTGCTGACCTTCGCTGACCGCGTGGTCGAGGTCAAAGACGGCCGAGTTTCTGAGCAGGAGAAGGTTGCCGCGCTCAGCTAGCGCCGCATCACCAACAACCGTGCGATTGCTTGAGGCGCCGCCGCGGCAATCTGGGAGGCGGAGCAAATCCCGAAGCCGTCTGGGGTGTGGGCGGCAATAGCGGCAGCGTGTTGGTGTATGGCTGCGGCGTGCAAGATCTCCGCAATGATCCCCTTCGCATCCACCTCAGCGATGTTCAGCTGGGCTAGCGTGGCGCCGAGGATGCCAGAAAGCACGTCACCGGAGCCGGCGGTAGCTGCATAGGAGTGCCCGGCGTTCATGCCATATATTTCCTGACCGGGGGCCGTGACCGTGGTGATCCGGCCTTTGTGCAGGATAAAGCAGTCGAGCGTTAAGGCAAGCTCCTGTAGGCGTACCCCTAAGCCCTCCGAGAGATCGAGTGCGCGGCCAAGTGTAGCCGTATAGAGCCGCTCAAATTCCCCGGCATGCGGGGTCAGAATGGCGCAGGGATGATCGCGCACAAGTTCGCGCAGGTCCTCATTGCGTGCCAGCACCGTGAGCGCATCCGCATCGATAACTGTAGGCAGCTTTCGTGCCAGCACAGCCCGTAATTCCGCTGCCGCCTCCGGCCCGGTGCCTCGGCCTGGGCCTACTACCCAGGCTTGAGCATGGACCTTTTCTTCGGCGCTTGCATGGGGAACTACCTCCGGCAGGCTTGCGACCACAGAGTCATTTCCTACGACGCGGACCATGGAGGGGGTGGCCCGCACCGCGCCCGTGGCGGCGAGTATGCCCGCGCCGGGAAAGGTACTGCTGCCAGCACATACCGCGGTAACCCCGCCGGTGTACTTGGTGCTTTTTGCCCCCGGCGTCGGATCCAGAATTGGCCCCGTGCAACCCACCGGCTTTGGGGCGGTAACCAGGCCTTGGTCTCCCGTGAGTACCGGCTCGGTTGGCCACTGATAGGGCAAGGGGATGGTGGGTTCATTGGCGATATGGCCCACCGGTTCAGCGGTGGCAGACAGCTCTTCTGCAAAAGAGCGCGGCGCGCCTGGCAAGAGGAGATCGCAGAGCACCACCGCGCCGCATTCCGGGGAAAAGACGTGTCCGGCGCGGGCCCAGCCAAAGCTAATGGTCACGTCCGCCTCCACTGCATCGGTCGCAGCCACACCGGTATCGGCGTTAATCCCGGAGGGGATATCCACTGCCAGGACTGGAACCCCACGCTTTTTGGCCTCGGTATAGGTCTTAAGTGGGGCACCGGAGAGGCCGCGGGTGGAGGAGAGGCCGGCGACGGCGTCGATAAGCAGATCGGCATCCTCCAGACTGTGCACAATGGCCCCGCCGGCCGCGGTAAACGCCTGCAGCGCGGGTTCGTGGGCGCTATCCGCCGCGAGGATGGCCTCTACCGAATAACCGTCCTTAGCCAGGAAAGCGCCAGCGTAGAGGCCATCGCCACCATTGCCGCCCGGGCCGGCGAGGATACTCACATGCCGCCTAGGGCCGAGCATGGCTGCGGCCGTGGCTGCTACGCCGCGCGCGGCCAAGCGCATGAGCTCATCGTCGTAGTTTTGTTGCGCTAGAAGGGACTGCTCCGCCGCGCGGACGGCAGCAACGCTATAGGCATATCGCATGCCCGCCAGGATAGGCCTTTAAGGAGCCGGCTGGCAGGTCGGACACCAGAATAGGTTGCGCCCCTCCATGACTCTTTCCGCCACTGGGGTGCCGCAGACATAGCAGGGCAAACCGGCGCGGCGGTAGACATAAACCTCCCCGCCATGGTCGTCTTTACGCGGTTCGCGCCCCATGGCTTCGGGGGAATGCTCGGGCCGCACCGTATCAATGCGGCCGTGTTCCACCCCGTACTCCATCAGATCCACTAGGTCGGTCCACGTGGCGTCAAAGGTTTCACGGGAAACGTCGCGGCCAGGCAGGAAAGGGGAGAGGCCATGGCGAAAGAGGGTTTCTGCACGGTAGATATTGCCCACGCCGGCATAGAGGTGCTGGTCCATCATCAGCGAGCCAATGCTGCGCCGCGATTTGTGCACCTTGGCCCATAAGGCATCCACATCGGCGTCCGCGCGCAGCGGATCCTGGCCTACCTTAGCCAGTTGTGCGCGGTACTCCTCTTCTGTAAGCAAGCGGCAAAACTGTGGTCCGCGCAGGTTGGCGGCCTCGGTGCCATTATCAATGCGCACCCGAATCTGTCCGCCGGTCTCCTCGCGGGGCTCGAAGCGCAGCTTGCCGATGAGCCCTAAGTGAATATAGAGGATATGGCGCGGATCCGAAGCGGTGAAGTGTACAAAAAGGTGCTTACCGTAGGTCTCGGCCAGCTCGATGCGCTCGCCATCGAGAATCTCCGCCTCCGCTGCGAAGCGACCCTGCGGACTGGTCACGCGAAGCGGCATGCCGCGGTAATCCGCGTTGAATTTATTAGCTAGGCGGTGGATGACGTGACCTTCAGGCATAGAAACCAGTCTAATCGGGAAGAATTTTCGGCAAAACCTGCCGCTAACCAGCCCACTTATTTACGGGGTGACAATAGCGTAAACTCGAAATGCGGAATGATTTAACTCAGGGGAAGGCTTTCAAATCATGACGCAAAAAATCGGCTTTGACCGCGAGAAATACATTGAGCTGCAGTCAAAGCACATTCACGCCCGCCGCGAGGAAATTGGCGGCAAACTCTACCTAGAGATGGGCGGCAAGCTTTTTGACGATATGCACGCCTCCCGCGTGCTGCCGGGTTTCACCCCGGACAATAAAATCGCGATGCTAGAGCGCATCAAAGAGGACGTAGAGATCCTCATCTGCATCAACGCGAAAGATATCTCCCGCCAGAAGGTGCGCGCGGACCTGGGCATTCTTTATGAAGATGACCTGCTGCGCCTGGTGGACGTATTCCGCAGCCGCGGATTCTTGGTAGAAAACATCGTCATGACCCAGCTGGAGGAAGGCAACTCCCAGGCGGAAGCCTTCATCGACAAGGCAGAGCGCCTCGGCCTCAAGGTGGCGCGCCACCGCGTTATCCCTGGATACCCCACCAATACGGACCTCATCGTGTCCGAAGAGGGTTTTGGCCGCAATGAGTTTGCGGAAACCTCCCGCGACCTCGTCGTGGTCACCGCACCGGGCCCTGGCTCCGGCAAGCTGGCCACCGCGCTCTCGCAGGTCTATCACGAGCACCAGCGCGGCAATAATGCCGGCTACGCCAAGTTTGAAACTTTCCCTATTTGGAATCTCCCCCTGGAACACCCCGTGAACTTGGCCTATGAGGCCGCCACGGTGGACCTCAATGATTCCAATATTATTGACCACTTCCACTTGTCCGCCCACGGCGAATCCACCGTGAATTACAACCGCGATGTGGAAGCATTCCCGCTGCTGCGCACGCTTTTGGAAAAGCTTACCGGTACCACCCCATACCAGTCTCCGACGGACATGGGCGTGAACATGGCCGGATTCTGCATTACTGATGATGCCGTGTGCCGTGCCGCCGCCCAACAAGAAATCATCCGCCGTTACTTCAAGGCGCAGGTGGAAGAGGCGCGTGCCGGCTTGGGCACCGAGCAGTCTGAGCGAGCCGCCGTCATCATGGCTAAGGCCGGCATCAAGGTAGAAGATCGGCCCGTGGTGGCGCCTGCGCGCCAGCGTGCGGAAGAAACCGGCGAGCCTGCCTCCGCTATGCAGCTGCACGACGGCACCATAATCACCGGCCGCACCGCGCCCCTGCTGGGCTGCTCGGCCGCGATGCTGCTCAATGCCCTGAAGCACCTGGCCGGCATCGATGACGACATCCATCTGCTTTCGCCTGAATCCATCGAACCGATTCAAACGCTTAAGACCAAGCACCTGGGTTCCAAGAATCCACGCCTGCATACCGACGAGGTGCTCATCGCCCTATCCGTGTCTGCAGCTAAGGATGACAATGCCCGAAAGGCGCTGGAACAGATCAAGGAGCTTGCCGGGTGCGACGTCCACACCACCACCATCCTGGGTTCGGTGGATGAGGGAATCTTCCGCAACCTTGGCGTGCTCGTGACCTCTGATCCCGTCTTTGCCCGCAAGAAAGCGCTGTATCAGAAGCGCTAGGTTCTGCGTAGTAGAAGGTCGGCCCTTTCAGCCCGTGCTGGAGGGGCCGCAGTCTTATAAAGAACAACTACAAGATTGGGGATCTATCCTGCTGCAGGCCTAAGATTGGGGCGTGACTATTGGCAAAGTTCTCCTGTATTACTGCTTTACCCCCATCGAAGATCCCACCGCAATCATGCTGTGGCAGCGCACCCTGTGCGAGTCCCTGGGGCTCAAGGGCCGCATCCTCATCTCTGAGCACGGCATCAACGGCACCGTAGGCGGCGATATGGAAGCCTGCAAGCGCTACGTCCGCCAGACCAAGGAATACCCAGGCTTTAAGCGCATGCAGTTCAAGTGGTCCGAGGGCGGAGCGGATGACTTCCCGCGCCTTTCGGTCAAGGTGCGCGATGAAATCGTGGCCTTTGGCGCGCCGGGCGAGCTGAAGGTGGATGAAAATGGTGTCGTCGGTGGTGGCGTGCACCTCAAGCCAGAAGAGGTTAATAAGCTGGTAGAAGAACGTGGCGAGGAAGTCGTCTTCTTTGATGGACGCAACGCCATGGAGGCAGAGATTGGCAAGTTTAAAAATGCCGTCGTGCCCGATGTGAAAACCACGCATGACTTCATCGAGGAAATTGAGTCCGGCAAGTACGACTGGATGAAAGATAAGCCGGTGGTGTCCTATTGCACCGGCGGTATTCGCTGCGAGATCCTGTCTTCGTTGATGAAGAATCGTGGTTTCAAAGAGGTCTACCAGATCGATGGCGGCATTGTGCGCTATGGCGAAAAGTACGGCAATGATGGCCTGTGGGAAGGCTCAATGTATGTCTTTGATAAACGCATGCACCATGAGTTTGGCCAAGGACTCCAGGACCCAGGCTTTATCCAGCTGGGCCATTGCGTGCACTGTGGCAAAGGCACGAATACCTTCCACAATTGCATTAATGAAGATACCTGCCGCCAGCAGGTGCTCATCTGTGATGACTGCATCCAGCACGTAGAAACGCAGCACTGCGGCCGGCCAGATTGCGCCGAGGTAGCAGCAAAATTCGCCGATCAAAATTCGAGGTCTTGATTAGAAACTGCCAAGTGCTGTCGAAACAGGCGTGAGATCGGGAGAGGCAACGCTCGGCAGATGCTTTGCTTCGCCGCAGGGTGGGCTGAGCGTTAACTAAAAAGTTAATAGAGTTTTACCGCCATTTTACTTGCTGCAAATTACTTTCAAGTATGTTGATTTTTATAGGTTCCGGCTTTGACCGCTGCGTTGCAGGATCGCACGTATCGGTGGCAGGCGGGCCGAAGGCTTTCACATTCGACTTGAGGAGTTTAATTTTATGCTCAGTTTTAAGATGAAGGGGGCGTTGCCGCGGCTGCAGGAACCTATTTTTCTGCCGTGACTGCAGCTCATCCTAGCCAGTGGAACCCTACGATTTCGGGATAAGAGAAGTAAAGGAGAGTAACTATGGCAAGTGGAAAACTCCGTCCGCTTTGGCCTGAATTGGTGGCGGCTGTCTTAGGGGTGGCTCTCGTTTTTATGGCCCCAGTCAGAATCGGTTGGATCGGCACTGTGGTCATTATTCTGTCTGTGGTTTCCGCAATTACCACGTTAATTCTCTCGAAACAGTCCGCGAAGGTCCAGTTGATAGGAATGATTATCGGCATCATTGCGATTGCAGTCGGCCTGTTAATCGGTTCAAAGGGCGATGGGGAAACTGCGATCTTCTCGCCGGCCCTTGTTTGGGTGTTTGGTGCGGGACTAGTGATGTCGACCCTTTGCACCTTGATAGCTCGAAATTTGAAAGCTAATTCAAATCAAATAGCTTAAGATCTTGAGTCTTTTCCCCGGCGGCCTCGTCTACCTATCGAACATAGTAGGCGGGGCCGCTCTCGTGCTTACTGACTGGGTGGTTAGGTGTTTGTAGAGGACAGTCGACTTAGAGAGTCAGTACCCATGACTGGTTACGGTCAACATGCAGTGCAAACGCAGTTGGCAGCGCAGCTAGCCAAGCAGGAGAGCTAGTCGCGCGCCGTTTCCTTGTGGAAGGAGTCCCACCACCACCGTTGCCACGTGGCGGTGTGCGGGTTGCAGGGCGGATAGACGATGCCGGTAGGTGTGTATAGTTCGGTCACCGGGCTGATTCCGTGCAGCGAGTTGAGGAACCACAGGGGGCATTCGGTGGCGAGCTCCAGGGTGAGCGGGTGTGTTTCGGTCCGTATGCCTAGGGCCGCGGCGCGCCGGGTGACCTGGTGCAGCGTGATGCTGGGCAGCGCCGTCCCGGTGGGGAGGACAAGAGTCTCCCCGTCCCAGGCGACGAGCGCGCCGGTGGTGGTCTCCAGCATGGCACCGGAGGAATCCACTATGACGGTGTCATCGGCACCGTCGTCCTGGTACTCGGCGCGGTAGCGTGCCAGTGCCGGGAAATCGGGGCCCTTGACCAAAGGCTGCGAGCGCGGGTCGGGTGCCTGCGCATAGGTTAGCCGGGTGACTGGGCGTGCAGGGGGTGCGGGGCGAATATCAAGGCGCAGTTGTCCTGCAGCTAGCGAGATGCGGGGAAAAAGATCGCCGGGGGCGAAGCGCTGCAGCATCGCAGGCACGAACCCAGCGGGAAGCGGTCCGGCCACCGACTCGAAGCGCCGAAGGTGAAGGCGAAGGGCGCTTGAGTGGGCGTCGCCAAGCATCCGCCAAGAATCCGCAACGTCAAAGGGGCCGGGATGGGTTTGGCTGGGAATAAAGCCGCCCTCGTGCCAGAGATAGGTACTCATTGCCATGCACCTAATACGGACTGCGCCTTAAGGTTGCGCTCTTCTAGCTCGGCGGCCGGATCCGAATCCAAAACGATGGCCCCGCCGGCCCCGATAGTGACCTCACCGCTCGCGCGTAGGGCCGTGCGGATGACCACGCTGAGATCGGCTTGCCCATCGAAGCCCAAGTAGCCCACCACGCCGGAGTAGACCCCGCGCGGTCCCGTTTCGAGTTGGTCAATGATCTCGCAGGTGCGCAGCTTCGGCGCGCCCGTCATCGATCCGGGAGGAAAGGTGGCGCGGAGGGTATCGACCGCAGTGGCATTGGCACGCAGCGCTCCGGTAATGGTGGACACCAATTGATGAACCGTGGCATAGCTTTCTACCTTCATCAACTTCGGTACGCGCACGGTTCCGGGCTCGCATACCCGGGAAAGGTCATTGCGCAGCAGGTCGACGATCATGAGGTTTTCGGCGCGCGTCTTCGGGTCCGTGGTCAGCAACGCCGGATCCTGGTCGGCGGAGATAGTGCCCTTAATCGGCTTGGCCTCCACCTCACGGCCGCGCACGGTGAGGAAGCGCTCAGGCGAGGCGCTGCAGACTTCCACGCCATCGAAGACGAGGTGCGCGGCATAGGGAGCGGGATTGTGTGAGCGCAGTTGGGAATAAAGCTCCCCCTCGGCCCCGGCCGAGTAGGTATCGGTTAGGCAGACTTCGTAGCTCTCCCCGGCGTGCAGGAACTCCTGAGCGCGCTTAATCCGCTCCAGGTAGTCGGGGCTGCGCCAGGCGCCTGCGCTTAGCGACGCCCTGCGGCCCTCCCCAGTCTCCTGTGGTTCATCCGTACTCAAGGCGGCTTCTAATCGGTCCAGCAGTTGCTCGGCGCCGTCGCCAGCCAGGCAGCACAGATGCGCTGTTTCTTCCTGGTGGTCATAGACCATAAAAGACTGCGGCCGCACAAAATAAGCATCCGGGTAAGGGGAGCGGTGGCTTAGCTCAATGGGCAGGGTGAGCTGGGCGCACTCATAGCCTAGGTAGCCGATAACCCCGCCGGTGAAAGGAAGTTCTGGAGCGTTGGCGATGCGGGTAGCGAGCTCGCGGTCCAAGAGGGTAAGGATATCGGGGGCGTCACCAAGCCTATAGCGGAAAGAACGACTCAACGCGCCAGTGGTATCTCCGAGGATGGAGTAGCGCCCGCGCGGATCCGCGGAGTCGAGGAAGAAGGCATCTTTTCCTTCGGCGCGCAGGGTAGCAAAGACCTGCGGGCAGTCCACCGCGCCGGGAACCTCGCGGTGGAGCAGGCGGAACCCACCCAGGAAGTTGCGCATAATATCCCGGCCGTGCTGGGTAAGCACCGACTCCGGGTGGAATTGCACGCCCCAGTGCGGCAAACCATCGACCTTGAGCGCTTGAATGACGCCATCCTCGCTGCGGGCATGAACGGTGATACCGGGGACCTCGTCAATCTGCAGGGAGTGGTAGCGCACTACCTCGAAATTTTGCGGGATTCCGGCAAAAATACCCTCGCCCGAGTGGCTAATAGTGGAGACAAAACCGTGGCGCGGTTGTGGTGCACGAGAAACCTGAGCGCCAGCCAAGAGGCCCAGCCCTTGGTGGCCAAGGCATACGCCCAGCACCGGAATCTCGGCCGCCGCTGCGGCGGTGATGATGGCTCGGGCAGCACCGAAGTCCTCCTCCCGCTCAGGCGTGCCCGGACCGGGAGAAATCACCACATGAGAAAATTCGCCGGCACGGACGCGCTCGGCCAGCCCTTCCGCCTCGCCGGCAGCAATAACGAGTGGGTGACGCCCGTCTACCTCTGCAATGAGGTGAGCCAAGTTGAAGGTATAAGAATCGTAATTATCAAGCAGGAGGATCATCGGGAGGGGGAAGTTTTCTATGCGGCAGCCGAGTCCATGAGAAATAGCTGGATATCGGTAATGGTCCATAGCATGAAATTGCAGGCCATCACCCAGAAAATGGCCATCCAACTGCGCCAGCGCAAATAGCGGTGCAGCTTGCGCACCATGATGATGGCGCAGCCAATCATGCCGAAGAAGGGAATGATCGGGGTGGTCAGGCTAAAGAAGGTGCGCTGCCCATCGGTGCAGAGCCACGTAGCGGTGCCATCTTCGCATAAAGGACCGCCCATAAGCCTAGCGGCGAGCGCGACCGAGAAGCCATAAAGCGCGGAGATGACAAGGACTGCGAGCATGTACCAGACGGCTTGCCGGGTAGAGCGGCGGTTAGCAGCGGCAATCTCTAAAGGATCCGGCTCATCGGCCAGCTCATCGAAACTCTGCGGTTCAGGGCGGCGCAGATTGGCATAGTCAGCATCGGATGTCAGATCGTTTTCGGGATGCTCTGGTCGCTGGCTCATACCCCAATCCTAACCGCAGGCTGGGTGGACCAAGATGGGCACCCGAATATGCGGCAGCAGCTCCGTGGCAGTAGAACCCAAGAATACGCGGGCGATGGGGCCTTGCGGGGTGGAGGCCATAAGCATGAGATCGCCCTTTTTCCACTTGAGCGAATCCACTGCGCCGCCCCAGCCGGCACCGGAACCAATTTCAGAGGTGACATCCAGCTCTGGGAATTTCTCCTGGATGCAATCGCGGGCGCGATCCAGCATGGCAAGGGAATCCTCGAGCCACTCCGCCGCCAGCTCGAGCGCCATATCGTGCTTATCCTTGGACGGCGTATTGAGCAGTCCCTTTGCCGAAAAGGCAAGCAGGCGCAGCGGCAGGTTCCAGCGATTGGCAAGCTCGGCTGCGGCGAGCATCTCATGATCTTCTCGCGGGCTGCGTTCGGTGATGGCAAAGTTAAAGCGGGTGACGCCGTGCTTGGACAGCTTTACCTTGCGAGGCACCAAGCCCAATGGTTGAGGGGAATAATGCAGCAGGGTATCGGCCGTAGATCCGGCGAAGAAACGCCCCTTGGGTGCGGCCTGGTTGGGCCCCAAAATGATGAGGTCTGCCTCGAACTTCTTGGCCATTTCTGTCAGCAGATGGGGGCGCGAAGGGCCGTCGACCAATAGGGAGGGTTTCTCATCCCAGCAGCTACGCGGCACGCCGGCCTCATCGAGGGCGGCACGGGCAGCGGCGGCACAGGCCTCCTTTTGTCCTTTAAACCATTTTTTATATTTTCCGCCCAGTTTGCTGAGGGAAGTAGTAGTCCACGGCTGGAATACGGTAGAGATGACGCGTACCTGGATATCAGCGGTACGGGAAAGCCACGCGGCACACTCGAGTGCCTCGGTGCCGGAGGAAGAGGGGCTCCAAGAAATAAGGATGCGAAGTGGCTTTTCGGCCGAGCCCTTGCTCAGGGCTGGGAGATGCCCATCGGAAATATCAGTTGCCATACTGTACGAACTAGTGAGAGATTACGGTTTTCGCTTCTCTCAATTATCACGTTAAGCCCCAGAAAAATGAAATCACTGCGGGCAAAACTAGTGCTGTTCGCCGTTCATTGTGGGGCGATAGACATCTGCAAGCTTGGAGATGACGGTGGCAACCTCGTTCGCGGTATCCAAATCTTCAGGCTCTAGCCACCGCATGATCTCTGCCAAGGCCGAGGCGCGCTGCTGTGAAACGATGGCGAGTTCAGATTCGCCCAGTTGCGTCAGCGCTACCAGGACACCGCGGCGGTCTTCCTCATCGCGGTGGCGTTCCACGTAGCCGCGGCGCTCTAGCTGATAGAGCGCATTAGAGGCGGTGGGCATGCGGATAAGCTCTGCCTGCGCGATGGTGGATACGCGTGATGGGCCCCGCATACGCAGCTGGTTCATGATGGATACCTGGGAGGTGGTCAAAGAAGAGCCCTCTGCCGTGCGCTGGAAAATAAGGATGAGCTTATTGAGCGCCGGTTGGATGGAACGCGCGACCTCGACGGCATCCTCGTATGTAGACGGGGATTGAGCGGGGCCCTTCTCCTCATGTTGCTGCGTCATAGAAAACGATTGTATAGCTCGTTTTCTCTGCGCGGTAGTTTGGAAGTTAAAAAGTTAGCTTCCGGCAATAAAATCTTCCAGCTCGGCGCGTGCCACGTCATCGGCCTTTTGCACCGGCGGGGACTTCATCAGGTAGGACGAGGCAGGCAGTACTGGGCCGGCAACCCCGCGGTCGAGGGCAATCTTGGCGGCGCGCACCGCATCGATGATGATGCCGGCAGAGTTAGGGGAGTCCCAGACCTCCAGCTTGTACTCCAAGTTCAGCGGGACTTCGCCGAAGGCAGATCCTTCCAAACGGACATAGGCCCATTTGCGGTCATCGAGCCATTCCACATAATCCGAAGGGCCGATGTGAACATTGCGGTCCTCGCGCTTGCCGGCGATAGGCGAGTTGTGCAGGTTAGAGGTGACGGCCTGCGTTTTGGAAATCTTCTTTGATTCGAGGCGCTCGCGTTCGAGCATATTCTTAAAGTCCATATTGCCGCCCACATTGAGCTGCATGGTGCGCTCCAAGCGCACGCCGCGGTCCTCGAAGAGCTTTGCCATGACGCGGTGCGTAATGGTGGCGCCTACCTGGGATTTAATATCATCGCCCACAATGGGCAGTCCGGCGTCTTCAAACTTCTTCGCCCATTCTGGATCAGAGGCAATAAAGACCGGCAGGGCATTGACGAAGGCGCAACCGGCATCGATGGCCGCTTGTGCGTAGAACTTATCCGCATCTTCGGAGCCCACCGGCAGGTAGGAAACTACGACGTCGGCGCCGGATTCGCGGAGGACAGCGGGGACGTCGGCAAGCGGGGCTTCTGATTCCGCAATGGACTCTTGGTAGTAACGGCCCAAGCCATCCAGGGTAGGCCCGCGCTGCACGGTAACGCCCAGCTCTGGCACGTCGGTAATAGAAATGGTGCAATTGCGGGAGCTGCGCGTGGCCTCCGCAAGGTCCTTGCCCACTTTGTCCGCATCCACGTCGAAAGCGGCAACAAATTCCACGTCGCCGACGTGATACGGGCCAAACTGGGTGTGCATCAAACCGGGAATATCTGCATCGGCAGCGGCGTTGCGATAAAACTCCACGCCTTCAATGAGGGACGTGGCGCAATTGCCGACGCCCACGATGGCGACCTTTACCTTCTCGGACAAGGTTTACTCCTTTTATATCCATGAATTGTGGTTGTCAGTGACTGCGCAAGACTAAGCCGAAAATTGTGCCCTGCGGTGGCATAACACCATGTGGATCGATCAAGAAGAGGTAATTAGGATGATTCGGGTGAATTCCGTTGCCTATAAGCATGTGCTCTCCCACGAGTGGGAACGCGCCCACCATCTGCGCGAATTTCGCGCCGGGCAGCTCACACGGGAAGAGGTATGCGATGCCGATTTTCTGCTGCGCGCCGCAGCTGAGCACCACGGGCGCACCATGGATAAAGAATGCCCCGTATGCGGCGAGCCTTTGCGGCTTACCCGCTGGGTCTATGGCGAGAACCTCGGCCGGCGTGCTGGGAGCGCCCGTAGTGATAAAGAAATAGCGGAATTTGTAGCCGAGGGCTTGGAGTTTACGGTGCACGAGGTGGAGGTATGTCGCCAGTGCCGGTGGAACCACTTGTTGCGTTCTGCTACTGCTTTTAACGCGTGTTAGTTTCCGGCACACCGCCTTAGGCAGTAAGCTGCAATTATTTAGTTTGTGATCAGGGATGAATGAGGACACGAATCAGTGACCGAGAAGGAATCTACCGGCAAGTCCACTAAGGTGGCTCGCCCCAGCAAAAAGCAGGCGAAGAAGAAACGCCGCATCTGGCCGTGGGTCGTTTTGGCGTTCCTACTGGTCTTTGTGGCATTGCCCGCAGGACTTTTTGCTTATGCATATTCGCAATACACCGTTCCGGAGCCCAAGGACCTGGCCAATAACCAAGTCTCCACCATTTACGCGGGCGATAACCAGACCCAGCTCGCCCGTTTGGTGCCGCCGGAAGGCAACCGTACCCACGTAAACCTAGATGAGATCCCGGACTATGTGCAGGACTCCGTGCTTGCCGCGGAGGACCGCGATTTCTGGGATAACTCCGGCTTCTCCTTCACCGGCCTCGGCCGCGCCGTGGTGGGTAAGGTAACCGGCAACGCTGATGCTGGTGGCGGTTCCACCATTACCCAGCAATATGTGAAGAACACGCTAGTGGGTAATGAGTACTCCTATGTGCGCAAGATTCGCGAGCTTATCTACTCGGTGAAGATGACCAATGAGTGGGAAAAGAAGGATATTCTCAACGCCTACCTCAACACCGTGTACTTCGGACGCAATGCCTACGGCATCCAGGCCGCATCCAACGCCTACTTTAATAAGGACGCCAAGGACCTCACCCCGGAGGAAGGCGCCATGCTCGCTGGCCTCATCCAGTCCCCGTCCGGACTCGACCCGCGCGTGAACCAAGAGGGCTCCGAGGACCGCTGGAACTACGTCCTAGATGGCCTCGTGGGCATGGGTGACCTCACCCAAGAACAGCGCGATGGGATGACTTTCCCGGAGACCCGCGACCCAGCCGAGTACTCGGCTTATACCGAGGCCCCGGGCGCCAACGGTCACATCAAAGATCAGGTCATCCGTGAGCTGGAAGAGGTAGGCATCACCGAAAACGAGGTGTCCACCGGTGGTCTGCGCATTACCACCACTATTGATATGAACGTGCAGAACAACACCATCCAGGCAGTCGATGAGCAGATGGCTCCCCTGCAGGAAGATGCACGTGCGGCTTCCGTCACCATCGACCCGAAGACCGGTGCGGTCCGCGGGTACTTCGGTGGCCACGATTCCAATGGTTGGGATTACGCCAATTCCCCGCTGCAGACCGGTTCGACTTTCAAGATCATGGCCCTAGCAGCTGCCCTGCAGCAGGGAATTAGCCTGGATACTAATTACTCTTCTGCTCCTTATCAGCTGCCGGGATCCGATATGGTTACCAACGTGGGCGGTGGCTGCGGCGTATGCAACCTGCGCGAGGCTACCAAGCAGTCCCTGAATACCTCCTTCCTGCGCCTGCAGGCGGACCTGAAGAACGGTACGCAGGACACCGCGGATATGGCGCATGCCTTGGGTGTGGCTAAGTCCCTGCCGGGTATTGACAAGACGCTGACGGAAGAGGGCAAGCAGCCATTCGAGGGCATCGTCCTGGGTCAGTACCAGTCCCGCCCGCTCGATATGGCTACCGCCATGTCCACTCTGGCTAACCAGGGCGTGTGGCATAACCCCCACTTTGTGCAGCGCGTAGAAAACGCCGCCGGTGAAGTGCTGTACGAGCACCCTGAAGATGAAGGCGAGCGCCGCGTATCGTCCAATGTGGCCAATAACGTCCTCGAGGCCATGCAGCCGGTAGCCGCGTGGTCCAATGGCGCCCTTGCGGGCGGCCGCGCTTCTGCCTCTAAGACCGGTACGACCCAGATGGGCGATACCGGAAATAACAAGGATGCCTGGATGGTTGGTGCCACCCCGCAGCTGGCTACTGCCGTGTGGGTAGGTACCGCCGATAACACCTCCGCCATCTTCGATCAGTACGGCGGCATCATGTACGGCGCGGGTGCGCCGACCAAGATTTGGAAGGCCGTGCTGGATAACTCCCTGGCCAACTCCGAATTCCAAAACTTCCCGGCCGCCTATCCACTGGGATTCGGCAATATGGGCGCCGGAACCGCTGCCCCGGCCTATGACCCGAGCTGGGATAGCGGCGCTGGCGATACGCAAAACTACGAGGCTCCAGAGCAGCAGGCTGCGCCGGAAGAAGAGACCAAGCCGGTCCAGCCACAAGAGAAACCGGAGAGCCCGAAGCCAGCGCCAAGTCCACAGCGTGGCAACCGTGGCAACAGTGGCAACAATGGCAACAACAACCAAGCACCGGCCCAGCAAGAGGCCCCGTCCTTAGATGACCTCATTGGTCCGAATAGCGACCTGGCAGACCTTTTAGGGTAGGCGGCAGTGACAGTGAATTCGCATCAGCGCATTCCCGCCTCCTCAGAGCCGTTGGCCCGCGGGGTAATTGAATTCCTCGGCGGGCCAATGGGCCGTTTTGCCGGTGTTCGGCGTACCCAATGGTGGACCCCGCTGCGCGCCATCATCGCCGTCGGTTGGGTATTTCTGGCTTGCGGATTCCTCTCCAAAGCCAATTGTGCTGGCGGTACCCGCGGTGATGACGGGGTTATTAGCTTGAATTGGGCAGCAAACCGCCAGTACACCTCTTTCTGCTATAACGACATCATCCCGCTCTATGGTGGCCGTGGCCTCGATGAAGGCGGCTTCCCCTATGCCTACTCTTGGCAGGAGGGCGACCTGACCCGCTATATGGAATACCCGGTCCTCGCGGGCTTATTCCAAGGAATGATGGGGTGGATCGCCCGCAATACCTATTCCCTTGTAGAGTGGGCCGGAATCCCAGAGGCCGGTTGGTACTTCGGCCTCACCGCCTTGGTCATGTCCTGTATCTGGGTCGGCGTGCTTTATATGGTCTACCTTTTGGTAGGCAATCGCACGTGGGACACCATCCTGGTAGCGGCCAGCCCCCTTATCATCATTCACGCCTTTAGCAACTGGGATATCCCCTCCATCGCCTTTGCCGTAGGCGCGCTTCTGGCCGCCGCGCGCAAGCGGCCGGTGGTAGCGGGTGTCCTTATCGGCCTTGGCGCCTCTTTCAAGCTATGGCCGGTCTTCATCTTGGGGGCATTCTTGGTCTTGGCGGTGCGCAACCGCCGTTGGTCGCAATTTTTCCTAGCCTTACTTGGCGCCTCCGTAGCTTGGATTGCGGTCAACGCGCCGGTGGCAATGAAATACCCGGATGCGTGGCGCGAATTTTTCCGCCTCAACCAAGAGCGCGGTGCGGAGTGGACCACCATCTACTCAGTGCTCAGCCGCAATACCGGCATGAGTTTTAGCCCAGAGTTTCTCAATACCTTCAGCTTGGTGGCTTTTTTGGCTCTTTGCGCAGCAATTGCGGTGCTGGGTCTGCGCAGCGCGCGAACCCCGCGCATGGCAGAGCTGGTCTACCTCATCGTGGCTGCCTTTTTATTGGTTAACAAGGTGTGGTCGCCGCAGTATTCGCTGTGGCTGGTAGTCCCCGCAGCTCTAGCATTGCCGCGCTGGCGTCTGGTCTTTAGCTGGGCGCTTGTTGACGCCCTGGTATGGCCGCTATTGATGTGGCACATGCTGGGCACGGACAATAAGGGCATTCCGCACGAGCTTCTTGACGTCGCCGTTATCTCCCGCGATGCCCTCATTATCGCCATGGCTGTACTTATCATTCGCCAGATGTGCGGTAAGACCACGGATAAGGTGCGCGATGCGCATGGTGGCAGTGATCCTTTGGCAGGAGCATTCGCATGATTGTTACCTATATCGGGATGGCCTCCATCTTCTTAGGCTTTCTCTGCGTGATGGGCGCCTTCTGGCTGTTTCATAACCGCGAGGATCGGCGCGGGCCTATCGTTTTAGGGATCCTCGCCATCCTTTTCCTCACCATCATTCCGGCGACAGCCGCTGTGTTTTTCGCCGCAACTACCACCGGTTAGATTTCTTTTCGCCGGTCACTTGCGGTACTGTAGTGGGGTTGCTTGACGCAACGTACCCTCCTGCTGCATCCGCAAAGGTGATGCAGCCGAAAACTACTAGACCATAGGAGGTGATGAGGTCCGTGCGTCACTACGAAGTCATGATCATTCTGGATCCTAATCAGGATGAGCGCACCGTAACCCCGTCCCTGGATAAGTTCCTCGAAATCGTCCGCCAGGATGGCGGCAAGGTTGAGAACCTTGATGTATGGGGCAAGCGTCGTCTTGCATACCCCATCAACAAGAAGGAAGAGGGCATTTATGCCGTCGTCAACTTGGAGTGCGAGCACACTTCGGTTGCCGAGCTCGACCGCCGTCTGAACCTGAACGACACCATCCTGCGTACCAAGGTTCTGCGCACCGACAGCAAGTAACGGATACTGGGATCAAGCACAATCCACGTAACCGATAAGGAGTAAAGACATGGCACAGGGAGATACCAATATCACGGTGGTAGGCAACATCGTTGCTGACCCCGAGCTGCGCTTCACCCCGGCGGGTGCGGCAGTAGCTAACTTCCGCGTCGCCTCCACCCCTCGTCGCTATAACTCGCAGACGAACCAGTGGGAAGACGGCGAAGCTATGTTCCTGACCTGCAACGTATGGCGTCAGGCGGCAGAAAACGTCGCCGAAACCCTGTCTAAGGGCATGCGCGTCATCGTTACCGGCCGCTTGAAGCAGCGTTCCTTCCAGACCCGCGAGGGTGAAAACCGCACCGTATTCGAGATTGACGTCGATGAAGTCGGCCCGTCTCTGCGCTACGCCACCGCACAGGTAAACCGCAATCCACGTGAGGGCGGCAATAACTTTAGCGGCGGCGGCCAGCAGCGCTCGAATAACAATAATCAGGGCGGTTTTGGAGGCGGCCAGCAACAGCAGCCACAGCAGAACCAGGCTCCTTCTGAGGATCCGTGGAACTCCGCTCCACCAGCTGGTGGTTTCGGAGGCGCTGATTCTGAACCTCCGTTCTAAGTCTGTCACCCGCAACTATTCAACTAACTCAATTGAAAGGCAGGGATCATGAAGCTGATCCTCACCGCTGCCGTTGAGAACCTCGGCGCCGCTGGCGAAATTGTTGAGGTTAAGGACGGCTACGGACGTAACTACCTGCTTCCTCGCGGCCTGGCTATCGTGGCTACCCGCGGCGCAGAGAAGCAGATTGAGGGCATCAAGCGCGCCCAGGAAGCTCGCGAGATTCGCGACCTGGATCACGCACGTGAAGTCCGCAACCAGCTCGAGCAGCTGACGGATGTCAAGGTAGAGGTTAAGACCTCCGAATCCGGTAAGCTCTTCGGTTCCGTTAAAGCAGAAGACATTGTCAACGCCGTCTCCAAGGCCGGTGGCCCCAAGCTGGATAAGCGCATTGTTGTGCTTCCAAAGGGCCTGGTCAAGAAGACCGGCAACTACCAGGTCGAGCTGAAGCTGCACGCTGATGTTATCGGCAAGGTGAACTTCTCGGTCGTTGCTGCCTAACTAGGCGCACGACGGTCCATATAGACCCAAAGACAACAGCAACGCTTTAGGCCTCAAGTTCCTGCTATGTGAGGTGGCAGGTTCTTGGGGCCTTTAGCGCGTTTTCACCGGCTTGTGGATAACTGGGGAAATCTGTGGATAACTCTCCGGCTCATTAACTTTGCGTTTACACCTCGGTTGCTTTATTAACCCGCAGGTCAGGGCCCTTATCCACTGTTAATGTGCCACTTTTCACATCTGCGAAAACCTGCCGTGAGCAGGGGATATGATGTGTGCAGGTCACGGAGGTTTTGAGTTATCCACAAGCATATGCAGGGCGATTGCGGCCCAAGAATGCCGCGACCAGCAATTTCCACAACAGCTTGTGGATAACTTTCGGTTTTATACCCAGGGGGTAGTGTCCCGGCGCTAGACTAAACTGAAATTTCGTTACGCTCGCTCGAATAGCTACAAGGGGGAAGACATGACCAACGCCAGCTTTGACGATGAACACCTGCCGCCGGAGCCGCCGCCCGAGGAGGAACCGGCCCCACGCCGTCGCTTTCAGCAGGAAGAGCCAAAGCGCTATGGAGAATTCCGCCAGCCCCCCGCAGACCGGGAGGCGGAGCAGGGCGTCCTAGGCGCAATGCTGCTGAGTCCCCATACGGTGATGGAAGTCATCGAAGAGCTGGAGCCAGAAGATTTCTACTATCCGGCTCATACCCTGATCTACCGCGCCATGCTGGACCTTTATTCTGAGGGTAAAGATGTCGACGCTGTCATTTTGGCCTCCCAGCTGGACCGCTTTAATAACCTCGAACGCGTTGGTGGCGCCCCCTATCTGCACACGCTGCTGGCCACGGTGCCAACGGCGGCAAATGCCCGCTATTATGCAGAGATCGTCGCGGAGAAGGCCGCGTTGCGCAAGCTGGTTGATGCCGGCACCCGCGTAGTACAGCTAGGATTTTCCGGCACCGAGGATGCAGAGATCGAGTCCGTCCTGGACCGCGCCCAGCAGGAAGTCTTCGCCGTCGCTCAGCGCAAAACTGCGGAAGATTACCGAGTCTTGGGTGACCTCATTGACCCCACCATTGATGAGCTGGCAGCACTGCAGCAAGCCGGCGGTGTGGAACTAGGCGTGCCAACTGGTTTTATCGATCTAGATAAGCTGACTAACGGTCTCCACGCGGGCCAGATGGTCATCGTCGCTGCTCGTCCCGGTGTGGGTAAATCGACCCTAGCCATGGATTTCATGCGTTCCTGCTCTTTGCAGCATGGTAAGTCCTCGGTAATCTTCTCCCTCGAGATGTCAGCCTCGGAGATTGTCATGCGCCTGCTCTCGGCGGAGTCAGAAGTGAAGCTGGCCGATATGCGCGGCGGCCGTGTCTCCACCGAGGACTGGGCGAAAATTGATGAGACCCTCAACCGAGTGCAAGACGCCCCGCTGTTTATTGATGACTCTCCAAACCTGACGATGATGGAGATTCGTTCCAAGGCTCGCCGCCTAAAGCAGCAGCACGGGCTGGATTTGATCGTCTTGGACTACCTGCAGCTGATGTCTTCGGGTAAAAAGGTTGAGTCCCGCCAGCAAGAGGTTTCCGAATTCTCCCGCCAGCTCAAGCTTTTGGCCAAGGAGCTAGAGGTTCCTCTCATCGCAATTTCGCAGCTGAACCGTGGACCCGAGGCGCGTACTGATAAAAAGCCGCAGCTTGCTGACCTCCGTGAGTCCGGCTCCTTGGAGCAGGACGCCGATATGGTCATGCTGCTGTACCGTCCTGACTCCCAGGATCGCGATAATGAGCGCGCCGGCGAGGCGGATATTATCCTAGCCAAGCACCGTGGCGGTCCAATCGATACCGTGCAGGTGGCACACCAGCTGCACTACTCCAAGTTCGTCAATATGGCCCACGGATAAATTACAGGTCGACCACCGCATTGGGATCGCCCAATCGTGGGCCGAGGATGACCAATACGAGGAAAACCGCAGCTGCGACAAGTGCTAACCAGCGCCAGACGGGGAAGAAGCGTTCGCCACATAGGCGGGCGAACGCCGCACCGATGAGTGCGCCGACGGTGTTAAATATGAGGTCATCAATATCCGTTCGCCCAAGCGCAAACGCATATTGGCAAACCTCCAGCACTAGGCTCAGGCCAAATCCCCACGCCGCAGTGGTTTTAATGGAACGGCACAGACTAAACACCAGCATTCCAAACGGGATAAAGAAGGCTGTGTTTCCCGCGTACTCAAATAGCGGAGCAAACCAGCTGCCGCCGGAGAATTCATCCAGCGGCACCCAGCGCAGTTCTCGCGCACGCTGATTTTCCGGTTTCCACAAATAGCCGATTTGGTAGAAAGGCTTGAGCGTGGTCAATGCGACCATAACGGCCGTCCACGCGGCGAGGGAGAGCCTACTGAGCAAGCGCTATTCCTTTCTGCTCGGGCAGACTGAAGGCGGCGGCAGCCGCAATGCCAAATGCTGCGGCGAATACAATAAATAACCAGGCCGTCCCACCCGCAGCAAGCAGTGGCGGGACGATTAGTGGCGCCGCAATAGATGCTAGCCTACCGAAGCCTGCTGCCGCTCCCGTACCACGCCCTCGCAATGAAGTGGAATACAGCTCCGGACCGATGGCATAGAGGGCTCCCCAGGCGCCGAGGTTGAAGAAGGAGAGCAGACAACCGGCCAGGATGATCAATGCTTCCGTAGCTGCTGCTCCATATAGGCCGGCTGCTGCTGCCGAGCCGAGCAGGAAAACCGCGAGGGTTATCCGCCTGCCCCAGAGCTCGATGAGCCAAGCTGCCACCGCGTAGCCAGGCAGCTGGGCAAGGGTGATAATGAGGGTAAAATTAAAAGACTTCACTAGGGAGAAACCGTCGGCTACTAGCAGAGAGGGAATCCAGATGAAGGCGCCATAGTAGGAGAGGTTTACACAGAACCAAATGGTCCACAACGCTGCGGTCCTCCTTCGTAGCTGCGGACTCCAGATAGACGCTGCGGGGGAAGGTGTGGGCTCTGGGAGGGCATCGTCTAGCGGGCGATTTTCCGCCGCGGCTTCGAAACTGGCAACGATAGCTTCGGCCTCGTCATGGCGGCCTTTGGATTCAAGGAAACGCACAGATTCTGGTAGACCGCGGCGCACATAGATTGAATACGCGGCTGGCAGCATGCCAATGGCCAGGGCCCAGCGCCAACCGGATTCAGATGTGCTCACCACGAAAGTGCCGATGATGGCCGCAAGGATCCATCCCAATGCCCAGAATGCCTCGAGAATGACTACCATCCTTCCGCGGACCCGCCGAGGCGCGAATTCGGATATGAGCGTGGAGGCAACTGGTAGCTCGGCTCCGAGGCCCAACCCAACGATGAATCGGAAGAAGATGAGAACCGCTAGTCCCCCAGCTAGCGCGGATGCCCCTGTTGCCAAACCGTAGATAAGCAAGGTGAGAGAAAAGACATTGCGGCGGCCGAATTTATCCGCCAGCAACCCGCCAAAGGTTGCACCGAGGGCCATGCCAAGAAAGCCTGCCGAGGCCAACCAGGAAGTCTGGCTGGCACCTAGATCCCAGTGAACGGCAAGGGCGGCCATGATGAAGGAGATTAACCCGACATCCATAGCATCAAGCGCCCATCCAAGGCCAGAACCTAGGAGTAGGCGCTTGTGCTTAGAGGTGACGGGAAGGCGATCGAGACGTTCGGTGCGGCTGAGCATGTGATAGTACTATCGCTGAACAGAAAAACCTTTCAGGCGTAGTGAGTTGGTAACTACAAAAACCGAGCTCAGTGCCATGGCAAGGCCGGCCAGTAGGGGGTTGAGCCAGCCCAGCGCGGCCACGGGAATGAGTACGACGTTATAGGCGAAGGCCCAGAAGAGGTTGCCTTTAATAATTGCCAGCGTGCGGCGCGAGAGCTGAATGGCGTCAGCGGCGCAGCGTAGATCGCCGTTCATCAGGGTGATATCGGAGGCCTCAATGGCAACATCGGTACCCGCGCCCATGGCGAGCCCAAGGTCCGCCTGGGCAAGGGCGGCGGCGTCGTTAATGCCATCGCCCACCATCGCCACGGTGTGCCCCGCGGCCTGCAGCTCCTTGATGTGGTTTACCTTGTCTTCTGGTAGTACCTCGGCGCTGACGCGTTCGATCCCCACCTCGGCAGCAACGGCGCGGGCGGCCCCAGCGTTGTCGCCGGTCAGCAGGTAAGGGGTAAGCCCCAGCTCCTTCATCTGCGCCACAGCGGCGGCCGAGCTCGGCTTGATAGTATCGCGGACCTCAATGATTCCGGCAGGTTGGCCGTCCACGGAGACAACCACCGGCGTGGCACCAGAATCTTGTGCCTCGCGGAACGGTGCTTCTAAGTCACCCAAGGAGCCTTGCGGCTTGCCGACGCCCACCCGGGCCCCCTCCACAGTTCCTTCCACGCCACCCGGAACCACTGCGAAGTCGGTAGCCGGCTTAGCGTCGCGCTCTTTGGCTATGGCGCGAGCGATGGGGTGCTCGGAATTGTGCTCGACGGCCGCGGCCAGCTCGAGCACGTCACCGTGTACGGCGGTAACGGACATCTCTCCGGCTGTGACTGTGCCGGTCTTATCCATGACGATGGTATCGATTTGCCGCGTAGATTCCAGGATCTCCGGGCCTTTAATGACAAGCCCCAGTTGCGCGCCGCGGCCGGTGCCGACGAGGATTGCTGTGGGCGTCGCCAAGCCCATAGCGCAGGGGCAAGCCACGATGAGGACGGAGACCGCGGCGATAAAGGCTGGGGCCACCCCGCCGAAGAGGAGATGGGCGAGGAGTGTCAGCACTGCTACGGCGATGACCGCGGGGACGAAGACTTGCGCAATGCGGTCCACGAGGCGCTGTACTGGTGCCTTGGACGTTTGTGCATCCGTGACCAGCTGGGCCATTTGGGCCAGTACTGTATCCTCGCCCACTTTGGTCGCTCGAACCTCAAGCTTGCCAGAGGCATTAATGGTCGCGCCGGTCACTGCATCGCCGGAGCCGACCTCAACGGGCACGGGCTCGCCGGTAATCATGGAGGCGTCGACCGCCGAATTGCCGGCAACGACGATGCCATCGGTGGCGATCTTTTCGCCTGGGCGTACTACGAAGACATCGCCTACCTGCAATTGGGCAATTGGAATGCGCTGCTCGCCTCCCTCGCGCAGCACCGAAGCTTCCTTAGCTCCTAGGGAGAGTAGCTCCCGCAGGGCCTCAGAGGACTGGCCTTTGGCCCGTGCCTCGAACCACCGGCCGAGCAGGAGGAAGGTAATGACCATGCCCACGGACTCGAAATAGATGTGGTCCACCTGCGCCGCGTTCGCGTCCAGCGTCATGTGCATTTTCATGCCCGGTTCGCCCGCGTTGCCGAAAAACAGCGCCCACAGCGACCAAAAATAGGCCGCTGAGGTTCCCATGGTGATAAGCGTGTCCATGGTAAAAGAACCGTGCTTGAGGTTCGTCCACGTGGCGGTGTGGAAAGGCGCGCCACCAAAGATGTAGACGATGGTAGCGATGATGGCGCAGGCCCACTGCCAATTGGGAAATTGCAGGGCCGGCGACATCGATACCACCATGAGCGGCAGTGATAAAGCTCCGGCGACAATGGTGCGGCGCAGCAACGCGTCGCCATCATCCTTCTTAGGCTGGGGATCCTCTGCCTTCGTCTCGGCCATGTCGAAAGCGCCGTAACCTGCGCCCTCAACCACCGAAATGAGCTCCTGTGGACTTACCGTCTGGGAGTCATACTCGATGGCCGCCGCCTCGGTAGCGAAATTGACGCTGGCGCTTACACCCTCGAGCTTGTTTAGCTTGCGCTCGACACGGGAGGAGCAGGAAGTGCACGTCATGCCCGTGACGCCAAGGTCCAAGTGGGACATGGCGGTGCCTACTTCAACGTGTAGCCGGCCTCAGTTACAGCGGCCGCTACCTGTTCATCGGTGAAATCGGTGCCAGTAACCGTGACGGCGCCGGTGGTGTGGTCTGCAGTGACTTCGCTAACGCCGGAGATTTCGCCGACTTCTTCCTTTACTGACATTTCGCAATGTCCGCAGGTCATGCCCTCTACGGTGTAGTTCTTGGTGCTCATAATAATCCTTCCTGTGGGTTGATTCCGCAGCCAATCATATACCCCCAGGGGGTATATGACAAGGTTTATTCAGGTACGTTGGGGAATAAAGCGAAACACAAAGGAGTTAGAACAAGCATGGCTACTATCGATGTCACCGAAGAAAACTTTGAAGAAACCGTTACCGGCGAAGGCATTACGCTCGTAGACGCTTGGGCCGATTGGTGCGGACCTTGCAAGCGCTTTGCGCCGGTTTTTGAAAAAGCCTCCGAAGAGCACACCGATGCTACCTTTGCCAAGCTGGATACCGAGGCTAACCAAGGCCTCGCATCCGCACTGGAGATTCAGTCCATTCCAACGCTGATGATTTTCCGCGATGGCATCTTGGTATTCCGTGAGGCTGGCGCGCTGCCCCCTGCAGCATTGGAAGACCTACTCAAGCAGGTTAAGGAACTCGACATGGCAGAGGTCCGCCGCCAGGTAGAAGAGCAAAATGCGCAGGGCTAATACCAACTAGCTTCCTCGGCGCTTTCTGGTGAGTATCGCTAAACTCGCTAGAAAGCGTCTTTTTTATTTCCAAAGGAGAAGATAATGGCTAACCCTTTCAGCAAAGGTTGGAAGTACATGATGAGTTCCTGCGATCAGAAGATTGACGAGAACGCTGATCCGAAGGTGCAGATCCAGCAGGCTGTTCAGGCGGCCAAGGAGCAGCACCAGCAGATTTCTGAGTACGCCGCAGAAATCATCGGCCATAAGTCTCAGCTGGAAATGCAGATGGACCGCCTGGTGAAGTCCCAGCAGGACTACCAATCTCAAACCCAGCGTGCATTGGAACTGGCAGATGCGGCGGAGGATCCGCAAAAGGCTGCCGAATATAACCAGGCTGCGGAAGTTGTTGCTTCTCAGCTGGTTGCAGTGGAGCAGGAACTGGAAGACGTCAAGCAGCAGTACGCTGCCGCAGAGCAAGCTGCCGCGCAGGCCAAGAGTCAGCAGCAGCAGTCTGAGGCGCGCTTGAAGGAGCAGCTAGCCCAGGTTAGCCAGCTGGAGGCCCAGGCGGATCAGGCGGCTATGCAAGAAAAGAACGCCCAGGCTATTGATTCCATGAATCAGTTAAACCCGGATGATTCCGTGCCTACTCTTGATTCTGTGCGCGCCAAGATTGAAAAGCGCTACGCCGATGCCCTGGGCGCGCAAGAATTGCAGCATGCTACCGGTGGCGACCGCATTAGTGAGATCAAAGCCGCCGGCAATGACATGAAGGCGACTGCGCGCCTTGATGCCATCCGGGCGGATCTTAAGAAGAAGAAAGAGCTCGAGTCCGGCGATTAATTCTGCCGGCGAACGTTAATTAAAACCCCACGAATCCCCGAGTGGAAACCATCGCGTAAATTCACGCGCTGGGTTTCGGTCAGGGTGTATTCGTGCAAGGTTTCGCAGGCAAATTGCAGTAATGGGCGGTCGATCTCCGGGGGAAGCCCGCCGCCCGAAAGCAGGTGTGCCTGGTCGCGCTGTTCGGTGCTAGCAGCGTTATCGAACCACCACGAGGCGTATTGCTGGCCCACGTCAAAGGGGGACTGGAATCCTGCCGAGCTCCACACTTCCTCCGGCAGCGGTACATACTTAGAGCGCAGTTTACGGCGAGGAGCCATCATGGATGGCTTAGGTGCCGGTTTCTCCGCCGGAGCATCCTCCTCGGCAGCGGAGTCCTCAGTAGTGTCTGCCTTTGGCGGCGCTGGCTTCGGCGTGGGGGCTGGGGTGGGCTTTTCGGTAGCACCAAAGGCTGCTTCTACCTCCGAAGGCTCGCCGCATTCGTCCGGCTCCGGCATTTCCTCGCCATCTTTTTGCGCATTTTCGCGCACCACTGGAGGAAGCGGGCCTTCTAGGACCTGCAGTTCCATAGCGTCTGCGAAGTCCTCGCGCGGGTCCAAAATGGTGGTGGAATCGCACGCATGGCGCAGGGCGGAGGACATGGAGTCCCAGCCAAATCCATAAAGATGCACGCGGATGCCATTGTCCACGGCCGCTTGGGCACCGGGAATCATGTCTGCATCGCCGCTGACGAGGACAAAGTCAGTGAATTGACCCTTCATGGCGGCGATGACCATATCCGCCACCAACCGGGTATCCACGGCCTTTTGGGTGCGGCGCTCACCCCATTCGATGAGCTGGCCAGTGCGTAGTTGTACGCCTTCGCAGGTGCGCAACGCCCGTTGGTAGCGGTGCGGGCCGGTATCGGGAATGCCGTCATACCAGTACTGGCGCTGGATTGGCGTCCCCAGTTGGTTCTCAATCATCCCACCCATGGTGCTGACCACCTCGGGTAGATCGATTTCTAGTTGCGCGCGAGCTCCGGTGTCCCATGAGTTATAAAAGCTTGCGAGCAAGTATGAGGTATCGACAAAGACAAGTGTGCGTTCAAGCATGGCTCCTAAGTTCCGTTCTAATTGTTCTAAATAAAATTCTTTGTGGTTTCCAGTGTGCCCCATTAGTCACAAAACGTCGATAATCTTGGACAAAATCCCAGCGCAGTAGGGGCAAAAAAGTTTTCTCTTCGGAAGTATTGCAGAGGTGGGTTGTTGCCGATATGGTTGGTTACACAAGTAACTAACCAACGAACCGAGGGTTAATGGATAATTCCACCCAACCACTCTTCCGCCAGATTGCTTCCTTGGTGGAAGACGCCATTGTGGACGGAACCTTGGGCGAGGGGGATAGGGCCCCTTCCACTAATGAGCTTGCTGATTTTCACAACATCAACCCGGCCACGGCCCGCAAAGGTATCAGCCTCCTGGTGGATATCGGGGTGCTGGATAAGCGCCGTGGCATCGGCATGTTTGTGGCGGAAGGGGCTCTGGCGACTATCCGCGAGCGGCGGAGAGCGGACTTTGCGGCGGAATACATGGCACCTCTGGTCGATGAAGCCGTTCGCCTTGGCTACAACCGCGCCCAGCTCCATGACCTATTTGATCGCGTCGCAGAAAGTCGAGGAATGTACTCATGATTACAACACGAGATTTCACTTTTGCCGATGGCCTAACGCACGGCTTAGTTGGCCCCAATGGCATTGGCAAAACCACGCTCCTGCGCAAGATTGCCGGCCAAATCCAATCAGGCGGTATAACGGTCTTTGGAGAGAAGCCCTTTGACAAGCAATCGGTTCTCAATCGGGTCATTTTGATGGGGATTGATAACCCACTGCCGGATTCCTGGGGCATCGGAAAGCTGGGCGTCATTGGTAAGGCGCGCTGGCCGCGTTGGGATGAGGAGCGGTTCAATGAGCTGCTGGTTCGCTTCGACGTACCGGCCAAGGCCTATTCTTCCCTGTCCCGCGGGCAAAAGTCTGCGGTGGGCTTCATCTTCGCCGTTGCTTCTGGCTGCGAAGTCATGCTTCTCGACGAACCCTATCTCGGCCTTGACACACAGCGCCGCGAGCTCTTTTATCAGGTGCTGCGTGAGGAACACGGCCGCACCATGGTCATTTCCACCCATCACCTCAATGAGGTGGCGGGCCTCCTCGATACCGTCTCGCTGATGGGCGATAACCCCATTTCCGGTCCCATCGATGACTTCATCGAGGGAATTCTGGAGCTCACCGGACCATCCGAGTCCCTCACCGCAGCGGTCGAAGAGCTTGGCCTTCCTGCACTGAGTAGGCAAACCACACCCTTAGGGGAACGCGTGCTTATCGACGCCCGCTCCGCTTCGACCGATCCCATTTTTCGCATTGCCCAGGCCTACGGCCTGCGTGTCAATGAGGTCTCTTTGGAGCGTGCGGTACTGGCATTGGAGGAGAGGGCATGAAACTCCTGTGGTACCTAGGCGATTGGTGGCTCTGGGCCTTTTTCCTGTTCGCATTATTGGTCATGCCAGTCATGGCAGAGGGAACATGGAGCGTGCTCCCCGTTATCGCTTCCCTGGGGCTCGTGCTCTCCCTGCAGCCTGACTTTCAGAAATATCAACTAGTGGGCCTGGGTTCGAAAATCTGGAACGAACATCGTCGCATTCTCGTCGCACTATTCACACTAGCGGCAGCCGTAGGTGCGATTACCGTGCAGCTGTGGTGGGCATTGCCTGTCTATGCAGTCGCGGCGCTATGGGCCATGTATCGCAGCGCCACGCCGAAACGCTCCGGGTACACCACTGTTGGCGTGCAACCTTCGAGCGGATTTGGTTGGCTCCCCCACAACTTGGCCGGGCAAACGATCTATCGACCGCAGGCCAAAGCATGGTGTGGAGCGTGCTTAGCGCAGATAATTGGCTTAGTTCTCTACCAGTATGAGGACGCGGCTTCAGTGCTCGAATTCCTCGGCATCTTCATCTGGGTACTGACTTTTGTGCTGCTCGGGGCGGTCTTGGACAGCTTAAGAAAATCCCTCCGCGAATACACGGTTATGGGAGGAAGTCGTAGAGATTGGGCCCTACACACTGCAGTGCTCGGCCTGATACCTGTCCTCGCAGCCATCAGTATCAGCGCCGCACTGACGAATGACAGTGAACTCGTTACGGCCATCGCATTGCTTAGTGCCACCTGCGCCCCGGTTTTGGTCACTCTGGAATTTCTGGGAAAGAAGAACTGGCACCTATTCATCCTCTATGCGGTCCTCATAGCCGGAATAGTCGTCATTTACGTCCAAACCCCCATCTCCGTAAATGCCACGTTCTTCTTGGCGGTGGCCTTCTATGCAGCATGGGCGTTAACCCTCTCCAGCTACATTCGCCGAGCAAATGTCCACGGTGGCGGAATGAGTGGCTGGATGGGCGTATCCTAAAGCCCTTAAAATAGTAATTGGCCTGGGGATTTGTGTTTATTTGAGGCGCTGTGTAACTTAATACGAGTCAGCGCGACCGACAGCGCCCCACAGGAACAAGAAAGTTCCTGGCTGAAGCGGCGATAGGAAAACAGGCCCTGACAAAATAAATTTTTTGCTCACGACGATATAAATGCGAAAGCGTGTGGATGTTGTGTGGTGATGATGTTTGAGAACTCAATAGTGTGCCAATGTACTTTTTATTTTTTGTGTGCATGGTTGTGTGTTGATTGGTTTGTCTGCCAATAAGCCTTTTGGTTGGTTTGTTGGTTGGTGTGTGCCGGTTGGGTATGTGGAACACGTACCTTTTTGAATGCTGTTTGGTGTTTCGGCTGCATTGAGATGGATTGGTTGGCATGTGATTGTGTTTACCTTTTTTGGTTTCCTCTTTTTGACCCCGTCGGGTTGAGGGGACTGTAATTTTTTCTTTGTAGTAATTTTTTGGACGCCAGCATGAGCTTTATGAAGTGTTTTTGCTTTGTGGTTTGTGGTGGTTTGTTCTTTTGTTGGGTTTCGGGCTTTTCACGGCCTGTTTCGGATTTGTTCTGAAATTTTTTTGTGGAGAGTTTGATCCTGGCTCAGGACGAACGCTGGCGGCGTGCTTAACACATGCAAGTCGAACGGAAAGGCCCTGCTTGCAGGGTACTCGAGTGGCGAACGGGTGAGTAACACGTGGGTGATCTGCCCTGCACTTCGGGATAAGCCTGGGAAACTGGGTCTAATACCGGATAGGAGCCATTTTTAGTGTGATGGTTGGAAAGTTTTTTCGGTGTAGGATGAGCTCGCGGCCTATCAGCTTGTTGGTGGGGTAATGGCCTACCAAGGCGGCGACGGGTAGCCGGCCTGAGAGGGTGGACGGCCACATTGGGACTGAGATACGGCCCAGACTCCTACGGGAGGCAGCAGTGGGGAATATTGCACAATGGGCGCAAGCCTGATGCAGCGACGCCGCGTGGGGGATGACGGCCTTCGGGTTGTAAACTCCTTTCGCTAGGGACGAAGCTTTTTGTGACGGTACCTAGATAAGAAGCACCGGCTAACTACGTGCCAGCAGCCGCGGTAATACGTAGGGTGCGAGCGTTGTCCGGAATTACTGGGCGTAAAGGGCTCGTAGGTGGTTTGTCGCGTCGTCTGTGAAATTCCGGGGCTTAACTCCGGGCGTGCAGGCGATACGGGCATAACTTGAGTACTGTAGGGGTAACTGGAATTCCTGGTGTAGCGGTGAAATGCGCAGATATCAGGAGGAACACCGATGGCGAAGGCAGGTTACTGGGCAGTTACTGACGCTGAGGAGCGAAAGCATGGGTAGCGAACAGGATTAGATACCCTGGTAGTCCATGCCGTAAACGGTGGGCGCTAGGTGTGAGGGTCTTTTCACGACTTTCGTGCCGTAGCTAACGCATTAAGCGCCCCGCCTGGGGAGTACGGCCGCAAGGCTAAAACTCAAAGGAATTGACGGGGGCCCGCACAAGCGGCGGAGCATGTGGATTAATTCGATGCAACGCGAAGAACCTTACCTGGGCTTGACATACACTGGATCGGGCTAGAGATAGTCTTTCCCTTTGTGGCTGGTGTACAGGTGGTGCATGGTTGTCGTCAGCTCGTGTCGTGAGATGTTGGGTTAAGTCCCGCAACGAGCGCAACCCTTGTCTTATGTTGCCAGCATTTGGTTGGGGACTCATGAGAGACTGCCGGGGTCAACTCGGAGGAAGGTGGGGATGACGTCAAATCATCATGCCCCTTATGTCCAGGGCTTCACACATGCTACAATGGTCGGTACAACGCGCAGCGACACTGTGAGGTGGAGCGAATCGCTGAAAGCCGGCCTTAGTTCGGATTGGGGTCTGCAACTCGACCCCATGAAGTCGGAGTCGCTAGTAATCGCAGATCAGCAACGCTGCGGTGAATACGTTCCCGGGCCTTGTACACACCGCCCGTCACGTCATGAAAGTTGGTAACACCCGAAGCCGGTGGCCCAAACTTGTTAGGGAGCCGTCGAAGGTGGGATCGGCGATTGGGACGAAGTCGTAACAAGGTACCCGTACCGGAAGGTGCGGGTGGATCACCTCCTTTCTAAGGAGCTTTATTTATTGGGCACAGTTGTGCCGTGCTGCCACGGTTGTGGTGGGTGTTGGTTGAGTGTGCGAGTGTCATGCTGCCAACGTTGTTTGTTTGAAAATTTCCGGGTGGAAGATACACCTTTAAGACAAAGACCGAGTGTTTGAATGGCGCTTTGTGACACGCAGTGTTGTGCACATGGGAAGTAAGTGTTTGTATGTTGGTGCATTGTTGGGTGTCTGGGGCATTATCCCCTTTTTTGGTGCCTGACCATTTTGCTGGTGTGCATGGTTTGTGTGTGCTGGTTTGTGGTTGGGGTGTTGTGTGAGAACTGTATAGTGGACGCGAGCATTAAACACATGTGGCAGGCTGCGCTTTTGTGTGGTGTGTTGTGTGTGTTTGTGTGATTTCTTTTTTGTGTTTATTTTGTCAAGTTCACTTGTGTGGCCACTCGCGCTTGTTTGTGTGTGGTGGTTTGTGTGTTCGTTATTAAGGGCGCATGGTGGATGCCTTGGCATGCTGAGCCGATGAAGGACGTGAAAGGCTGCGTTAAGCCTCGGGGAGTTGTCAATTAAGCGTTGATCCGAGGATGTCCGAATGGGGAAACCTGGCCCTGGTTATGTGGGGTTACCCTTCAGTGAATTCATAGCTGTTGTGGGGGTTTACGCGGGGAAGTGAAACATCTCAGTACCCGTAGGAGAAGAAAATAATAATGATTCTGCTAGTAGTGGCGAACGAACGTGGATGAGGCTAAACCGTGTGCATGTGATACCTGGTAGGGGTTGTGTGTGCGGTGTTGTGGGCCCTGATGTGCGGTGACTACCATTGCCGCGTCTGCGCATTGTTGTTAGGTGAAGTGGTTTGGAATGGCCTGCCGGAGTAGGTGAGAGTCCTGTAGCTGAAGATGATGATGTGTGGGTTGTTGGGTTGCCCGAGTAGCAGCGGGCTCGTGGAATCTGCTGTGAATCTGCCGGGACCACCCGGTAAGCCTAAATACTCAGTGTGACCGATAGTGTATGAGTACCGTGAGGGAATGGTGAAAAGTACCCCGGGAGGGGAGTGAAATAGTTCCTGAAACCATGTGCTTACAATCCGTCAGAGCACCTTTGTGTGTGTGATGGCGTGCCTTTTGAAGAATGAGCCTGCGAGTCAGCGGCATGTCGCGAGGTTAACCCGTGTGGGGTAGCCGTAGGGAAACCGAATCCTAATGGGGTGTTTAGTGGCATGTCCTGGACCCGAAGCGGGGTGATCTACCCATGGCCAGTGTGAAGCAGCTGTAAGAGGTTGTGGAGGCGCGAACCCACGTAGGTTGAAAACTGCGGGGATGAGCTGTGGGTAGGGGTGAAAGGCCAATCAAACTCCGTGATAGCTGGTTCTCCCCGAAATGCATTTAGGTGCAGCGTCGTATTATAGCTTGGTGGAGGTAGAGCTACTGGTTGGTTGAGCGGGACTACAATCTTAGCAATGTCAGCCAAACTCCGAATGCCATTAATTGTGTTGTACGGCAGTGAGACTGTGGGGGATAAGCTTCATAGTCGAGAGGGAAACAGCCCAGATCGCCGGTTAAGGCCCCTAAGGGTGTACTAAGTGGAAAAGGATGTGGGATCGCGAAGACAGCCAGGAGGTTGGCTTAGAAGCAGCCATCCTTGAAAGAGTGCGTAATAGCTCACTGGTCGAGTGGTTCTGCGCCGACAATGTAGTGGGGCTCAAGTACACCGCCGAAGCCGCGGCAACAATTTTTTGTTGGGTAGGGGAGCGTCGTGCATGGGTTGAAGCGTTACCGTAAGGAGGCGTGGACTGTGTGCGAGTGAGAATGCAGGCATGAGTAACGAATTGATAGGTGAGAATCCTATCCGCCGGATGACTAAGGGTTCCTGGGTCAAGTTCGTCTTCCCAGGGTGAGTCGGGACCTAAGGCGAGGCCGACAGGCGTAGTCGATGGATAACCAGTTGATATTCTGGTACCCGTACATGCGCGCCCATGATAAAGCACTGATACTAACCACCGCGGATGCATTGCTGGTCTTCTTTGAAGTCTGGTGGTGTTGATGTCGTGGGGCCTGATGTGTGGTTCAAGTGATGGGGTGACGCAGTGAGGTAGCCACGCCACTTATTGGATTGGTGGTGTAAGCGTGCAGACCGTGTGGTAGGTAAATCCGCTGCACATTATGGTTGAGGCGTGATGCGTAGACCCGATGGGGTTGATGGTGGTGATCCTGTACTGTCGAGAAAAGCCTCTAGCGATGTGTGTGTATGGCCCGTACCCTAAACCGACACAGGTGGTCAGGTTGAAAATACTAAGGCGTTCGGGTGAACTGTGGTTAAGGAATTCGGCAAAATGCCCCCGTAACTTCGGGAGAAGGGGGGCCCTACGATGTGAAGGTCCGTGCGGCTGGAAGCGTTGTGGGGTCGCAGAGAATAGAGGGAAGCGACTGTTTATCAAAAACACAGGTCCATGCGAAGACGTTAAGTTGATGTATATGGACTGACGCCTGCCCGGTGCTGGAAGGTTAAGAGGACCGGTTAGTAGTCTTTGACTGCGAAGCTGAGAATTTAAGCCCCAGTAAACGGCGGTGGTAACTATAACCATCCTAAGGTAGCGAAATTCCTTGTCGGGTAAGTTCCGACCTGCACGAATGGCGTAACGACTTCTCTGCTGTCTCAACCACAGGCCCGGTGAAATTGCACTACGAGTAAAGATGCTCGTTACGCGCGGCAGGACGAAAAGACCCCGGGACCTTCACTATAGCTTGGTATTGGTGTTTGGTTCGGTTTGTGTAGGATAGGTGGGAGACTTAGAAGCTATCACGCTAGTGGTGGTGGAGTCGTTGTTGAAATACCACTCTGATCGGATTGAGCATCTAACCTTGGCCCATGATCTGGGTTGGGGACAGTGCCTGGTGGGTAGTTTAACTGGGGCGGTTGCCTCCCAAAATGTAACGGAGGCGCCCAAAGGTTCCCTCAGCCTGGTTGGCAATCAGGTGGTGAGTGTAAGTGCACAAGGGAGCTTGACTGTGAGACAGACATGTCGAGCAGGGACGAAAGTCGGGACTAGTGATCCGGCACCTACTTGTGGATGTGGTGTCGCTCAACGGATAAAAGGTACCCCGGGGATAACAGGCTGATCTTCCCCAAGAGTCCATATCGACGGGATGGTTTGGCACCTCGATGTCGGCTCGTCGCATCCTGGGGCTGGAGTAGGTCCCAAGGGTTGGGCTGTTCGCCCATTAAAGCGGCACGCGAGCTGGGTTCAGAACGTCGTGAGACAGTTCGGTCTCTATCCGCCGCGCGCGTTGAAACTTGAAGAAAGCTGTCCCTAGTACGAGAGGACCGGGACGGACGTACCTCTAGTGTGCCAGTTATCCCGCCAGGGGTATCGCTGGTTGGCTACGTACGGAAGGGATAACCGCTGAAAGCATCTAAGCGGGAAGCCTGTTTTAAGATGAGGTTTCGTTAAGGTCCCCTAAAGACGATAGGGTAGATAGGCCAGACCTGGACGCACTGTAAGGTGTGAAGGCTACTGGTACTAATTGACCACAACAAACACCAACACACACTATGTGTGCTGGCAAAAAACAACAACAACAAAAATAATCAGTCACTGTCGTGACCGCGTCCACTATGCAGTATCTGACACAACACCCACACACCCATGAAGAGGGTATTGTTCTGAAAGTTTGTCGGTGGTCAATAGCTGCAGGGAAACGCCCGGTCCCATTCCGAACCCGGAAGCTAAGCCTGCACACGCTGATGGTACTGCAACCGGGAGGTTGTGGGAGAGTAAGTCACCGCCGACACCAAACAACACAAACACAACAAAATACAACAAAGAAGAGGACGGCACACCACCGCCCTCTTCTTTGCGTTTCCCACCCAGCCGGGGGAAGGCCTCATCTGCAAAGCCAGGAGTACGGCTGAAGGCTATGGAGGGGAGAGTCTGGGCGGACTCACATCTTGTCTCCGGCCCCCAACGTGGCAAGGGTGCCTCGAGCTGTCTATGCAGTCGCGGGCTATTGAACTATTTTTACTACCACCGCACTGCCTATCCTGGAGCTGCCAACGGTTTCAACATAGGCCACCGAGAAGCCGGTAGCACGAGGCTCGTCGTACCGGGCTTGTGCTACTGAAAATCGATGAGACGGTGTGTGTATAGGGGCAGGGCGGACTCAAACTCGCGCGGCTTTTCACTGAGGGGATCGGTGAATTCGATGCGCGTGGCTGTTAGGTGCATGGGGATACGCATGTCCTCTGCGTCTTCGGGAAAAATCTCTGGGTAGACCGGGTCGCCCAGGATGGGTACGCCTGCTTGCCACATATGGAGACGCAATTGATGGGTCTTGCCCGTTGTTGGTTTTAGCGTGTACTTACCCAATCGCGGCAGTTCGCCGTGTATTTTTTCATAAGGGGCATTGTCTATGCGCTCGACTGAAGCGAGGGTAGTGAACGCATTAGGGGGACCGTCGCCAATTTGGCCCTGGATTTCGCCGGGGGTCTTGGTGAGGTGCGAGGCCCATTGGAGGGGCGTCGGAAAGCGATGGTATTTGGCGATCGCCTGATAGGTTTTTGAGACTTTCTTTTCAGCAAAGAGGGTTTGGTAGGCACCGCGCACCTCGCGGTGTTTGGTAAATAGCAAGATTCCGGATGTAAGTCTGTCTAGACGGTGTGCTGGTGCAAGTTCGTTATTTCCGGTCATTCGCCGTAGCTGGACTGTAGCGGTCTGTACGATATGTCGGGCCCGTGGCATGGTGGCCATGAACGGTGGCTTATCGGCGATGAGAATGTGTTCATCTTCGTAGAGAATGGGGATGTCATAAGGCACCGGTACCTCGGGGGCCGGCATGCGGTAGAAAAAGACGTCCTCATCTAGGCGCAAGACGGATTCCGGTCGGAGCTGTGTTTGGTTGCGCAAGACCACCTCGCCGGAGTCAAAGCGCGCTTGGAGCGCGGCGGCGTCATCGTGAGGATGCCGGTGGCGTTGTGCCGAGATTACTGCGCTAAGAAAATCCCAGGCGGTTATGTTTGCCTCAGGGGTGCGCACGCGGGTTGGGTTTAGGCCGTCTTTAATCGGTAAAGGCGTGAAACCTTTTCTGCGATGTATTAAGGTTTTGTCCATGGATTTTAACTCTCTCATTGAACCGGTTGTTGCCTTTTTCTCTGAAGGTATCGGCGCCGTAATTCGCACCGTCTTGGAATTTGTTTACACGGTTATGTTCCCGTCGAATTCTGAGGCCGCAACCATCAACCCTCAAGCCTAATCCGTACTACAATTAAGGTATAACCACGGAAAGGACACATCATGGCCAAGGAAGACATTGTAGTCGTTGCCGTTGACGGTTCGGAAGCATCCAAGAATGCAGTCCGCTGGGCCGCAAATACGGCTATGAAGCGCGAGATTCCTCTTCGAATTGCATCGAGCTACACCATGCCGCAGTTCTTGTACGCAGAGGGCATGGTTCCGCCGAAGGAGCTTTTCGATGACTTGCAGGCCGAGACGCTTGAAAAGATCGAAGAGGCTCGCACTATCGCTCATGAGGTTGCTCCAGAGCTGAAGATTGGTCACACGGTGGCTGAGGGCTCCCCGATCGATATGCTGCTGGAAATGTCGCATGATGTCACTATGATCGTCATGGGTTCCCGCGGCATGGGCGGCTTGTCTGGCATGGTGATGGGCTCTGTCTCCGCTTCGGTTGTCTCCCACGCTTCTTGCCCAGTGGTTGTCGTTCGCGAAGATAATCACGTTACGGACTCCACCAAGTACGGTCCTGTCGTGGTCGGTGTGGATGGCTCTGAGGTCTCGCAGAAGGCCACTGCTTATGCATTCCGTGAGGCGCAGGCTCGTGGCGCCGCTTTGATTGCGGTTCACACCTGGATGGATATGCAGGTACAGGCCTCCTTGGCTGGTCTTTCGGCCGCCCAGTCTGAGTGGGCTGATATCGAGAAGGAGCAGAGCGAGCTGCTGGCTGAAAACCTCAAGGAGCCGCGCGAGGAGTACCCAGACGTAGAGGTCAAGCAGCTTATCACCCGGGATCGTCCAGTGAGCGCTTTGACCGAAGCCGCAGAAGGTGCGCAGCTTCTGGTTGTGGGCTCCCATGGCCGCGGCGGCTTTAAGGGTATGCTCTTGGGCTCGACCTCTCGCGCACTGCTGCAGTCTGCACCATGCCCGATGATGGTTGTTCGTCCGGATGAGGACAACTAAAACTACTGTGTATTGTGTATAAGGGTTCCGCCCACGTGGGCGGAACCCTTTTGTTGTTGCGTACCCCCTAGGGCCGGTCCGCTCGTGTACGTTGGGGTGTACCCGCTATTTTAGGAGGATTGCATGAATTTGGGTTTGGGGCTTATTAGCTCGATTGTTATTGGTATCATTGCCGGCTGGCTGGCAGAAAAGATTATGAAGCGCGATCACGGCTTGTTGACCAACCTTATTGTTGGTGTGCTGGGCGGCATTATCGGCGGAATGATTATCCACTTCCTGAACATTGAGGAAGGCGGATGGATCTTCTCCTTGATCGCCGCTACTGGTGGTGCTTGTATCCTGTTGTGGATCGTGGGGCTCATTAAGAAGTAGCCCGCATTTAATTCGCGTACAAACCGGTTTGTCTATAAAGTATAGATGAACCGGCTTTGTCGTTTTAGAGAGGAAACCATGGCAGAAAAGAAGTCGCGCCGTAATCGGCCCAGCCCGCGTAGTCGGCTGCTGGAATCGGCGACCAAGCTTTTTACTACCGAGGGCATTCGTGTCATCGGAATTGACCGCATCCTGCGTGAGGCGGATGTAGCTAAGGCTTCTTTGTACTCCTTATTTGGTTCCAAGGATGCACTCGTTATCGCCTATGTGGAAGCTTTGGACGAGAAGTTCCGCCAGGATTGGGAGCAGCGCACTGCGGAGATGACGGATCCGGATCAAAAAATCCTGGCCTTCTTTGATAAAGCGATTGAGGAAGAACCCAAGCAGGATTTCCGCGGATCCCACTTTTTGAACGCTGCCGGAGAGTATCCTCGTCCGGAAACTGAGGCGGAACATGGCATCGTGGCCGCCTGCGTCGAACACCGCAACTGGGTGCATTCCACCTTGACGGCACTGTTGACTGAGCGCAATGGGTACCCATCGTCCTCGCAGGCGAGCCAGCTGTTGATCTTCTTGGATGGCGGGCGTGCCGGTGCTCGGTTGACCAAGGAGATTGGGCCGCTGCAGACGGCCCGCGATCTGGCTACTCAGATGCTTTCTGCTCCCCCTGCTGACTATTCGATTTAAGATACTTTCGCGCCTCTATACGTAGCTGGTTGACCCGCTTTTTCTCTTCTTTGGAGAGGGTGGGTTCTTTTTCGCGCTTGCGCCAGCGGCGGATGCTTTCGCGGCGCATAGCGTTGACGTCCTCGGTAAGCGGGTAGTCGCGGTGCAAAATGATCTCAAAAATAGTGGTTTGGATCAGCATGAAAAGATACGCGCAGCCCCAGTAGAGGATGATTGCTACCGGGATGGGGCCGGACTGGGCCAAATGCCACAGGAAGAAGGGGGTGATAAACAGCAAAAGGGCGATAAGGATGAAGATGCGGCGGTTAACCTTCTTATCAAACTGGGTGGTGCGGAAGCTTCGCACGAGGGAAATCACCGAGTTTGCCATGGTAAAGGCGATGGCAGCAATGAGGATGGGGTTGATGAGATCGCCGTGTTCGCGGGCGAAATCCGTTAAAGGCGCGCCATAGAAGGTAGTTTGGCGGAAGGCCGAGACGTCGGAGGCATTGAGCATGCCCACGGTGGTGGAGCCGCGCTCAATATTCGACATGCGCAGGAGCACTTGATAGAGGCCGATGAACGCCGGAATCATGATAAGCGGAGGAATACAACCCGCCGCAGGGTTGTAGTCATAGCTCTTCATGAGGTCCTTTTCCTTTTGCATGAGCTCCGCCATTTCCTCGGTGGTGGTGGCGTTGTTCATCCGCTTTTTAATGCGGTTATTCTCGGGGCGGATGAGTGCACCGATGCGGGCGGAACGTACGGAAGTCCAGTTCAGAGGAACAGTGACGCCACGCACGGTGATAACCAGCAAAATGATAGAAATTAGCCAGGCCGTAGATTCACCGACGAAGCTGCTGATGAGCCAGTGCCAGAATTTCATAATTCCAGAAACTGGATACATGAAGACTTCGTACATGCTCAACCTTTCATGGGCAGTATGGTTAAGGCATGACTAAAGTTCTAGGGGAACTCATGCTAACCATTGGCGTGGTTCTTTTACTCTTTGCATTCTATGAAGCCTATTGGACAAATGTAGAATCCGGGCAGTTGCAAGAAGAGGCGAGTGCCGATCTTGAAGAGCAATGGAGGAACCCACGCCAGAAGATGGAGCCGGAATTGGGCGAGGCATTCGCCCAGCTCTACATTCCCACCTTTGGTTCTGACTATCACTTCGCCATCATTGAGGGCACCAATGAAGATGATCTGCTCCGCGGTCCTGGTCGCTACGTGGATTCCCAGATGCCGGGGGAGATGGGAAACTTTGCCGTCGCCGGCCACCGCGTGGGCAAGGGGGCTCCCTTTAATGATCTAGGCAAGCTGGAGACCTGCGATGACATCGTGGTGGAGACGCAAACGGAGCGAATCACCTATCGCGTACTGCCCATTGATGGAGAGCAGGCGGATTGCTTTAGCGGAATACCGCCGGAGTATTCCCACGTGGTTGGCCGGCATATTACAACGCCTGGCGATGTCTCAGTGACCAACCCAGTACCAGAGTCTGACGCCGCGCCGAATCGCGAGATCCTTACCCTGACCACGTGCCACCCGCAGTTTTCCAATGCGGAGCGCATGATTGTGCACGCTATGGAAGTAGAAAAAGAGGAGAAATAATGTATCGCGCTTTATGGAATTTTTTGCCAGGGCCGACACCGGTAAAGGCCATCTTGGCCATCGCCATTGCGGTGGGAGTTTTCTTCCTGCTGATGGAGGTTGTATTCCCGTGGCTGTCGCCAATGATGCCGTATAACGATGTCGCGGTCTAAAGGCCCAAGTTCGCAATCGCCTCGTGGGCGATCTGCTCTGATTTAACCGTTTGCTGCTGGTTGCTCCATACCAGCACCGCGTGCGTGTCCTTCTGCACGGCGTATACGGCGTGTTCATTGACCACGCCCCGGCCGCCTTCCCAACCGTCAAAGGAGGCGGGTTCGGTGGCGTCGATAGGCGCGGCCCAATCCACTGCGGCGCGAGCGTCTTCGACCGTGGGCATATCCCGCACGATGACGGTGGCTTGCGGGTCGTCCTGATAAGACCAGAATACGCAGGCTGGGGTGGGAAAGCGCGTGTCGATGCCCTGTTTGGTCAGGCGCTGGCCGTTGGTTTCTTCTAGCCAGCCGGGGCCGATATAGGGGCAATCGCTCCAGTCATTGACCTCCGCGGTCTGAGAGACGTTAACCTCGGGTGCTTGGGATGATTCTGGGGTTACCGGGGTGTTTGGCGCAGGGGCGGGCGTGGATGAATCGCAGCCGGCGATCCCAAAAGCGGCTAGGGTGAAAAGGGGAAGTAGGCTTTTGCGCATGAACTCCACAATAGACCGGGATACCGATGCACTCCGCACCGGCATCCATATCCTCACCGCTGGCCTGCTGGTGGTCGGCATTTTCACCTCGGCGCGGATGCCGCTTTCCCAAGCGATTATTAACCTGCTGCTCTTGGTGGGTTTTGCGGCGGTATATTTCGCGGGCTCGGTGTACGGGGAGAACTGGGCTAGGCCGGTGCGCTACTTATGGCTATGCATCCTATCGGTGCTGTGGATAGCGGACCTTTCTGTGGCTCCAGCGGCAATCTATTTGGTCTTCGCGATGTTCTTCCTGTACCTCACGGTGCTGGATATGGCTGCGGGCATAGTCTGCGTTATTGGAGCCTCAATCATCACCGTGGCGGTGCAGATACCGCAGGGGCTAACTTTTGGCGGGGTAATGGGGCCGGCGGTCTCGGCGCTGGTGACGATAGCGATTACCTACGCCTTCCGTACGCTGTCACGGATGAATAAGGAGCTGATAGAAACTCGGTCGCAGCTAGCTGCCACGGAGCGCGATGCTGGCATGGTGGCCGAGCGTCAGCGCATTGCGCACGAGATTCATGACACCCTTGCCCAAGGGCTGTCTTCTATTCAAATGCTTTTGCATTCGGCGGACCGCGATTTGGATAAGCAGGACGTGGACAAGGCGCGAGAGCGAATTGAACTGGCCCGAAGGACGGCCGCGGATAATCTGCACGAGGCACGGGCGATGATTGCGGCCTTGCAGCCGCCAACGCTCAATGAGGCTTCCCTTGAGGCGGCGTTGACCCGCATGGCGGAGAACTTTGGTGCTACTGGAGACATCCACGTAGAGGTGGAATCCGAAGGTGAAGTACAACAGTTGCCCATGAAGGTGGAGGCGGCGTTATTGCGGATTGCGCAGGGGGCTGTGGGGAACGTCGTCAAGCATGCAGGGGCGAGCCGCGCCCGGATTACGGTGACCTATGAGGGTGATGAGGTGCGCCTGGACGTGGTGGATAATGGCAAGGGCTTTGATCCGGCCGCGGTGGAGAGTACCCCTGCAGGTCTGGGACATATTGGGCTGGCCGCAATCAGGCGCCGCGCGCAGGAGCTAGGCGGGGAGGTCATTATTGAATCTGCGCCGGGGGAGGGCACTGCTGTGTCAGCTAGTATGCCCTTAAACAGCCGAGTAGATTAAACTTTTGGTTGACAATGACATCGATAGGAGGAATGTCGTGATTCGGGTCCTATTAGCAGATGACCACGAAATCGTCCGGCTAGGCTTGCGCTCCGTGCTGGAGGGCGCAGAAGATATCGACGTCGTAGGGGAGGTCGCTACGGCCGAAGCTGCGGTGTCGGCTGCGCAGGCGGGCGGCATCGATGTCATCCTGATGGACCTGCGCTTTGGCGCCGGCGTGGAAGGGACCCGCGTTATGGGTGGTGCGGAGGCTACCGCGCAGATTCGGTCCGCCATGGCCACCCCGCCCAAGGTTCTGGTGGTCACTAACTATGACACCGATGCGGATATTCTCGGCGCGATTGAGGCCGGCGCCGTGGGCTATCTCCTCAAGGATGCACCACCGCAGGAGTTGCTCGCGGCGGTACGCTCGACTGCGGAGGGTGATTCGGCGCTTTCTCCTATCGTGGCCGATAGGCTAATGACTCGCGTACGCACGCCGCGTACTTCCCTTACACCGCGCGAGTTAGAAGTATTGCAACTGGTGGCAGCCGGTGCTTCAAACCGCCAGATTGGACAAGATCTTATGTTGTCTGAGGCCACCGTGAAGTCCCACCTTGTGCACATTTATGACAAGCTAGGTGTGCGTTCGCGCACCTCCGCCGTGGCGGCTGCGCGCGAGCAGGGCGTGCTCTAGTTGGCAGCGTTATAGGCCTCGATGACGTCCTGCGGGATCTTGCCCCGGTGCGCCACTGGCAGCCCTTGGGTGCGTGCCCATGCGCGGATCTGACTCGGATTGGCGCGCTGTGCATTGATGTCCGGGGCAACGCGGGCGGCGTCCACGTAGGGGGCGAGAAGATTATGGAAGCGACGCGCGTTATCCGTGGAGAGATCGATAAGGTAGTTTTGACCGTTCACGCTGAAGCGAATGACTTCTAGCTGGTCTTCGGGAATTAGGGTGTGGTCCAAGTCGTCGTAAAATTGGGTCACTTCACGGCGGGACATTTTGCCTCCAATTTTCTAAATGCACACCAAGCAAAGAGAGCATTAATGGTGTTTAAGGGATAGGGCGATTAGAAGATTATCAGCATCTTTTTCTGGCTGAAAAGACTTTCCCCGAAAAATTCCGGAACTTTATGGAAAATAAATATATGCCACCACCGCCCCCTATTCGGTGGTGGCATAAATGATTTTACTGGGCCAGACGCTGCTGGATTTCCGCAGTAATGGAGTCAATCTCCGAGCTAATGGTCTTGTGCGCGCGGCGGCGCTGCTGCTCAGTCATAAACTCAGCATTGTCGATGGCGGAGTCTACTTCCTGGAGGCGGTCGCGCACATCGCGCTTGAATCCGGCCGGGATATCCGTGTTATCGAGGGAATTGCGGATACCTGCGGTGCGGGCCTTAAGTGGTGCACCGTAGCCAGAGAAGGAAGCCATCTGGTCCGAAGTTACGCCGGCTTTGGCGGCCTTTCGCTTTTCACCTTCGGTTTTCAAGCCTACGTAGCCGCGGTAGAGAAGTGGCAGCAGCAGGGGAGCGGCGGTGCGCAGTGCGCCGGCGTAGCGCTTGACGTTATCGGAATTAAAACGGCCGGCCTTGAGCTTGGCCAGTTCATTCTTGGCCATCTTCTGCTCGTGCTTGCGGCGCTTCTTTAGGCCCTTTTCCTCAGACTTGATGAGGTGCTTTTCCTGCTTAGCCAGGAGCTTTTGCTGGCGACGGCGGTCTTTAGACTGGGCCTTTACCTCTGCTTTAGCGCGGGTCTTGGCAGCCTTTGCCTGTGCGCGTGCTTCTTGGCGGGCCTTTTTAATTTTCTTCAAAATGCTCATTTAATTTCCCTCACGTTTGATCGAGTCTGGATTCAACTTTACCTTGCCGTTCCATTAAGCTCACCCGGTGTGGAGGATGTGGTTGTTGCTTCGGACCTTGTGGGATGCCGTTACCGCTTAGTGCAGCGGCGTGCGCACCCCGAGATGCCGCGTACCCATGCCTCAATCGCCCGGGCGGAGCGCCACGCCGCCGCCGTGGAGGCGGTCATGCAGATGGTTCCCCGCAGGGGTTCCGGCCGGTTCCGCCGCATCGACTTAGAAGGCGATGAGTGGGAGCGCTCCATGCGTACCCTTGAAGCTTTGGCTTCTGGATATACGCACATCACTAACGCGGTTTTTGCTACCGAGGAGTGGATGGTGCACGTGGATGTGCTGCTGCGTGAGGGCGATAAGTACACCCCGATCATCGTTTCCAATCATCGTGTGGCCCGCAAGAATGACACGAAGACGACGCTGGCGGTGCCCACCCACAGGTTGGGGCTGAGCGAGCCGCTCGAAGCCCCGTATAAGCTGCGCCACCATGCGGTGGATGGCTACCGCTTAGCTTTTGCCGCTCGTGCTTTGCAGGATCTAGGGCTTGATTCGGGCCGGGGCGGAGCCATTGGACAGGATCGCACGCGAGCATTTTTTACTGACACGGCCAGGTTTGATCTGGAACGCGCGTGGAATCAGCCGCTGCCTACTGCGCCGGTACGGGTTAAAGAGTGCGCTAGCTGCCGCTTCTGGTCTTTGTGTGAACCAGAGTTGGTGGCGGCGGATGATATTTCGCTCTTTTTATCCGGCGACCGCGCTAAGCCTTACCGCGAGCGAGGTATTACTTCTGTGCAGGCGCTTATCGACGCCGACCTGGGCGAACCCTCCCGCCTTGCAGCCGCCTGGCGCGCCGGGGAAGTATTGTTGCGCCGCGGTGACGTGAACGTTCCGCGGGCGGACGTGGAAGTAGACGTGGATATGGAAGCCTACCTGGACCAGGGCGCGTATCTATGGGGAGCGTGGTGCGACGGCGAGTATGTCCCTTTCGTGACCTGGGAGCCGTTGGGAGGGCGCGCCGAGGCGGAAAATTTTGCGGCCTTCTGGCGCTGGCTGATGGATCTGCGGGCGCAGGCGCATGCGCAGGGTAAAACCTTTGCTGCTTATTGCTACTCTGCCCATGGCGAGAATCACTGGATGCGTATGTCCGCGCGGCGTTTCCACGAGGTGGATGAGCGGGAGGTAGAAGAGTTCATCTCCTCGCCCGAATGGGTGGATATGTTCGCCCACGTTAAAAGATCCTTCGCCGGCCCCTTTGGCCTGGGCCTGAAGGTTGTTGCGCCTGAGGCTGGGTTTACGTGGCCAGAAGAGGATTTCGACGGCGAAGAATCCGTGAATGCGCGGCGCGAGGCGCTAGCCGGGGACCTCGTGGCGCGGCAGCGTTTGCTGGACTATAACTCCGGCGATGTACAGGCCACCCGCGCGGTACGCGAGTGGATGGATGCCGGAGCACCGGGGGTTAGAGCGCTGTAAATAGGGCGTACATGACCGCGAGGATCGCTATGCCCATATATACCTGGTTCCATTCAGGTCCCGGCTTGGGATCTGGGCCCTCCGCCTTTTTCATTAAGACCTGTTTCTGGGCTTTGACCGCTCGGGCGATGAGCACGGGGTAGACCGCCAAAGACAGGATGCACAAGAGGGAGGCGACCACCTTAAGCAGGGAAATATCGGTGCCGATCCAAATAAGCAGCCCACCGTTGACGAAGGTGGTGCGCAGGAGGCCGAGTTTGTCCAGCTGCTGTAAGCCCGCTCGGACGGCAGCGGGGCCGCCACCCATGGTGCTGGGCAAGAGGTAGCTCATCACGCCGATGAGTAGTTGACCGGCAAACCCCACCAGCAAGGCGAGGGTGGGCAGCGCCGGCTCGGGCATAAAGAAATGCTGCACCGTGTAGTACACCAAAGACAGCACCAGCCATAACGAGGCCATGAGCACGGAGACTGAGGCGAAAGTAATGCGATCGCGCGGGTCCTTAGCCACTGTGAGCACGTTATCGAGCCACTGCTGCAGACTCAGTACCCAACCGCAGCAATACATGATTAGGCCCAACTGGGGGAATCCGAGGAAGGCCCCAATGATGGTGGCGGCCACGCCGACGGCGAGCAGGGCAAAGGAGGAACGCATGTGGCGATTGATACCTTGGGTGCGCCAGATGGAGGGGAAAAGGATGGTGAGAGAACCGGCTGCGGCCAAGCCGATGAATCCGCCGATATTGGCGGCGATATGGGCGAGCAGCAGCGTGGGATGGCCGGGATAGACGGCCAGCAGCCCGCCAAAGATGGCACCCACCGGCAGGCACAGAGCGGAAAGAACATAAGCGCCCACTACGGGGCGGAAGCGCTTATCTTTGGCACCGCGCCATTGCTGGAAGAGCGATGCCGCATGCCAGAGCATCATCAGCGCAATGAGTGTGGCGCCCACCTGGGTGACAATCCAGTGCTGGGACCAGAACTCCATGAGGATTTGGCCGATTAGCGCGAGGATGATTCCGGCATTTAGGCCATAGATGCGGGCCAATTGGGTAGGCCGAGTGGATTCGGGGAGGCGCTGTTGGGTGAATTTCTCCGTCAGGTGTTGGGACCACACGATGATGCTATTGCTCACCAGTCCGAGGGTGAATAGGTGGATGAGTACCCACCGGTAGTTCGGGACCAAGGTATGCGTTGCACCCACGAGGATGAAGACCATCATCCACAGAGATACGGGCCTAGAAGCCCTTCGGTGCCACGTCCGCGCCGACCACTTATTCTCAGGCATAAAACCGATATTAGTCGGATTTAATCGTGGTCCAAGTCAATGCGCTAAGGGCAAGGGCCACGGCGGTGAAGAAGGCAATGAAGAGGGGCCAAGAAAGGGCGTCGAAAAGCATGCCCGCACACGCTCCCACCACAGAAGAGCCGAAATAATAGCAGAATACATACATCGAGGAAGCCTCCGCGCGGTCATGGGTGGCAATCTGGCCTACCCACCCGGAGGCAGTGGAGTGGACGGCGAAAAAGCCCACGGTAAACGCGATCATGCCCAGGAGTGTCATGGGAAGGTTACCGGCGCATAACGCGATGCCAAGGGTAAAAAGCGCGGCCGAAGCACAGAGGGTTTTCCCATGCCCGATCCGTGCCACGAGAGAGCCCGCCCGCGCGGAGGACCACGTGCCGGAAAGATAGAAGAGGAAGGCCAAACCGGCGAGTGAAGGGGCCAACCCAAAATTATCGATGAGCCGGAAGGTCAGGAAGTTGTACATGGAGACAAATGTGCCCATAGAGAGGAACGCGGTGAGAAAGAGCAAGGCCAAATCCCGGTTAGCCCAGTGGCCGAAAAGCGCCCGACTTTCGCTGGTGAGATGGATGGATTTCGGCCGGAAATTGCGTTGCGCGGGAAGCAGGAGCCACGACGTGATGGCAAAGGCGAGCGAAACTAGCGCCGAGCCAAAAAGGGCCCAGCGCCACGTGGAAATCTCTACCAGCCCGGTAGGAATGAGACGGCCGGTAAGGCCACCGACGGAGGTGCCTGCAATGTAGAGTCCCATGGCGCGCGGCAGGGCTTTATCATCGAGTTCTTCAGAAAGCCATGCCATCGCGGTGGCAGGGGCACCGGAGAGGAGAGCGCCCTGCAGGCCGCGCAGCAAGATAAGAAGCCACCCTTCGGCAGCGAGCGGCACAATGAGCCCCACGCTGGTGGCGGAAACGGCCGAAATAAGCAGGATGCGCCCGCGGCCGAAACGCTCGGAGAGGATGGAAGCGGGGACGACGCACAGGGCCAGCGCGCCCGTAGCGGCCGATACGGTCATGGCCGCCTCGGTGGAGGAAAGCCCCATGTCTTGTACCAGCATGGGAAGAATGGCTTGGGTCGAATAAAGGCTGGAGAAGATGGCCAAGCCCACTAGGAGCATGGCGACCGTTGCACGACGCGTTCTAGTCATGTCATTTAGCCTGCCTCGTGGCGCAGTATGTGTAAAATGTGGAAAATTACCAAAATCGATGCGGAGTATGCATGAATGTTGAAGATATCCGCGGCTTCCTCGCCGTGGTGGATTACGGTCGGGTTGGCGCTGCGGCCGATGAGCTGGGGATTTCCCAATCTGCACTGACCCGCCGCGTACAGCGCGTAGAAGCAAGCCTCGGTGCCCGTCTTTTTGAGCGCACTGGGCACACCCTGCATGTAAACTCGCGCGGAACCGTCTTCGCTGCGGCAGGACGGGAAATGCTCCGCGCCTATGAGTCAGGCCGGGACGATGTAGCCCGCCTCATGGACCCAGAACGCGGTACCGTGCGCCTTGATTTCATGCACTCGCTCGGCACCTGGCTGGTTCCGGATCTGATCAAAAGTTATCGCACGCTGCACCCCCACGTGGATATTCGCCTGCACCAAGGGGCGGCGCAAGAGCTGGTGAGCAGAGTAGAAAATGGCGAATCCGACCTCGCGCTGGTAGGCCCGCGGCCGAATGCCGCATTGGGCTGGCACCAGATAAAGGTGCAGCGCCTAGGTATTGCGGTACCGGAAGGCCACTGGGCAGCACACCGGCAAGAGGTAGATCTTGCGGAATGTGCGGCCGAGCCGTTTATCGGCATGCTTCCCGGCTATGGCACGCGCATGCTCCTTGATTCCCTGGCGGAAGATGCCGGCTTTAGTCCCCACCTTGTTTTCGAATCGATGGAGCTTACCACCGTTGCGGGGCTGGTAGCGGCAGGCCTTGGGGTGGCGCTCTTGCCGCTGGATGATCCTTATCTACAGGTGGGAAGCCTAGTTCCCCTTACGCCGCCGGCGTACCGCGAACTCGGCTTGGTGTGGCGCGCTGGGGACGATGCACCTCCGGTGCAGCAATTCCGGGAGTTTATCCGGGCATAGAAAAAGCCGCCCCAGAGGGGGCGGCCTGTGTAACTAAAAGGAGTTACTTGGTGGCTGCAGCGAAGCGCTCAGCAACGTCATCCCAGTTGAAGACGTTCCATACGGCCTTTACGTAGTCAGCCTTAACGTTCTTGTACTGCAGGTAGAAAGCGTGCTCCCACATATCCAGCATCAGCAGCGGGGTGAAGTTGATGGAGGTATTACCCTGCTGGTCAGTCAGCTGCTCGATGATCAGGCGGCCAGCAATGTGGTCGTAGCCCAGAACTGCCCAGCCAGAGCCCTGCAGGGAGGTAGCGGCAGCGGAGAAGTGAGCCTTGAACTTCTCAAAGGAGCCGAAGTCGCGGTTGATAGCTTCTGCCAGCTCGCCGGTTGGCTCGCCGCCACCATTCGGGGACAGGTTCTTCCAGAAGATGGAGTGGTTGGTGTGGCCACCCAGGTTAAATGCCAAGTTCTTGGACAGGGCGCGGATGCGATCCGGGTTAGCCTCGCCGTTGCGCTCTTCCTCGAGCGCCTCGAGTGCAGCGTTAGCGCCAGCAACGTAGGTTGCGTGGTGCTTATCGTGGTGGAGCTCCATGATCTCTGCGGAGATGTGTGGCTCCAGTGCGTCGAATGCGTATGGGAGGTCAGGAAGTTCGTAAACAGCCATTAATTTAATCCTTTCTTCGGGTACGTGTCCCGATGATAGGCACGGTTGAAAGATTTCGCCATGATTAATTCGAATTGTGGAATTAGCGCGAATATTAACTGGCCGCGGAATAGCTTTTCGCAGTACAACGTTGGGAAGAAGGAATAAGGAAGGAGCTATGCCTCATGTGGATGTTTAAACCAGAGCCCAAGCTCGTTGCCGCAGACCAAGCCCTGCCGGGGCGAGCCGAACCGATTCTGGCCCCTGCCCCGCATGCTGTTTTAGGAACGCCGATTACCGGACCGTGGAAAGAAGGGCAGCGCTCCATCCTCATTGCACTGGGATGTTTCTGGGGTGCGGAGAAGATGTTTTGGGAAACAGAAGGCGTAGAGTCCACCTCGGTGGGCTATGCGGGTGGTATTACCCCGAATCCTACGTATTACGAGGTATGCCGCGGACTGACCAACCATGCCGAGGTGGTAGAGGTCGTTTATGATCCGCAACGCATCAGCCTGCGTGATCTTGTGGTGCAGGCCCTTGAGGCGCATGATCCCACCCAGGGCTTCCGTCAGGGCAATGATGTGGGAACGCAATACCGCTCTGCCTTCTATCCACGCACGGAGGATGAGCGGGCAGAAATCCAGAGCATCGTGGATTCCTACGCAGATAAGCTCAAGGATTTCGGATTTGGAGATACCACCACGGAAGTCAGACTCCTCTCCGATACAGATTCTGGGGAGTACTACTTAGCTGAGGACGAGCACCAGCAGTATCTACATAAGGTGCCCAATGGATATTGCCCGCACCACAGCACCGGGGTGAAGTGCGATTAAGCGTCGCGTCGGATGAAGCGGGCAATCTTCTTAGCCAACTTCGGGGTGAGCGATTGGCGCGATTGGGATCCTAAAACCTCGTCCCAATACCAGAGCATTTCCTCAAAATAGTTGTGTCCGTGCCCGCCGGGGACGTTGAGGGAATTGATTTGGTCCAAGCCAATTTGCCACCAGGTAATAAATGGCACCCAGTGCAGCTGCCGGAAGGTATCCGCGTGCAGGGCCTCCGGCTGCGGTTCATGGATCCATGTGGGTCTGCGCACAAGGAGATTCAGGTCCCACCACACGATGGCGTCGGAAGCGTGTTGGGCAATGAGCATGCGGGGCCGGCGCCAAGTGTGGGTGTAGTCGTTGCCAAAGGCGTCGTGCAGCGTGTGGTCCGGGGCCGCTGCGTAGCGCACATGTTTACCGCCATCGATAACGGGCAGACGTTCCAAAGAGCCAATGTCTCGGCGCAAACGCTGGGTAAAATGCGTCATGCGTGGAGGGCCGGAAAAGACGGCGCCATTGCAGGCAGAAAGTAGGTCCTCCACATTATGGTAGTTATCCATAATGGCGTAGGCTCCAAGCGATTCACCTGCAAAATAGAGCCGAGGGCGGTTTTCCTCCGGTAGCTTATCTATTTCTTCTTGTATCACCCGAATCAATTCGCGGGCTGCCTGCTTCGGGGCGTTTTTATCTACAAGGTAAGCAAAGACCGAAGGCAGATAGGAATATTGCATGGTGACGGTGACGCAATCACCGCCGGTTAAAAACTCATAGGAGCACGCGCCCCAATTATTTATCCATCCCGAGCCAGCAGGCATCTGGATAACGATAGTTTCGCGCCTTAGGGCACCAGTGCGCTCGAGTTCGGCGCGAACTTTCTCTGCGGATTGCCGGAAGGATCGCCCCGGAATGTATCCGGCATAGATACGGATGGGCTCTTTCGCATTGATTCCTGTTGCCATGCGGATATCGCGGGCGCGGGGGCCATTAGAAACAAAGCGGCGCCCCTGCTGCCCCAGTGCTGACCACGGCTCGAGCGACCACGGGCTACCGGACCGCTCCGGCTCCCAAGGCATGGAGGTGCCGGGGAAAATTTGCTTATTGATTCTTTGCGCTTGGTGCGAAAGTGAGCGCAACCAGCGCCGAAAAACCACGCGATCAGAAAGGGCAAAGGCCGTTAGGCTCAGTCCTGCGGTAACAACCGGCCAAGCGATAAGCGTCGGAACCCAGCGTCCCAACTGGCGCGATAATTTAGTAACGGCCAGCTGTGTGGCTTCCCCGATAAGCAGTAGTGTGCCATAGCCTGCGGTGCCAGCGGCCAAGCCGATCGCCGCCGTAACGGGCCCGCGCACGAGCTGTTTATTGACTAACTCCGCCTGCTTTTTCTGGTTGCGCAACGAAAGCACGGCATTAAAGGCGGTGCCGGCGCCGATAGCAAGGTGCAGGATCTGTCGATGTTGTGGCCCCAGGCGGTCCTGGGGGCGCTTACCAATGCTGTTGAGTAGGAAGCTTGTCGAAGCCGCCCCCAAATGTCCGATGCCCTGGCCAATGGCTACATTGGCGGCAGTCACCCACCACGGGCGAGGAAGGAGAGAGGGTGAAATTGCTGCCCACGTGGCTAATTCCGCACCCAAAATTCCAGCCGACATATTGGGCGGTAAGGTTTGCCGGCTGGTCATACGGACGATGGGCGTGAGATCCGCGGCTACGCCAAGAGCGATTAGTGCAGCGCGGCGGAGAGCGCGTTTCATAATGCCCGATTGTCCCAGATTTCGGTGGGAATTTCAGGGTGAGATCTAGCCCGTGCAAAACCCCCCAAAAAGTTGCACAATGGGGTCATGGCAAATCATGTAGGAAACAAGGTAGTTCTCATCGGCGCCGGCGACGTGGGAGTCGCCTACGCCTTCGCTCTCATCAACCAAAGCATCGTTGACCACCTGGCAATCATCGACATCGATGAAAAGAAGCTAGAGGGCAACGTCATGGACCTCAATCACGGCGTTGTTTGGGCCCCCACCCGCACTCGCGTCACCAAGGGCACCTACGCCGATTGCGCAGACGCCGATATGGTTGTCATCTGCGCCGGTGCCGCACAGAAGCCGGGCGAAACCCGCCTCGACCTGGTGGGCAAAAACGTCAAGATCATGAACAGCATCGTCTCCGATGTCATGGCCAATGACTTTGACGGCATCTTCCTTGTCGCCTCCAACCCAGTGGACATCCTGACCTACGCCGTATGGAAGGCCTCCGGCCTGGACCACAAGCGAGTCATCGGCTCCGGCACCGTGCTGGACTCCGCTCGCTTCCGCTACATGCTGGGTGAGCTAGAAGGCGTTGCCCCGAAGTCCGTTCACGCCTACATCGTGGGCGAGCACGGCGATTCCGAGCTGCCGGCCGTCTCTACTGCCAATATCGCTGGTGTTCCGTTGTCCAAGAAGTTCGACACGGATCCGGAGTACGCTGAGCGCATCGAGAAGATCTTCGAAGATACCCGCGATGCCGCCTACTCCATCATTGATGCCAAGGGTTCTACCTCTTTCGGCATCGGCATGGGCCTAGCCCGCATTACCGCCGCCGTCATCCAGAACCAGGACGTGGCTCTGCCAGTATCTGCGTATCTGCAGGGCGAGTACGGCGTAGAAGATCTCTACATCGGCACTGCCGCCATTATCAATCGTTCCGGCATCGTGCGCGCGATTGAGCTGCAGCTCAATGAGCACGAAAAGGAGCGTTTCGATGCTTCTGCGAAGACCCTGAATGACATCAAGGAAGAGTTCTTCGGCTAGTGAAGATTGTCGCCCACAGGGGATACTCCGGAAAATATCCAGAGCTATCCCCTCTAGCTTTTGAGAAGGCTTTAGATTTGCCAATTCATGGCGTCGAGTGCGATGTGCGCTTGACGCGCGATGGAAAGGTAGTGGTCCAACACGATCCCACGTTGGACCGCACTGCGGGGCGTCCCGGCCGCATTTCCAAGCTGGACTGGGAAGAATTGCGCGGCGTGGACATCGGTTCGGGCCAACGCATGATGCTTCTCGATGAACTCTTGGAGTTACTCGAGGGCAAACCGCACCACCTATACATCGAGACCAAGCACCCCTCCGGGCAGGGCGACATCCTGGAGGAGCAAACGGTGCTGCGCCTGCGTTATGCGGGGCTTTTCGACGATCCCCGGATCCACGTCATTTCCTTTTCCCACCACGCCATTCGCCGGATGCAAAACTTGGCGCCGCACATGGACCGGATTTATCTCCGCCGCGATTGGGAACGCCACGTCAACCGGCCCGATGTGATGTTGTCCAAGCCCACCGCGCTGGGCGTATCCTTGCTGCGTGCGAAGCTACAACCAGCAATCATCGGTGCCCAGGGATTGCCTACTTACCTGTGGACCGTAGATAAGCCGGAGGATATGAAGTGGGCGTGGGCCAATGGGGTGGATATGCTCGCAACCAACCAACCCGAAGTGGCCCTGCATGCCATTGAGCTCTAGTAACCAGGTATCTTGGAAGCATGGCCAAGAAGAAAAAGAACAAGGAACAGCTGCCTGAGGGCATGTCCCGCCGCCAGGCAAAGCTCGCCGCCCGCGCCAAAGAGCGCGCCGCCCTAGAAAAGGATCCCCGCCCCTACGGCGGACTTGCTGCAGAGGCCAGCCTAGTCGCCATGCAGGAGTTCGTGCCCTCCGCTTTTGCCAAGCTTGAGGTCAAGGGCTGCGACAAGAACGTATATGTAGCCACCGTGTTGCCGGGTGCTTCTGCTGCGCTTATTCGTGATGCCGAATTTGGCGGCGATGCCTTCGTGGGCCTGCAGGTGCAGTCCCACACCCATAACCCGGGCCGCGACCTCGCCTTCGCCCTCAACTGGGTGAAGAATAATGAGCCTGGCGCCACTCTGGAATCCACCGCGGCCGATGGCTCGGAGCCGAAGCTGGAAGAGCTTATCGACGCCTCCGCTACCCTCGACGTGCAGGTGCACCAAGACTTCGAATGGTGGATCCCGGAGGGTGCACAGGTCACCCCGCAGATTGCGCAGTCCCTGCGCGCAGCTAATGATTCCGTCATCGAGTCCCACGAAGTGGGCGAAAACATCACCGGCGCTGCTTTCTGGGCAAATGCCGGCGGTGGCAAGGCCCATATTCGTTGGGTCCGCCCGAGTGACGATGAATCCGCATTCCTGAATGCGCTGGCACGCGTTGCTGCCCGCGGTGAGCTGAACCTCGGTGAAGATACCAAGTTTGCCGGTGTCTTCCGCACCCACGGTCTTATTGCCCCGGTCTTTGACTTGGATCCAGAGGTTGACCACGCTTCCTATGAGGACCACCTCACCCGCGTGGATAAGGCCTTGGAGGAGGAAATCTCTAATGATGCTCAGCTGAGTGCCGATGAGCGTAAGCAGCTAGAAAACATCAAGTCCCGCCAGGTGACTTTGCGTTAAAGACATAAAAATGGCACCTCCTGTAGCGGAGGTGCCATTTTTTGATCCCTATTTGAGGGAATCCCACAACCCGGAGGCTGCTTCATCATCCCAGAGGACTACGTTGCCTACCTCGGTGTCTTGGAACCCACCGATGGGGACGGTTTCTGTGTCCACACCGGAGCCCATGGCAAGCGCCACGCGGGCAAGATGCCAGACGTGGTCACCGTTGCCCACGATGAACGAGGAAGCGGTGTGGTTTACCAAGGAGAAGGCGCGGAATGGGTTGATAATGGTAGCTGGGGAGGCCACCTTATCCAACAAAGCGGAGAAGAATTCGCGCTGGCGCTGCACGCGGTCTAGGTCACCCATGGCAGTAGCGCGGGTGCGCACGTAGCCCAAGGCATCACGGCCCTTGAGTTTCTGGCAGCCGTCTTGGAGATCGATGCCGGCGAGCGGGTCATTGATGGGTTCTTTCACGCACACGTCCACGCCGCCGACAGAATCGACCACATTGGCCAAGCCACCCATACCGATCTCGGCATAGTGGTCGATGTGCAGACCGGTTGTCCCTTCAACAGTTTGGGCGAGTAGCTGCGGTCCACCGTAGGTAAAGGCGGCATTGATCTTGTCCATGCCAAAACCGGGGACTTCCACGTAGCTATCGCGCGGAATGGACACAAGCTTGGCTTTGCCGGTGCGAGGGATGTGCAGCAGCATGATGGTATCGGTGCGGCCTTCGCCCACATCGCCGCCGGTGCCCAGTTCGGCCTGCTGTTCCTCGCTGAGTCCCTGACGGGAATCGGAACCAACAAGTAACCAGTTGGTGCCGGCGGTATTAGGCACTTGGTCTTCGGGGAGCGCCTCGATACGGGTCAGGCGAGCATCGGTCCAAAACATGAAGACGAGGTTGAATACCAGCAGTACAACGAGCGCCAAGCCAACACAACCGAGGGCGCGCTTGGCCGGATTGACCTTCTTGCGGCGGCTATGCGGGCGCTGGCGGGGCGCCGGTCGGGGTTCGGTCCGACGGGGCGGCCGTTGCTGCGCTCGGTATTGACTCGGGTAGCGGCTCGGTGTTGGGGGCGGGGTGCGGCGCGGTGGCTGTTGCTGCCGCTGTGGCTGCGGAGCGCGGAAGGATTGCTGTTCCGGTTCGACGCGCCGCGGCGTCGGGCGGGCGGAGGAACGACGTCGAATGGGGCGGCCGTATCGATCCTTGAGGGGACGCCCATCGGCCCCAAGGACGAATTCAGTGGAGGAACCGTCGCCGGCTCGGCGGGCCTCCCTATGCGGATCTCGTCCTGATTCAGTCATGCGCTATACCTTACAAGGTGCGGGGAGTTTCGCCCGCTTCGCGACGTCCCCCTAAGGGCATTTTCACAGGAAGGAATAACCCACGAAAGCGACGGCGTCGATAAGAAAATGCGCTATGACCAACGGCCATACCCGTCCCGTGCGGTGGTAGTAGTAGCCATACACTAACCCCATCACGATATTGCCACATCCAGCAGAAACTCCCTGGTAGAGGTGGTAAGAACCGCGCAAGATGGAGCTCGCGGCAAGTATTGCCGGCAGGGACCAACGGGCCTGGCGCAAGCGCGTCATAAACCACATCACCACCACGGTTTCCTCCGCAAAGGCATTAGCCGCTGCCTTAAAAAGGGAAACGGGAATGTGCACCCAAGCATTGGCAAAATCGCCGGGGATAATCTCTTTGCTCCACCCGAAGTGGACCGCCGTGAAATATAGGGCGAGTCCCGGAATTCCAATAAGTGCGGCAAGCCCTGCCCCCTCCAGCCAGTCGCGGGCGCGGTAGGCGCGCGGGAAAATATGGTCCTTAGCCAGCAGGAAGAGCGCCAAAGCACCATAGGAGCAGAGTACAGCGGCCGAGCACAGCTGCAGGCCCATATCCACCCAGGCTAAAGAGGACTGGCTGGAGTTGAGCGTGACCGATTGCTCATTGAGCCGCTGCGGTGAGGCGAAGGAATTGATGAGGTTCAACACCGCCCGCACCCCGGAAATACCAAAGGTGAGGGTGAGGACGATGAGCAGTTCGGCGCGTAGAGACTTGGTCATGGGTGCAGGATATGGGCGAGGCCGAGCAGGGAGGCGTCGGAAAGCGTAATGCCTCCCAGGTGTACTCCCACCGGTGGGTGATTGGGAATGGTCCACGGCACGGAAATGGCGGGAAGTTGGGCCATATTAAACAGCGAACCCCACGGGGACCACCGGGTCTGGGCTGCGAAATTCTCCTCATGGGACAGGGACAGGAAATATCCGGTGCGCGGTGGATCCGTGGTCAGCATCGGGGTGAGGATGGCATCTACGCCCCACTCTTGGGACAGGAGGTCCGGCAGCTGCCGAACGTGTGCCCGCGCCGCGGCCACCTCGGCAGAGCTGACGCGCCGCCCCTGCTGGGCAATCCACTCGGCGTAGCCTTCTGCTGGGTGAAGCTCCGCTAGGCGGGAGGTAAAAGTATTCCGGAAATGCGCAAAGGTAGACCGAGCCTGAGGATAGGGGGAAATGGGCACTACCTTAAAGCCGGCAGCCTGTAGGCGCTGGGCGGCCTCGCGGGCGGCGCGGAGGTGGTGCGCATCGACGTTGACATCGCAGAACAACGGCTCCAGTAGCAGACCGATGCGGGCGCGCGGGGTGATCATGCGGTGGCCATGCAAAAACGCATTATCTGCCACGGTCCGGGTAATAAAACCCTGCACACCTAGCTCCGCACCCGTCGGTTTGAAACCCACGACGCCGCAGGCCGCGGCCGGCACGCGGATGGATCCGCCGCCATCGCTGGCGTGGGCTGCTCGCAGCAATCCTCGTGCGACTTGCACCGCCGCGCCGCCCGAAGAACCACCCGGGGTGCAGCCGGGGTAGAGGGGATTATCGGGGTGGGGCAGGCCCACCGGTTCCGTATCTACGCGCAGGCCAAGCTCCGGAGCGGAGGACTTGCCGATGATATGCACGCCCTGCTTTTCCAAGTCCTCTATGAAAGAATCGCTACGCTCAGGGTAGTAGGTACGATCGATGTTTCCCAAGGTTGTGGGCATGCCGCGGACATCGCAGAGATCCTTAGCGGACAGAACCCAGCCGCTTAGCCGGCCGTAGGCGGAAGGCTTGCGGTCCAGATCCACGTAGGTAAAACCATGCTCCTCTGGGGCAAGGCCGCGCAGGTCCGCGCGGAGCTGTTCTACGGAAAAGTCCATGGGGCACCAGTCTAGTGGGCTAAGGTGACGAGCATGACTACCACCATCGCCTTCCTTGGACCGGCCGGAACTTTTACTGAAGCGGCCGTGCACAAGTTTGCCGCGCATATGCCGGAAGTAGAGACCATGCCGGTGGGCTCTCCATCGGAAGCGGTGGCTGCGGTGCGCGCCGGACAGGCCGAGTATGCCTGCGTAGCTATTGAAAATTCCGTCGAGGGCGCGGTAACCACCACCTTTGATGCACTCGTAGAGGCAGAACCGGTGCAGATTTACCGCGAGGTGGATATCCCCGTGGCCTTTAGCATCATGACCCAGCCGGACGCGGAGGATATTAAACGGCTCAGTACCCACCCGGTGGCCTTCCAACAAATCCGCGGGTGGGTAAAAGAACACCTGCCGGAGGTTGAGTTCGTGCCGGCTAACTCCAATGCGGCTGCGGCCGAGGCGGTGGCTCGGGGGGATGCTGATGCCGCGGCGGCACCAGCGCGGGCGGCCGAGATCTTTGGTTTGGAGACCATGGCCCAGGGGGTGGCGGATATAAAGGGCGCCGCAACGCGATTTGTTTTGGTGGGGCGCCCGGGAAAACCTACCGCGCGTACCGGACAGGATCGCACGAGTGTTATCTTCACCCTGCCTAATGAGCCGGGCAGCCTGGTGGGGGCACTGCAGGACTTTGCGCACCGTGGGGTGGACCTTTCCCGGATCGAGTCGCGTCCTACGCGGGAGGCCTTTGGTGAATACCGTTTCTATGTAGACCTCATTGGGCATATTGAAGACCAACCGGTGGCAGAGGCGCTCCGGGCATTGTGGTTGCGGGCGCAGAACGTGCTCTTCCTGGGCTCTTGGCCGGCGGCAACCCCTGCAGGCAGGCCGCCGCGCGATCTTGCCGCGGCGGATGAATGGGTAGCGCGGGCACGCAGGGGCCAATAATCTAGAAGCATGCCCGGAAGAATCATCCTGCTGCGCCACGGCCAGACCTATTCCAATATTTCTCGTCTTCTTGATACCCGCCCGCCTGGGGCCGAGCTTACTGAGCGCGGGCGCGACCAAGCCACGGAGGTCGGCCGTGAGCTAGCGCAGTTGGTGGGCGAGCGCGAGGTGGAATTTAAATGTTCCATTGCCCTGCGTGCTCAGCAGACTGCGATGCTGGCGGCGCGCGCCTTTGAACAGGAGCGCGGGGTGCCAGAGTTTTCTCAGCGCGTTGACGTGATCGCCGGAGTGCACGAGATTTCTGCCGGCGATTGGGAAATGGACGGCAGCGAGGATGCCCACCGTTCGCACATGGTGGCCATGCGCGGCTGGTGCGATGGCGAGCAGGACGCCGGAATGGAAGGCGGCGAGACCCTGGAGGATGTGCTGGCGCGCTACCAGCCGGTTCTGGAGGGCATTGCAGGCCAGCTTGCCGACGACCACGATGTCATCCTTGTCAGCCACGGCGCGGCCATCCGCGTGGTCACCAAGCATGCCACGGGGGTTGATGCCGACTTTGCCTATACCGGCTATCTGCCCAATTGTCGCTTCATGGTGCTGGAGCCCCGTGGCAAGGATTTTGGGCAGTGGGCATTGACCCGTTGGGCAGATACGGAGCTCTAGCCCCAGCCTAGGCGGTGCAGCTCCTCTTCCTCGAGGCCAAAATAGTGGCCGAGCTCGTGGAAGACGGTGACTTTAACCTGTTCCGCTAGTTCTTCCTCGCTGCCGGACCAGCGCTGCAGAGTCTTCCGGTAAATGAAGATCGCATCGGGCAAGAAACCGGTGTGGTCGAAGGTGCGGCGGGGCAGTGCCACGCCTTCATAGAGCCCGAGCAGCATCGGGTTATCGGGGTTTTCATCTTCGACCAAAATGACGAGGTTGCGCATGCGGCGCACAAATTCCTCGGGGACCTGATCCAGCGCCGCGTTGACCATTTCATCGAAGCGCTCTTCTGATACCTCTACCATTAGGGCGCTGGGGCTGGTGCAGGGGCGGCGGATTCGGGCGCTGGCTTATTGTCCTTATCCTCGCGCAGCGGATTGCGCTCAGGTCGCTCCTCTGGCGGCTTGCCATCGATGGTCAGCGCCTGGCGGCCACCGGTAGCAGAACCGGTGATGGCAGAGAAGCCGCCGCCTGCGCGGGCATGCACAAGGAAGCAATTGACGGACTTCGTGCCGCCATTCCACGAGGCCTCGGTGATAGAACCCCAGAACGGCTGCAGCGTGGATTGATAGAGCTGTTCCTCGCCGCCGAGGTAGTCCTCGGTAGCGGCGGTACAGGTATCGGAAAGGAATTTGTCCATATCCTTGCCATCCGGGTAGCCATCAGGGAACTGCTTGCCCACATCAATGACGGATACGGTTTCCATCTGGTGCGGCTTAGCGCAGTCAACGACGTGTGGAACCTGCTTGTCATCGATGGCCAAGCATTCGCCCGGCTTGGTGAGGTTGGCCTGCTCGGAGGCTTCTACGTTGCCGAGATTAAGCTGCGGTACGCCGTGGTCATCGGTGGTTTGCAGGCCACAGAGTAGGGTGCGGTCTCCGCGATCCCAGGCAGACTGCGGCGGGAGAATGGATGCTACGTCGTACTTGCCGTTGGGATCCCACTTGCCGTGCAGGTAGTTCACGGTGGCGGATTCGCACAGCTCATCGCGCAATTGGTGTTGGCGGGTAAGTGCCGGGCGAGTAGCATCTGGACCGAATTCGCTGGTGGGGTACACACTTAAGTCTTCGGTCTTGGAGACCTCGAAGCGGTGCTGTTCGGAACACGGTACTTCCTTGAACCCTGTGGCGGAGCCATCTTGCGCGATATCCCACGTCAAGCAGGCACCAGCGGCCGCGGCGGTGAAAGGTTCCGGTTTAGGGGCGGCGGTTTCTGAATTATCCCCGCTATCGTGCTGGTGGGCAGCGGTGGTCCCATCGCTGCCCGATTTCTGGGAGCTGATAACGCCGTAGATGCCCATGAAAACGGCCGCCGCGATTGCCGCAATCAAGACAATCTGGACGGCCACAGCGGAACGCCACGCAGGTGATTTCTTCATAAGGCCCCTAATCTTACCTTTTAACCTGGATGCTGGCTAGAGACTGTTCTCCCTAGCCACCCGGGTAGTCAGGCGATAGCGGTCGGTGCGATAAACCGAGGAGCACCACTCCACCGGCCTATCGCCCGAGCGGGAGTAGCGCACAATGTGGAGCAGCGGGGTGCCCACGGGGACGTCGAGAAGCGGGGCAGTGTCCGCATCGGCCGATATTGCAGAGACCGTCTGATCCGCATCGGTGATGGGGACATCAAAGACAGAATCGAGGATGGCGTAGACCGAGTTGTAGATGTCATTTTCCAAAAGGCTGGGTGCGAACGTGGAGTTATACCAGCCATCGTCGATGGAGTACGGTTCGCCATCGCCCAAGCGCAGGCGGCGCAGGTGAATATGTTCGGTGTGTGCGGGCGTATCAAAAAAGATGGCGGCATCTTCTGGGGCGCTACTGCGGCCGCTGGTAAGGATTTTGGAAGAGGCGGTGACGTCTTGGGCGCCCATCTCATCTGAAAATGAGGCCAGGTGGAGCCGGGAGACTAAGGGATTAGGTGCCACGAAGGTCCCCTTACCGCGGATGCGGCGCAATTTCCCGGCCGCGACGAGATCACCGATGGCGCGGCGTACTGTGATACGTGACACGCCGTAGGTCTCCTCAAGGAGCCTTTCGCCGGGGAGGGTATCGCCGGGCTTGAGGGTCGTGCGGCACAATTCTTCGAGGATATCGTGCAATTGGGTGTGTTTTGGAACGGGGCCGTCCGTAATAGTGCGGGCGGGGAGCTGAACGGCGGACATAACTCCATGGTAATTCGCTGGTTATTACCACCGCAAGGTGTGGTCGATACGCTAAACTTACATTCGTGATTGATCTCAAGCTACTCCGCGAAAACCCTGACGTTGTCCGTGCTTCCCAGGTGAATCGAGGTGAGGATCCCTCCCTCGTAGACCAGCTTTTGGAAGCTGATGAGCAGCGCCGTGCTGCTATCCAAAAGGCCGACGAACTGCGCTCCGAGCAGAAGGCTTTTGGCAAGAAGATCGGCCAGGCCTCCCCGGAAGAGCGCCCGGCTTTGCTAGAGGGCTCCAATGAGCTGAAGGCCAAGGTCAAGGAAGCGGAAGAGGCACAGTCTGCCGCTGAGGCCAAGGTGGAAGAGCTGCAGTACAAGCTGGATAACGTGGTTGAAGGCGCCCCAGCCGGCGGCGAAGATGACTTCGTGGTGGTAGAAGAGGTCGGCCAGATTCCTGAGTTCGACTTCGAACCGAAAGATCACCTTGAGCTGGGCGAGTCCCTGGGCCTTATCGATGTCAAGCGTGGCGCTAAGGTAGGTGGAGCTCGCTTCTACTACCTCACTGGTGACGGTGCCTTCCTCCAGTTGGGAATGCTTATGCTTGCAGCACAGAAGGCGCGCGAAGCTGGTTTCAAGCTAATGATTCCGCCAGTTCTAGTCCGCCCAGACATTATGTCCGGCACCGGGTTCTTGGGACAGCACTCCGATGAGGTGTACTACCTCCCAGCCGATGATATGTACCTAGTCGGTACCTCTGAGGTGGCCCTTGCCGGCTACCACAAGGATGAGATCATCGACCTCTCCAACGGTCCGCTGCAGTACGCTGGCTGGTCCTCCTGCTTCCGCCGCGAGGCCGGCTCCCACGGTAAGGACACTCGCGGCATCCTGCGCGTCCACCAATTCGACAAGCTGGAGATGTTCGTTTACTGCAAGCCTGAAGATGCAGAAGAAATGCACCAGCGCCTTCTATCCATGGAAAAGGACATGCTTGCAGCCATGGAGCTGCCTTATCGCACCATCGACATTGCCGGTGGCGATCTCGGTTCTTCGGCGGCCCGCAAGTTCGACAATGAGGCTTGGGTTCCTACCCAAGGCACCTACCGCGAGCTGACTTCCACCTCGAACTGCACCACCTTCCAGGCTCGTCGCCTGTCTACCCGTTACCGTGACGAGAATGGCAAGACCCAGACCGCAGCTACCTTGAACGGCACCCTGGCGACTACTCGCTGGCTAGTTGCTATCTTGGAAAACCACCAGCAGGCCGACGGCTCTGTCGTTGTCCCTGAGGCCCTGCGCCCCTTCGTGGGCAAGGATGTCCTCACCCCGCAGTAAGTCCGCCGTCGTCCTGGAGAGTTATGAACGCTGCGACGAATTTCCTGTACCGCCAGATCACTCACATTGGTAGGGGGGTGACTCTGGCGCAGGGATTAAAAATGCGCCTTTCGGGTGAAGAAAATATCCCCGATGAAGGCGGCGCGGTGTTGGTCTGTAACCACACCGGCTACATGGATTTCCTCTTCGGGGCCTTTCTGGCTTACCGCAAAAAGCGCCTCGTGCGCTTCTTGGCAAAGGCCGGCATCTTTAAAGCCCCGCTAGCGGGTCCGTTGCTCAAGGCCATGCACCACGTGCCAGTTGATCGCATCGATGGCAGTGCCTCGATGCGGCAGGCGGTTCGGCTCGCTAAAGAGGGCGAACTTGTCGGGGTGTTTTCTGAAGGCACGATTTCCCGCAGCTTTGAAATCCGCAGCATGAAAAGTGGTGCCTCCCGCATTGCCTATGAGGCTGGGGTGCCGGTAATCCCGCAGGTTATCTTCGGCTCCCAGCGCCTGTGGACTAAAGGGCATAAAAAGAATCTGGGGCGGACGAAGACTCCAGTCTTTATTACTGCTCTAGAGCCGTACTATCCCACTGGTGATGCGGAAGCGGATACCGCGGAGATTAGACGCCGAATGCAAGAGGCGTTGGAAGGGCTATGGGAACAGTACGAAGCTGAATTTGGCCCCATGCCAGCGGGCGAATATTGGGTGCCCGCCCGTAAGGGCGGCGGCGCTCTCACCCTCGAAGAGGCGGAGGAGCAGGATGCTGAAGTAGAAACTGAGCGCCACCGCGTGCGGCGACTACGTGATGATCTGGTGGGGCTTAAAGATCGCGTATCCGACACCACGGTTGACCTAGTGCGCAACCGCATGGCCGCCGCCAAGGGGGATGCAGAGGATGCGTCCAAGACTAAGGCGCGCACCGCCCCAGAGACTTTGGATTGGATCAAAGCCAATCTCAACGCCGTGGTGGAAGAGGCAACACGTGGTTTGGATGAAGGCCGCGATAAGGTCGCGGATGTTATGGCGCAACTGAAATCTGATGTGGCGCAAACCCAGGCTTCCATCACCGCCAGCAGCAAGGAGATTTGGGCGGGTTCTAAAGCTGAGCAGGGCCTTTTGGCGGCAGCTACCCAATCCCGGCTTATCGTCTCGCGCCTGCCGCACCGCATGAAGGCTCAATTCTCCTCCATCCCGCGTGTGGTGGTAGCGCATAGTAGTGCGCTGAATTGGGAGGATGGGGCTCTGACCCCGCGGTTGCGCAAGGCTTTTGCGGATATCTACCCGGCGGCCGAAGTTCTTATAGTGGTATCGCCCGCAGGCGATGTGGATGTTCCACAAGCCGTGTGGACCATTGTCATTGATGAGGGTGTTGCACAGCCGCGCCTCGATGCTGCAGCAATGTCTGTTACTGCCGCCAGTGCGGCACAAGGCGTGGAGCGCATCCTAGAGGATCTGCAGGATGAGCCGGAAGAGACTCTAGTCTTTGCAAATGAGCCGGGGGATGAGGACTTCCTCGAATGGATGCCGGTGGTGGCTTTGGAAACTGCCCCGATAGAGGTGGTTAAGGGTGCTCAAGCGGTAACCTACTCGGCAGAAAAGGCCGGAATGTCAGAAGTGCTCGAGACGATGGCCCGTTTAGCGAAGAAATAGCGACAGCTTTCCGTCCGCTTTACACCCCCGCGAGGGGGTGGTTTTCTTTTTGGAAGTCTAAGTATTTTAAGGAAACTGACTGCTTACGGGCCTGAAACTTACGTGTGAGTAACCACATGTGTAACTCAAGTCGGTGACCCCTAACATATATTTTAGGAGATGAAGTCTCTGTAGCCCCGGTGCGATACTTTCCACCGAACCCATAATTACCTGCTTTTAGCTGTGCTTATGCCATCTCATTCACGGACCAATGGCCCAGGCACATGCAAGCACCAAGGAAGGAGATGTGGTCAGTAATGATCCAGCAAAGCAATCAATCCTTTAACCCCGAATACTTTGAAAATCTATGGAACGGGTACGCAGATGAGGACTACGACGTAGTCATTATTGGTGGCGGTTCCGTAGGTGCCGGTGCGGCAGCGGATGCCGCCACCCGCGGTCTGAAGACCGCCGTCATTGAGGCACGCGACTTCGCCGCAGGTACCTCTTCCCGCTCCTCCAAGATGTTCCACGGTGGCCTGCGCTATCTGGCAATGTTTGACTTCCGCCTCGTGGCTGAGTCCCTCAAGGAGCGCGAGCTCAACATGTCCACCCTGGCACCTCACCTGGTGAAGCCGTTGAAGTTCATCTTCCCGCTGACCCACCACGTGTGGGAGCGCGTCATGATGTTCGGTGGATTTACGCTCTATGACCTCATGGGCGGATCGAAGAGCGTGCCAATGCAGAAGCACTTGACCCGCAAGGGCGTGCTGAAGGTGACCCCAGGCCTGAAGGATGATGCCATTGTGGGTGGCGTTCGCTACTACGACACCCTGGTGGATGACGCCCGCCATACCATGACCGTCCTGCGCACCGCCGCCGAGTACGGCGCTGATGTTCGCACCAATACCGAGGTCATTGGCTTTGACAAGGACCGCGGCGGCCGCATCGTAGGCGCGAAGGTTCGCGATACCGCCACCGGCCGCGAGACCACCGTGCGCGGCAAGGTCTTCATTAACGCTACCGGCGTGTGGAATGACAAGATTCAAGAGATGGCCGGCGTGGAGGGCAAGTTCACCGTTCACGCCTCCAAGGGCGTGCACATCGTTGTGCCCAAGGATGCGCTCGATGCGGACGCAGCCCTGTGCTTCGTAACCGAAAAGTCCGTCCTCTTCGTTATCCCATGGGGCGAGTACTGGATCATCGGTACCACCGACACCGATTGGGAAAAGGGACTGTCCCTGCCGGATCCGGCACCCACCAAATCCGATATTGATTATATCTTGGACCAGGCTAACCAGCGCGTACGCCGTAAGATCACCCGCGATGACATCGTGGGCGTCTACTCCGGTCTACGCCCGCTGCTGTCCGGCAAGTCTGATTCCACCACCAACCTTTCCCGTAACCACGCCGTTGCGCGCGTGGCCCCAGGCATGGTCTCTGTTGCCGGCGGTAAGTACACCACGTACCGCGTCATTGGTAAAGACGCCGTGGACCTAGCAGTCCAAGAACTAGATACCAAGGTGCCAGAGTCCATCACTGAGCAAACCCCGATCTTGGGCGCCGCTGGCTACCATGCTCTAGCTAACCAAGTCCCATCTCTGGCCCGTCGCTACAACCTGAGCGAAGAGTTCATCGAGCACCTGCTTGGCCGCTATGGCTCCCTGCTGGGTGAGGTTTTGGCACCTGCAGCCGAGGATGCTTCGCTGCTGGAGCCAGTTCCAGGTGCCGAGTCCTACCTGTGGGCCGAGGTCCGCTACGCCGTCACTCACGAAGGCGCATTGCACTTGGAGGACATCCTGTCCCGCCGTCTGCGTATCGCCATCGAGTTTGGCGACCGCGGCGTAAATGCCGCCCCGGCAGTTGCTGACTTTGTGGCACCACTGCTGGGCTGGAGCGACGCCGAAAAGGAGCGCGAGGTATCCCAATTCAAGGCCCACACCCAGGCCGAACTTGAAGCAGAAGCTGCGGTAACTGACCGCGAGGCCAATGACATTTTGGTCCGCGCAGGATCCGCCCGACCCACCCAAAACGAGGTATAAGTTATGACCGGATTTGATGCATTCCTGTGGGAGTTTATCGGCACTGCGTTGCTGCTCCTTCTAGGAAACGGCGTATGTGCGCTGGTAAACCTGCGCACCTCTGGCGCACGCGGCTCCGATTGGATCGTTATCGCCCTAGGCTGGGGCATGGCGGTCTTCGTCGGCGCCAGCGTGGCCGACCCCACGGGCGGGCACCTCAACCCCGCCGTCACCATCATGTTGGCCGTCAATGGATCGCTCGAATGGTCCCTGGTTCCGTATTACTGCCTAGGCCAGATCCTCGGCGCAATCCTGGGTGCCATCCTGGCATGGGCTGCCTTCAAGCAGCTTTTCGACGCCAATAATTACGACGACGCCGGAAACGTCACCGGCGCCAATAAGGACACGAACGGCATCTTCTTTACCAAGCCGGCCCACCCTAAAAACGGGTGGAATGCGGTGACGGAGTTTATTGCTACCTGCGTGCTGTTGATGTTCATCGCCTTCGGCCCAACCGGCGGTGAGCTAGGCCCCATGAGCTACTTCGCTGTTGCCTTCGTTGTTGTGGCAGTCGGTCTGTCCCTTGGTACCCCCACGGGTTATGCCATCAATCCGGTCCGTGATCTGGGCCCGCGAATTGCCTATGCATTCATCTTGCCCATCCAGGACAAAGGCAGTGCGAACTGGGGCTATGCTTGGGTCCCTATCGTGGCCCCGTTGGTCGCGGCTGTAGCCGTTGGCCTGTTGTCCGTTGCGCTCTAAATCCATCTTCGTATAGGAGACTAGACACATGACTAACAAGAAATACGTCGCCGCAATCGATCAGGGAACTACGTCGACGCGCTGCATTATCTTTAACCACGATGGCGAGCAGGTTGCCGTTGGTCAGCTCGAACACGAGCAGATCTTTCCCGAAAAGGGCTGGGTAGAACACGACCCGGAAGAAATCTGGAGCAATACCCGTCGCGCCGTCGGTGAGGCTCTTGCCAATGGCGATATCACCGTGGAAGACATTGACTCGGTAGGTATCACCAACCAGCGTGAGACTACCGTGGTGTGGGATAAGCACACCGGCAAGCCGGTCTACAACGCTATTGTCTGGCAAGATACCCGCACCACCGCCATCTGTAAGGAGCTCTCGGGTGAGGAAGGGCCAGAAAAGTGGCGCCGCCGCACCGGTCTGATTATTAACTCCTACCCGGCTGGTCCGAAGGTGAAGTGGATCCTCGATAACGTCGAAGGCGCCCGCGAGCGTGCCGAGGCAGGCGATTTGCTCTTCGGCACCATCGATAGCTGGCTGCTGTGGAACCTCACCGGCGGCGCCGAGGGCGATGCCGGCCGCGAAGCGTTGCACGCCACCGACGTCACCAACGCCTCCCGCACCTTGCTGATGGACATCGAAAAGCTGGAGTGGGATGAGGAACTGTGTAAGGAAATGGGCATCCCGATGTCCATGCTGCCGGAGATCCGCCCGTCCCTGGGCGATTTCCGTACCGTGCGTGAGCGCGGCTCGCTGTCCGGCGTGCCTATCCGCGCCATCCTGGGTGACCAGCAGTCCGCGATGTTCGGCCAGGGCTGCTTCCGCGCAGGTTCTGCAAAGAATACCTACGGCACCGGCCTGTTCCTCCTGCTGAATACGGGTACCACCCCGAAGTTCTCCGAGAACGGCCTGCTGACCACCGTCTGCTTCCAGCGCGAGGGCGAGCGCCCCGTGTACGCCCTCGAGGGCTCTGTATCCATGGGCGGTTCCCTGGTGCAGTGGCTGCGCGATAACCTGCAGATCATCCCCAACGCTGCGTCCATCGAAAACCTCGCACGCGAAGTTAAGGACAACGGCGGCGTTTATATCGTGCCGGCCTTCTCCGGACTCTTCGCTCCGTACTGGCGCCCGGATGCCCGCGGCGTCATTGTGGGCCTGACCCGCTTTGCCAACCGCAAGCATTTGGCTCGCGCCGTGCTCGAATCCACCGCGTACCAGACGCGCGATGTCGCCGACGCCATGGTGGCGGACTCCGGCGTGGAGATTACCGAGCTGCGCGTGGATGGTGGCATGACCATGAATGAACTGCTGATGCAGTTCCAGTCCGATATCCTCGGCGTGGAAGTACACCGCCCGAAGAATATCGAGACCACCGCCACCGGTGCTGCCTTCGCGGCAGGCCTGGACCACGGCTTCTGGGATGACCTCAGCGTCTTGGGCAGCCAGACCGGAGACATGAAGGTATTCAAGCCGAAGCGCGACAAGGAAGAGGTAGAGGGGCTCTACCGCGACTGGAAGCGCGCTATTAAGCGCTCCCTGGAGTGGGAGGATAACGAGGACGAGGACCTGAACATCTAAGTTCTGACGTAAACTCGCGGGTATGGAGAATTTCCCAGCCCGCGCGCCTCGCCTCATCGCGAGCGATATTGACGGCACCCTGCTGGACCGCAACCATCGCGTCCCGCGTCGCAATCGTGACGCCGTGGCGCGGGCAGTCCAACAGGGTGCCTATTTTGCGCTTTCTACCGGTCGTCCGTTCCGCTGGATTGCCCCGGTGCTGGAGCAGCTGCCCGTGCGGCCGGTATGCGTAACCTCGAACGGTGCTGTGTTGTATGACTCCGCGGAGGATCGGGTGATGTCTGCCCATGAGCTTTCGCCCGCCGCGTTGGCGGAAGTGGTGGACGTGGCCCAGACCGTACTGGGCACCGTAGGCTTTGGCGCGGAGCGGGCAGGGGGCTCGCTTGCCGACGCCGTCGAGGACCTCTTCGTAGTCGAGCGCCACTATTCCGAAAACGCCCTGTTTGAGGGCTTCGGCGTGGTCAGCATGGGCGAGCTAGTGGGGCAGCCGGCGGTAAAGTTCCTCATCCGCAACACGGACTACTCCGCCCCAGAGCTCTATGAGCTCATTGCGCCGCACATCGATCCGGAGCTCGCGCACCTGACCTATTCCATGCAGGAAGGAATCTTGGAGGTTGCCGCGCCCAATGTGACTAAGCGCCGCGGGGTGGAATGGCTGGCGGAGCACACCGGGGTCGCCCAGCAAGAGACTATTGCCTTTGGGGATATGCCCAACGATATCGAAATGCTGACGTGGGCCGGCTGTGGCGTGGCCATGGAAAACGCCCACCCGGAGGTAAAGGCGGCCGCGGATGCGGTCACCGTGGCTAACCACCAGGCGGGCGTCGCTAAGGTGCTAGAGCGCTGGTTCTAGTCGGTGAAGATGTCTACCTTTTCCGTTTCGGTGTTGTAGACAATCTCGCCACCCTGGAACTTCACGCGGATTTCCTTGCCATTCTTTTCCTCGTTGGAGGTCGGCAGGCCGAGCTTGGAGGCATTATCGCCCTCGGACCACTTCTTGGCAATCTCGCCCGTCAGCGCCTTGGTGCCGGACTCCTTGGAGGAGAGCACCACGCCATTTTGGAAGAGCTGGTAGAGGATCTTGCCGCCGTCGGTAGTATCCGGGCCGCCGACTGCCAAGCCTAGGACTGGGCCGAAAGCGTTGAGGACGGAGGTCCACGATTCCTTCAGGCCTTCGTTGCTGGAGACCTGGACAACCTTATTGACAATCTCCGGGATATCGCCGGTGGTCAGGTTGCCCGCCACCTTCTGATCGGTATCAGGCTTCTGCAGGCGCTCATTGGCGATGAGCACGCCGAAGACGGCGGCAGCGATGCCGGCAAGGGCGGAGATAGTGGAGACCGGTACCTCGACCTCGCCAAGCGAGGACATGATTTCTCCGCCCACCTGTTGCGGGGTCTTGGGGGTATTTGGTTGCGGGGTCTTGGGGGTATTTGGCTGTGGAGACTCTTGCCAGTTCAGGTCCGTGCTGTTCTTGCCGGACTTGATGGCATCCGCCTTGCGCTTGGTATTCTTTCGAATCTCGTCCCAGTGGCGCGTGGTGTACTGGCCCGGGCAAGCCGTGTAGTGGAAATCGTTGTGGCCCGCGAAGGCCGGCACGGTGGCCGTGGTTCCTGCAGGGAACTTGGAGCCGTTGAATCCGCCGGAGTACAAGCTGGCCTTGCCCATTGGATCGATGCCAGAAATAGCGGCCTTCCAGCCGGCAATCTCCGCCACGGAGTTGAGCATCTCGCGGGAAGGCTCGGTTTCCTCGTAGTTGCCAATCATGGAAATGCCCCAGTTATTAGAGTTGAAGCCACCCACGTGGGCACCCTGTACGGCCTTGTCCAAGCCGCCGTAGCGGCCTTCGTAGATGGTGCCGAATTTATCCACCAGCACGTTATAGCCGATATCGCACCAACCCAGGGTCTGCGCATGGTAGTCGTAGGCATCGCGTACCTGTGCCGCTGCCTGTGCGCGGGTGTAGTTATTGGTACCCGCGGTGTGGTGCAGGGTCATGGCCTTGAGGCCATCGTCGTAGGTTGGCTCCTGGCAGCGCTTAGATTCGTCTGCTCCCCAGCCGGCGCGGGTGACTACCTTAGGCATGCCCGCGGTCTCCGCGGTGGGCTCGATGGCTTCGCCTTCTTGAGCGTTGCCGTCGATAAACACGGCGTCGAGATCCGCAACCTGGGTGCGCTCATCGGCCACGGGGGAGATATCGCCGACGTTGTACGCAAGTGGCGCGGGGCGGTTGGCATCAGCGCCCTTGGCGGCCTTGTCTAGGAGGGAGTCTTCCTTCTTGTCGAGGTTGGAACCGGTCACGAGGTCAACGTTGGCCATGGAAACCTGCACATCGTTGGTATCGCCCACGAAGATGAGTTCGGTGCCGTTCTTGCCCTCGGTGTAATTCATTGCATCCATGGGCAGCCACTCGCTCCAGGAACCGTCCTGCTGCTTGGAGCGGACGAAGGAGTTGATATCTCGCTTGCCCTCCCAGGTGACGGCGAACATGTTGAAGGTTTCGTCGCGGTGGAACTGCTTGACCGCGCGGCGGCTTTCGCCGTCGCCCTGAGCGGCTACGGCTGGGTCATCGACGACGATGGATTCGCCGTCACTGAAGCTAGAGGAGGATTTTTTGACCTCAATGGGACCGCCGTTGCTGGAGTCTTGGGTCTTGAGAACTTGCTGTCCGCCGAATGCGGCCGTCACGGCGAGCGCGATGGAGGTGACCGCCGCGATGACGGGGGTGGACCATTTTGACCTGGTGGGTACTAGTCGACGTCGTTGTTGCACTGTTATCTCCCTAGGGTTGTGCAGCTGTAAAAACGGTTGCCAAAAGTTAAGAGTTGATAGTGATGGTATGTTTGTGACTTCTGTGAAATCTGTTGCGACACGCCGATGCGCCGTGTCAGCTGCCGTAGTGCAATAAAGTGGAGGCCATGACTTCTTATGACCTCATCGTTGTTGGCTCTGGATTTTTTGGTCTAACGGTTGCCGAGCGCGCCGCTAGCCAGCTGGATAAGAAGGTGCTCATTGTGGAGCGCCGCAATCACCTCGGCGGCAATGCCTACTCCGAGGCCGAACCCACCACCGGAATCGAGGTGCACAAGTACGGCGCGCACCTCTTCCACACCTCTAATAAGCGCGTGTGGGATTACTGCAATAAGTTCACCGATTTCACCGACTACCAGCACCGCGTCTTTGCCATGCACGATGGCACCGCCTACCAATTCCCGATGGGCCTGGGTCTTATCAACCAGTTCTTCGGCCGTTACTACTCCCCGGATGAGGCTCGCCAGCTCATTAAGGATCAGGCCGGCGAATTCTCCCCGGAAGAGGCGCAAAACCTGGAGGAGAAGGCCATCTCGCTCATCGGTCGCCCGCTGTATGAGGCCTTCATCCGCGATTACACCGCAAAGCAGTGGCAGACCGATCCGAAGGAGCTGCCGGCCGCGAATATCACCCGCCTGCCGGTGCGCTATACCTTCAATAACCGCTACTTCAACGATACGTATGAGGGCCTGCCTGTCGACGGCTACGCCGCCTGGCTAGAGAATATGGCCGACCACGACAATATTGAGGTCCGCCTGGATACCGATTGGTTCGAGATACGCGAAGAGTTGCGTGCTGAGTCCCCAGATGCGCCTGTGGTCTACACCGGCCCACTGGATCGCTACTTTGATTTTGCCGAGGGCGAGCTGGGCTGGCGCACCCTCGACTTTGACTTGGAGGTGCTCGACACCGGCGACTTCCAGGGCACGCCCGTGATGAACTACAACGATGCGGACGTGGACTACACCCGCATCCATGAGTTCCGCCACTTCCACCCAGAGCGCAAGGATAAGTACCCGAAGGACAAGACGGTCATTATGAAGGAGTATTCGCGCTTTGCCGATAAGGGCGATGAGCCGTACTACCCAATCAATACCCCAGAGGATCGCACCAAGCTGGAGGCCTACCGTAAGCTCGCCGCCCAGGAGTCGAAGGATAATAAGGTTCTCTTCGGTGGCCGCCTGGGTACCTACCAGTACCTGGATATGCATATGGCTATCGGTTCCGCGCTGTCCATGTTTGATAATAAGCTCGCGCCATTCTGGAACGAGGGCAAGGCCATCGAACAGGAGCGTGGCCACTAAACTTGATCACCTCTACAGGAAGGAGGTGACGGTATGGCTGATCGCCGCATGTGGAAAATGTCGCCGGAGCGGCTGCAAGAGCATCTAAAATTGCGTAGCCGTGCATCGCGCATTCCCGATAAAAAGAAGGAACAGTCCAAGAAGGCCTGCCGGAACTCCCGGCGGGCCTTCCCGCATTTTCGGTGCAGAAAACTATTGGGTTTAACCCAACCGTTTGACTTAACCCACCGTTAACCTGTAAAGTTAACGTCAGGTTAACACTTAGCAAACGGGACAATAATCCGAGAAAGGGGATAACAATGAACCAGTTTGAAACCCTGCGTCAGGATCTGCACGAAAACTACGGCCACGAGTACACCGCCGCAGAAATCGATGCCAAGCTCGATGAGGTTATTGCCAAGCACACCAAGAAGGCTGAGCTCGAAGAATTCGTGCCGCTATTGGTGGAGCGTGAGGTGCGTGAATACTTCGGCGCTCACCGCCTTCATATCCGCTTTGCCGCCGGTACTAATAATGCGCTGGCCCAGGCTGCGGCGGAACTGACCCGCAAGCACGCCGGCGAGGCCCTCTTTGTGGATACCGCCGTTGCCCACCCAGAAAACGAGGCAGAAGGCCACCTCGCCCATGTCATGAACGAGCGCGGTATGGGTGAGGCTCCAAATAAGTACCTTGATGAGGTGCGGACGGTAGCGATGCCGGATTATATCGTGTTCCTAGGCCGTGAGGTCGAACGCGATGAGGCAGGCAAAGACATCAAAATCTGGGATATTCCTGCTGCGGATACCGTAGAGCAGGCGCGCGAATTGGCCGATGACCTCGAAGCCCGCGTGCTCTACATGCTCAATAAGCTGGGCATTGATCCGGTCACTGAGCCGGTTAACGCCTAGAAGCGATACGGGTTGGGCAGCTGGGAGGAGACATTATTGTTGGCCACCCAGAAGCCCGCGAACCTATAGGGCATATAGTGTGTGCCCATGCCGGGGCGCCATTCCGGCGTGCCCAACAGCGGGGGAGTCTGGCGGTCGCGCTGTGGATATAGCCTTTCTGGCAGCGCACCCACCAGTGGGTGGTAGTCCTCTAAGAGGCGAGCGAAGGCGAAGTCAAAGTCATCCCGCGAAAGGTCCTGAGATAGGTTACTAATGCGCTGGGTCATCTGGCGGAGGCTGGCGTTGTCGGGTTGACGGGAGAGGGCCGTTTGGGCGTCGTTAAGCAGCCATTGCGTCTCGCCGGCGCGTACCACAGTATCGCCGTCGCAGAATTTTTCCAGGGAATCTATCTGCGCTGCGGCCGTATGGATCTGCTTGAGCGCCTTATAGGACTCCTTGATGGAGGCGGCATGCGAGGAAAAGTCCTGGACATGTTCTAAGGCCTTGAGCGTCGGCCGCGCATCGGTGTACTGATTGACCAGAGAGCGCCACTGTACCTTCAGGTAGTCGCCCGCTAAGGGGGAATGCAGGGCGTCAATCCGTGCTTCCGTGCGCTTGATGAGTTCCTCAGCCCCGTCGCGAGCGCCCTTAATATAATCGAAGCGCTTGCGCACTCGGGCGCGGCGGATGAACAAGTAGGTAATGAGGCCAACCGCGCCCAGAACCACGAGCACCATAGTGGCCGCGATGAATACGGACCACGTGGGCATATCCTGCGTATATTGCCGGCGCACGGTGGTATCCGCGGCGGCGCGAGTGGCCAAGATCATGCCGATGGTATAGTCATCGTCCGCCAACGCCGACCGCATCTGGTCCAAGATGCCGTCCACGCGGCCCTCGTCATAAATCTTGATGTCCTGGCACACCTCTGTGCCGCAGTGCACGGCCATACTATTGGGCTCAAAACCTACCGCGATGACGAGCACATTTTTCTGTAGCCCACTTCCGCTGATGAACTGTGGATGCTCGCGTTCCAAGTCATGGAACAGGGTGCGGGAAAATTCCTCGCCCGAATTCGGGTACGTAGCGTAGAGGACCTCGTGCACGGAATCCGGCAAATGCATGGACTGGGCTTGCGATTTGATGGCCTCTTCGTCCGAAGTGCTAAGGATTTGGGCGTGGTCCAGAAACTCCACCGCGGGCTTTTCCTCTGCGATAGCGGCGGGCGCGCTGGCTACAGCGAGAAGACCCACTGCTGCCGCGCAAGGAACCCATCTCATGATGTTCCATCTTACGGGCTCCGCGTGTAAACCGTAGTACTTATGCAAAAGCAACTACGCTAAATCGCTGACTACTGTTTATACCGTTTGGAGAATCGAAGTTATCGTGACTGCCAACAACACCCAGGCCCATGAGCCCCTGCAGCGCATTCTGCTGCCTAAGCGCGGCGAGCCCTTTGATGTGCGGATGCTCTACCTCATCGAGGCCGAGCAAAACCGCGAACGCCTCAGCTGGTTTAACCGGACGTCCGTAACCATCCCGGCCGGCGAGGAAGCCTCTTTTGAAACCTACTTCAACGCCTTCCCGGCCTCCTATTGGCGCCGCTGGTCCCAGCTGCGCTCCGTTATCCTCAGCCTGGACATTGAGGGCCAGGCAAATATTTCCCTCTACCGCTCCAAGCAGGATGGCCAGCGCATTTCCGTGGCCAACCACCTGGTAAGCACCGGCCACCATGAGTTCGAGCTGCCACTCAAAAACTTCGAGGACGGCGGCTGGCTGTGGTTCGATATCACCGCCGAGCAGGACACCACGCTTGCCGACGCCGCCTGGTGCTCCCCCCACGCCCCCGGCCCGCAGGTGCTGCCGGACGGCACCGAGCAGCCAGCCCAAGACAAGCGCGTGGCGGTAGGCATTCCCACTTTCAACCGCCCGACCGATGCCGTAGCAGCCCTTAAGGCATTGGCCGAGGACCCAGTAGTCGATGAAATCATCGACTTCGTCCTCATGCCGGACCAAGGCAACCAGCACCCTGCCGATGAGCCAGGCTATGACGAGGCAGTCGCTCACTTTGGCGAGCGTTTCCGCGAGTTCCGCCAGGGCAACCTGGGCGGCTCCGGTGGCTACTCCCGCATCATGTACGAGGCGCTGGAAAATACCGATTCGCCCTTCATCCTTTATATGGACGATGACATCGCTATCGAGCCGGATTCCGTGCTGCGCGCGGTGCAAGCGGCCCGTTACGCCGCCAAGCCGATTATCGTCGGTGGCCAGATGCTTAACCTGCAGGAGCGCTCCCAGCTGCGCACTACCGGCGAGCGTGTCAACCGTGCCGATTTCATGTGGGGTGCGGCACCGCACGCCGTCTACGACCACGACTTTGCCAAGTACCCGCTGCGCGCCATCGGTACCCGCGAAACCCACCTAGATCCCAAGAAGTACGATTCCCGCGCGCTGCACCGCCGCGTTGACGTGGAGTACAACGGCTGGTGGATGTGCCTCTTCCCGCGCATTGTGGCAGAAACCAACGGCCAGCCGCTGCCGCTCTTTATCAAGTGGGACGATACCGAGTATTCCCTGCGCGCGGCGCGCAATGGCTTCCCCACGGTGACCTGGCCAGGTGCCGCCATCTGGCACATGGCTTGGGCTGATAAGGATGATGCCATTGACTGGCAGGCCTATTTCCACCTGCGCAACCGCCTCATCGTTGCCGCGATGTACCACGAGGGGCCGGCCAAGGGCATTACCAAGTCCATCTTCAAGTCCACCCTCAAGCACACCATGTGCATGGAATACTCCACCATGGCCATCCAGATTGAAGCTATGCGCGACTTCCTAGCGGGGCCGGACCATCTCTTTGACATCCTGGAGTCCTCGCTGCCGCGCATCGCGGAAATCCGCAAGAACTATTCCGATGCTGTCATCTTGGAATCCGCAGATGAGCTGCCCTCTCCCACCGGCGCGCCAGGTGTGCCTACGCGCAATATCGGCGGCCGCCTAGCCAAGATTAAGAAGATCCCGTGGGCCATCAAGGGCCTCAAGCACCTCGTGAGCAAGGAAGACGCTGCGCACCACGAGGCACCTCAGCTTAACCTCACTCCGGACGAGGCCCGTTGGTTTACCCTTTCCCGCGTGGACTCTGCCACCGTCTCTACCGCAGGTGGTACCGGCGTGGCCTTCCGTAAGCGCGACCGCGACCTGGCCAAAGACCTCGTAGTCCAGACCCGCGAACTGCTGCAGGAAATCGAGGAGAATTTCGATGACCTGCGCGCTGAATACCGCGCGGCGCAATCGGAGCTGACCTCGCGCGAGTCCTGGAAGAAGGTCTTTGATGCCCAATAAACTTTCCGTAGCAGAATCGCGCGTCCTCGAATCCATCCAGGGGGCGGCCTTTGACGTGCCCGGCGTGCTTCCTACTGCCCGCGGGCTGAGCCACTGGGGCGAGCATGCCCTGGGCTGGATGGGCAGCGCTGCGGTAGGGGCGGGCGTCGACAAGCGCCGCCGCGAGGGTTGGATCCGGGTGGGTGCTGCTGCTTTTCTCGCGCACGCCGCCAGCGTGGTGCTCAAGCGCATCGTGCGCCGCAAGCGCCCCGATTATCCGTACGTGCGCGTGGGGGTAAAGACTCCCTCCAAGCTATCTTTCCCCAGCTCGCATGCGACCTCGACCACCGCTTTCTTGGTGGCAGTCAGCCGCCTTACTGGCCGCAAGGCGCCGCTGCTCGGCGTGCCGGTGATGATGGCATCGCGTATGGTGCTCGGAGTGCACTACCCAACAGATACGGCAGTGGGTGCGGCCATCGGCGCTGCTACCGCAGAGGTCGTGATGAAAGGAATGAAGCATGAGTGATGATGGAAACCAGCACTTTTTCCATTCGGAACCGCACACCTCTGGCGTAGATACCGGCCGCAAGCGCAAGCCGCCGAAGAATCTTGTCGATGGCATGATTAAGGCCCTGCGCCCCAAGCAGTGGGTCAAAAACGTCCTAGTACTGGCGGCCCCCGCCGCAGCCGGCGCCGATGCCCTATTTCACGGCCGCGTGCTTGTCGATGTCCTCTTGGCATTCATCGTATTCTGCCTCGGCGCTTCCTCCATCTACCTGATCAATGATGCGAAGGACTGGCGCGAGGATCAGGAGCATCCGACCAAGCGCTTCCGCCCGATTGCCTCCGGCGTGCTGCCCATCAAGCTCGCCTATGTCATGGCCGTGGTGCTCATCTGCTTGTCCATCGGGTTATCCTTCCTTGCTACCGCTGGCCCGCAGCTGGCAATCGTGATGGCGATTTATATCGCGTTGCAATTGGGCTATTGCTTCGGTTGGAAGCACATGCCGGTGATTGATATCGCCCTGGTTTCCTCCGGCTTCATGCTGCGCACCATGGCCGGTGGCGTGGCTGCAGGCATCGAGCTTTCGCAGTGGTTCCTGCTGGTGGCGGCCTTTGGCTCGCTATTTATGGCCTCTGGCAAGCGCTACTCGGAGATCCTTCTTGTGGAACAAACCGGCGCGAAAATCCGCAAGTCTCTGGAAGGTTATACGCCTACCTACCTGCGCTTTGTGTGGACGCTAGCCGCCACCGCGGTGGTTATCTGCTACACCCTCTGGGGCTTCGAGCTTGCTAACGACGCCCAGACCGGTGGCGTGTGGTACCAGGTCTCCATGGTGCCGTTTACCATCGCCATCTTGCGCTATGCGGCCGACGTGGACCGCGGCCAGGGTGGCGCACCGGATGAGATTGCACTGGAGGACCGCACTTTGCAGGTTCTCGCCTTGGCTTGGCTCGCCTGCATCGCCATGGCGGTTTATATCATGCCGTTGTTCTAGACACAGCTGAATCGATATAGAAATTTTCTGCGGGGCTGATAAACTTTCTCCCCGTGCTTAACACCGACCACAAGAGTATCGCCCGCTGGAGTGCCCCGGCGGCCGTTCTTGTGATCGGTGTTTTATCTTTGTGGGGCGGTTTTGCGCGCCGCTGGATTTCCGATGACGGACTCATTGTCCTGCGCACCGTGCGCAACCTCGAAGCCGGAAATGGGCCCGTGTTCAATATGGGCGAACGCGTAGAGGCCAATACCTCCACGCTGTGGCAGTACCTCATTTTCCTGGTGCGCTGGGTGACCCACGCAAACCTAGAAGGCATCGCCATTTACTTGGGGCTCATCCTGGCGGTCGCGGCAATGGTAGTCGGTACGGGCGCTGCGGCCAGCATGCGCACTGGCATCGTTCTTCCGGCCGGTGCGCTAGTATATCTGGCCCTGCCGCCGGCCCGGGACTTTTTTACCTCCGGCCTGGAATGGGGCTTGTGCATCTTCTATCTCGCTATGCTGTGGCGGCTTTTGCTGCGCTGGACGCGCCCGCGCCGCCACTCTGGGAGCAATAGCGATGCCTATTGGCTCGCCTTCTGGGCCGGATTGTCCTGGCTGGTGCGCCCAGAGCTCGCTTTATACGGCGGTCTGGTGGGAATCGTGCTTCTTGTATCCCACCGCTCGTGGAAGATTCTTGCCGCCGCGGTGCCGCTGCCATTGGCCTATGAGATTTTCCGCATGGGCTACTACGGTCTACTAACCCCGCACACGGCCGTGGCTAAGTCTGCGGCTGGGGCCGAATGGGGCAAGGGGTTTACCTACCTGGCGGATTTTGCCGGCCCATACTGGCTCTTCCTGCCGCTTATCGTGCTCGCCGTGGCAGGTCTATGGAAGGCAAACCTGCGCCCCACTGCGGTGCGCTCTACTGCCACCGCTATTTATCTTTTTGAAGGCACTGCGCTCATTCACACGCTCTACGTGCTGCGCGTGGGTGGAGATTTCATGCATGGTCGCATGCTTTTGCTCCCACTTTTTGCGGCACTGCTTCCCATTTTTGTGGTGAGCGTTCGAGCATGGATAGCCTCCGTGTTCTGTGCGGTATGGGCGCTAGTTATCGTTCTGCGCGGACATCCGGTGGACCGCAGCATCTACGAGGGCGAGATCTCCATCGTGGATGAGCGCGATTTCTGGACCCACGCGACCCAGCGTGAGGATCCTCCCATGCGGGCCGAAGAATTCCTCGGCGCCAAGTTTATGGAGGACTACCAAGAGGGTATCGACGAGCTGGAGGCTGGCGACGCCATGACTTTCCGCTATATCAAGGGGGAAGATAGGTTCTCGTGGACGGCGGCCCCCGCAGATCCCTCGCGCACCGACCCACCGACCGTTTACCTGCTCAATTTGGGCCTTTCTTCCATGAATGCACCGCTGGATATTCGCGTGCTGGACAATATTGGGCTCAGCAATCCTTTGGCGGCGCGCCAGCCACGCATCGAGGGTGGGCGCATTGGGCACGACAAGAGTTTGGACATGTCATGGCAGGTGGCAGACTCTGCCGTTGATATTGACGAGGTTCCGGCGTGGATTGATAAGTACGAGGCTGCCAAGGCTCGCGCCGCTCTTGCCGACGCCGATTTTCAGAAACTCTTCGCTACCTACAGGGATCCTTTAACTTGGGACCGTTTCTGGAAAAATATTAAATTCTCCCTGACAGACGGGCGGACCCTAGCCTTCTCCTCGGATCCCTCGGACTACCTGCACTAATTCCTTCAAATGCAGACTTTAGGGCCAACCTAAGTTACACTAACCTGTGACATTGTTATCGATCCGTGACGTTAACGATATACAGGGTTCGGACGATAGAGCTTAGTGACAATCACCGAGTAGTTTGGAGGAGAAAGATGACTGCTTCCATCAAGGGTCGCGTCCTTTCAGTCATCATGGCAGTTGCCGTAGCTTTGGGCTTGGCCGTCGTGGCGGGTTCCCAGCCGGCCGAGGCAGCCAACCGCGACTGGCTGCGCCGTGACGCCACTGGTTCGTGTGAGTGGGACAAGGTTGGCTGGTGGGTCCAGCGCTGTGACGTGTGGTCTCAGGCTATGGGCCGCACTATTCCGGTGCAGATTCAGCCCGCGAAGCGGGGCGGCAATGCTGCCCTCTACCTGCTCGATGGCCTGCGTGCTACCAATCGCACCAACGCGTGGGTAAACGACGTCAATGCTGCCAAGACCTACGAGCCACATAATATTACCCTGGCTATGCCGGTGGGCGGTGCCGCTTCCTTCTATGCCGACTGGCAGGGTCCTGCTACCTATGACCTGCAAAATCCGGTCAACTACAAGTGGGAGACCTTCCTGACTAGCGAGCTGCCTGGCTACTTGGAGCGCAATTTTGGTGTTGCCCGCAATAATAACTCTATTGCTGGCCTGTCCATGGGCGCTGGTGCTGCTCTGACCCTCGCCGCCAAGCACCCGAACCAGTTCCGCCAGGCAATGTCTTATTCCGGCTTCCTGACCACCACGGTTCCAGGTGCTCAGACCATGATGCGTTTTGCCATGCTGGACGCGGGTGGATTCAACATCAACGCTATGTACGGTTCTTTGTTTAACCCGAAGCGTTTCCAGAATGATCCGCTGTTGCTCATTCCGCAGTTGCGCAACACCAACCTGTATATCTCCGCAGCCTCCGGTATCCCAGGTGCCGGCGATAGCCACTACCTGCCGGAGCACCAGGCGGCCGGTGCTGCACTCGAGGTCGGCTCCAATATCACCACCCGCGTGTGGGAAGGCGCTGCTCGCCTGCAGGGTCTCAATCCAACCGTGGACTACCCGGCCCAGGGCCTGCACAACTGGGAGCAGTTCGGCTACCAGCTCAACCGTTCCAAGCCGCAAGTACTTAACGTTATGAACGCTTGGTAATTCTCACGGCCTGATCCCCTCTTCATTGTGAAGGGGGGATTTTCTTTAGGTTAAATATCGAACAAATATACCCTTAGCTGTTGCGGGGGACAGTTGTTCGGGTTATTCTGTGGATGTTAGTTCGATTGGGTGTGCGAATTTAATGAGGGGGAACTTACGTGACTACTGCCACCGCACCGCCAAAGCAAGCATATTTTTCCACCAATGACCTAGAGGACACCGTGTGCGTCATGGCCATGGTGCAAAGAATCCAGTCGTGGCAACTCTTTCAGGCGTTATTACCGCAGCTGGAGGATGACGTTGATTGCACACTGGCAGTGTTATCCAAGAGGTTGGGGCTGTCGCGGTGGCGCGTCTCGAGCGCAATCCAAGCTCACTTTCGGATGAGTGAGCTTCCGCTTACTACCGCAGTGCAGACAGAGCACTGGATCTTGGACCTCCCGCGGCTTCAAGTTATTGACGTGGAATTGCGACCCCTCGGGGATGATGAGGCAAAGATCCAGCTGGTTGATGCGGCGCTGGCAGACTTCCTGACTCCTAAGGATCCGGGACAGCACGTTCCGACAGAACCGGAAATCCGCAACTTCCTGCGCGGATTTATTGACGGGCTGCTGAAACCGGATTTGTCTAAGGACATCGAGCGTGCAGTGTCGGTGTCCTATTCAGGCGGACAGGCCACGGTTGTTTTGAAGACAGATAAAGCCACTGCGGCGGCAATCTCAAGGCATATTGATAAAGCCGCATCACAAGACGGGGTTTCAAAGGCAGCGGCGCTAGAAAAACTGATTTTTAATCGCACTAGAACCAAGGTGGTCATTAATACCTATCGCACGGGTGAGGACACCTCCCGCGTTTTCATTCCCAGTGCAGGATGGTGTGAGCTAGGGGAGAATTTGATGCATGACTCGGTAGTGCGAACCCTCCAAGCCGAGGATGTCCAGCGCTATGTTCCCTCAGAGGAGATTCGTACCTGGGTACAAGGGCGGGATGCAACGTGCCGGTGGCCCGGGTGTTCAATGCCGGCGCACTATTGCCAATTGGACCACCGCGTGGAGTATGGCAACAACGGGCCTACAAGTGTGGGAAATCTGGTGAGCCTGTGTCAGCATCACCACAATGTAAAGACTGATGGGCGGGTGCGATACGTCATGGATCCGTTTACCGGCGACATAGTTTGGATGTTTGAGGATGGCACTTACGAAGTAGACCGAGCGGCAGGTCCATTAGCTCCCCGGAATATTCACTGGAAGCTGACGTGGGAGCGATTCCTCAAGCTCAGGAGGGGATCATTGCAAGGCCTGTGAGTCGGGACTATACAGGGGCACATGTTCGCTATTGAGAATCCAAGCACAGGCAAGAGTGAAGACAAGTTTGAACGCATCGATGATTCGCAGCGCGATGACATCCTAGACCGCTCCACCGCGGCCTACGATGCATGGCGTAGTACTCGCATCGAGGAGCGTGCCGCGGTTTTGTCCCGCGCTGCGGACCTTTATGAAGAGCGCATCGATGAGTTGGCAGACCACATCGGTCGTGAAATGGGCAAGCTGACCCGTTGGGCAAAGGCCGAAGTGCAGATTGTTGCCGATATCTATCGCTACTATGCCGAGCATGCGCACGAGCTGCTCGCAGATGAGTACCTGCCGGCTCAGAACGCGCATAAGACCGTCGTGCGCAAGGAGCCGATTGGCCCATTGTTGGGCATCATGCCGTGGAACTTCCCGTACTACCAGGTAGCCCGCTTCGCGGCTCCTAACCTGCTGCTGGGTAACACCATCGTGCTCAAGCACGCTTCCATCTGTCCGCTGTCTTCCCAGGCATGTCAGGACATCTTGGAAGAAGCTGGTCTGCCGAAGGATGCGTATATCAACATTTATGCTTCCGGTTCCCAGATGGATGCCTTTGTAGCGGATAAGCGCATCAAGGGTGTTTCGCTGACCGGCTCTGAGGCTGCGGGCGCTGCCGTGGCCAAGACCGCTGGTGAAAATTACAAGAAGTCCGTGCTGGAGCTAGGCGGCAATGACCCATTCCTGGTTATCGATGATGAGAATCTGGAGTGGGTACTGGATCAGTTCAACCTGATTCGCATGTACAACACCGGCCAGGCCTGCAATGCACCGAAGCGCCTTATCGTTCTAGAGGACTTCTATGACCGCACTGTGGAGTACTTGGAAAAGAAGATCGGGGACATGAAGGTCGGCACTTATGACGACGAGAATGCCGACATTGGTCCGCTGTCCTCCATCGGCGCCCGCGATGAGATTGTGGAGCGCCTCGAAAAGGCCGCGGCCAACGGCGACGCCAAGATTCGCGTAGGCGGCAAGAAGATCGATCGCGAGGGTGCCTATATGGAGCCTGCACTGCTTACCGACGTCGACCCGTCCGCCGACGTAGGCTGCAACGAGATCTTCGGCCCAGTGGCGATTGTGTACAAGGCCAAGGACGTCGAAGAGGCCATCGAGATTGCCAATAACTCCGAGTACGGTCTGTCTAGCTCCGTGTGGGGCACTGACTTGGATGCTGCGTTTGAAGTAGCCAACCAGCTCAACGATGGCATGACGTTTGTTAACGAGGCGTCGGTAACCGCAGCAGGCCTGCCATTCGGTGGCGTGAATCGCTCCGGCTATGGCCGCGAGTTGGCGCGCTGGGGCGTAGGCGAGTTCGTCAACGAGCACCTGTACCGCGTGAGCGGACAGGATAATCCGGGTAATTCCCCGGCAATGTAGCGGCGTGTCTGTCTAGCGTAAGTCTCAAGTTCAACTTAAACTTGAGCACACGATAGACAGCTCACGCCGTAGGCATCGGTCCGGGGGAGGGGAACCCTCGGAAAGGTACCGCGGCAAATCTTCAAGGACGTTTACCTATGCGCAAAAGCACTTCCCCGAGCAAGGCTCGCAAGGGCCTTGCTGTGGCCGCAGTACCTACCGCCATCGCCGTGGGTTTGGCCCTGCTGCCAAACGCCACCGCACAATCTTCTGTAGGCGATCTCTCTTCCGCAATCGGCGGCGATTCCAGCCTGTCCGATCACTTCGCACCAAAGGATCCACCTGCCCGCACCCCGCTGAACACCGAGTACCCGGATGTTAAGGGTCTGCCGGAGGGCGTGAAGATCAACCGCGTGGAGTACCTAACCAACCGCCACTTGATGGTCTACATCAAGTCCGCGGCGATGCCGGATAAAGAGCAGAAGGTGCAAATCCAGCTCGCCCGTGACTGGTACTCCCACCCAGAAAAGAAGTTCCCAGAGGTATGGGCACTGGATGGCCTGCGTGCTCGTGATGATGAGTCCGGCTGGACCATTGAAACCAATATTTTGAACCAGTACGCCGACCGCAACGTCAACCTGATCATGCCGGTGGGCGGCGAGTCTTCCTTCTACTCGGACTGGGAGCAAGCAGACCGCGGTAAGCACTATATGTGGGAGACCTTCCTGACCAAGGAATTGATCCCGATCCTGGACAATGAATACCGCTCCAACCACAAGCGCGCGGTAACCGGTCTGTCCATGGGCGGTACTGCCGCGATGAACCTAGCTGAGCGCAACCCGCACCTGTTTAGCTTCGTGGGTTCTTTCTCCGGCTACCTCGATACCACTACGCGTGGCATGCCGGAAGCCATCATGGCTTCGCAGCGCGATGCCGGCGGTTATGATTCCCGCAAGATGTGGGGCCAGCCGGGCTCCCAAAACTGGATCGACCATGATCCAAAGCTGGGCATTGAAAACCTGAAGGACATGAAGGTATATGTCTCCGCAGGTTCGGGCAAGGATGACTTTGGCAACGCCAACTCCGTGGCTAAGGGCCAGGCAAACCTCGCCGGCATGGGCTTGGAGGTCATCTCCCGTATGTCCACCCAGACCTATGTTGATTATGCGAAGCGCGCCAAGATTGATCCTGTGGTTAAGTTCCGCCCATCTGGCGTGCACAGCTGGGAATACTGGCAGTTTGAGATGCAGCAGGCATGGCCATACATCGCGGATGCATTGCAGATGGACAAGGCCGACCGCGGTGCGGACTGTGAGGCAATTGGAGCCATCGCTGCGGAGACCAAGAGCGGCGTTATTGGCTCTTGCTTGAATAATGAGTACGACGTCGCCAAGAAGGGCAAGGCCCAGGACTTCGAGTCTGGCACCGCCTACTGGTCCCCAGACACCGGTGCGCATGCCCTCTTCGGCCGCATCGGTGCTCGCTATGCCGAAATCGGCGGACCAACCTCCTGGCTTGGCTTCCCGAAGACCGGTGAGTCCAAGACGCCAGACGGCAAGGGCCGCTTCGTGCACTTTGAGCACGGCTCCATCTACTGGTCCCCGGAGACTGGCGCTTGGGAGATTACCGGCGATATGTTCCAGGCTTGGGGCAAGAATGGCTACGAAAAGGGCGACCTGAAGTACCCGACCGGCTCGGTAAAGAAGGTCGGTGAGGGCTACATGCAGGAATTCCAGGACGGAGTCCTTACCCGTAACCCGGATGGCTCCAACCAGGTAGTACATGGTGCTATCGGCGCCAAGTACAAGGACATGGGCGGCGCGGAGTCTGCGCTCGGCTTCCCGACGTCCGGAGAGAACGCCGTCAATGGCGGCTTCTTCCAGACCTTTGAAAAGGGCAGCATCTACTGGTCCCCGAAGACTGGTGCGCACTACATTCTGAAGAGCAAGATTATGGACCGCTGGGGCCAGGCTGGCTGGGAGCAGGGCGAGTTCGGCTGGCCTACCTCTGACTACTCCGAGATTGCCGCTGGTGGTTTGAGCCAGGAATTCCAGCACGGCAAGATCAGCGAGGTTCTGGGCCAGGTTCGGACCGAGAAGAAGTAGTCATGCGCAAGCTAGTAGTAGTGGGCGCGGCGCTGTGCTTGACCCTTGCGGGGTGCGGTTCTGCCACGGTGGATAGCGAACCTTCGCAAGAGACCGAGGTCGCGCCCCTCGAGCGGGAGTCGGAGGCCCCTACCTCTGCGGAAGAGACATCCTCTAAGTCGCAGGAAGACCGCGGTGCGCGTGAGATCTCTGAAATTCCCACCGCCGAGCTGCCGGAATCGGAAGCCAAGTACCTAGGCAGGCTAAAAGACGCCGGCGTCAACGTTGAGGGCGTAGAAGATCAGCTCCTCGGCGCGGGCAAAGCAGCCTGTGATGAGAATGATGTCACCCTCTCTGCGGTCGCCGGCCAGCTTGTTGAGCAACAGCGCACCAAGATGGGCTTTGAAGAGCTTTCTAAGCTGATTACGGATTCCGCACGTACAGGGATTTGCTAGGTTCACCTGGTACAACTAATCCATGAGAAAAACCATTACCGTTGTCGCAGTCCTCGTCGTTTTAGCTGTTATCGGCGTGGGCGCGTCGCGTTACCTCAATAGTGGAACGGATGACTCCCCAGCTCCGCATACCACGGAGCAGGCTGCGCCACCGCCGCAGCAGCCCGAGTGGTGCCCGCGTGTGGAGTTCATTTCCGCCCCGGGTACGTGGGAATCTGCGGCTAACGACGATCCCCTTAATCCTTCTGCCAATCCGCGCTCATTCATGCTGTCTATTACGAAGCCGTTGCAGGAGGCCTACGGGGAGGACGTGAAGGTATGGACCCTTCCTTATACCGCGCAGTTTAAAAACATCAATGCACAGCATGAGATGAGCTACGACGATTCCCGCAATGAGGGAACCACCAAGATGAATGATGAGCTGCGCAGTGTGCATGAGAGCTGCCCGGCAACCAAATTCATTGTGAGTGGCTTTTCTCAGGGCGCGGTTATCGCTGGTGACGTTGCCGACGAGATCGGTGGCGGCCAGGGTGCAGTGCCGGCGGAAAGCATTGCAGGTGTAGCTCTCATTGCGGATGGTCGCCGCCAAAACGGCGTTGGTCAAAACCCAGGCCGCAAGGTCGGCGGCGTGGGTGCGGAAATTGCTCTCCAGCCAGTATCCGGTTTGGTTCAGCCCATCGTTCCGGGTGCGTCCATGCGCGGTGCGCGCCCGAATGGGTTCGGTAGCCTGGCGGATCGGACCTTCCAGATCTGTGCGCCCAATGATTCAGTCTGTGATGCCCCACCAAACGTGTCTAATGCGCTGGAGCGCGCGCAGGGTTTGATTGCCGCGAATGGCGTCCATGCGCAGTACGCCTCCAATAACGGAGTCATTGATGGCACGACGGCTAACCAGTGGGTAGTGGGCTGGGCCCGACAGCTTATCGACGCCGCGTAACAGCAATTCCCCACCCTCCGATAGTTTTATTAAAGAAACCATTCACTTAAGGAGATTCCATGGATCTGAAAGCGCAGATGGGGCAATTCCTAGCGCCCGAGTTCAGTTTGGCCCAGCTGGCAGAAAGGCTCTACCAGGCGGAGACTGACCCAGACCGTGTGGTTATGCGCCAGTGGATCTACGGTGAGGAAGAAACCTGCCGGGAGCTTAGCCGCGCGCAGGTCAATAAACGCATCAAGGTGGTGGCGGCGCGACTGCAGCAGGTAGCAGATCCGGGCACCCGCGTTGCCATCTTGGCTGGTAATTCACCGGAATACGTCTTTGGTTTCTTGGGCGCGCTGTACGCGGGCATGGTGCCGATTCCGCTTTATGATCCCAATGAGCCGGGCCACACCGACCACCTCAAGGCCGTATTCGGCGATTGCGAACCGCCTATCGTGGTGACGAATCGTGTTTCTGCCGCCGCTGTGCGTAAGTACTTCTCCGCCCAGCGTGAGCGCCCGCGCGTCATTTCCATCGACGCCCTTCCTGATTCCCTGGCTGACTCTTGGACACCCCTGGAAGGAAGCGCAGAGGACACCGCTTTCCTGCAGTACACGTCCGGGTCCACCCGGACTCCGGCCGGCGTGGAGCTCACCAACCGAGCGATCATCACCAATGTTGCGCAGATCTTCCAAGCGCTGCAATTTCAGATGCCGGCTCGCATCGTCTCTTGGCTGCCAATGCACCACGATATGGGCATCATTTTGGCCGTATTCGTTACCATTTTGGGCTTGGACTTCGAGATGATGACCCCACGTGATTTCATCCAACACCCAGACCGCTGGATCCGGCGTTTGACCGCCGGCGAGCAAGCTACGTACACGGCTATCCCCAACTTTGCGCTGGAACTCGCCGCGCGCCATGCCAAAGATGCTGATTTCTCGCACGTAGCGGGCATCATTATCGGTTCCGAGCCGGTAACGGAGGCGGCCGTGGATTCCTTCTTGAATGCCTTCAGCGTGGATCGTTCCGTGCTGCGCCCGTCCTATGGTCTGGCAGAGGCGGCGCTTATTGTATCTACCCCGCAAACCGACAAGCACCCAGTCATCTCCCACTTCAACCGTGCCGAACTGGCCGCGGGACGCGCCATCATCGAGGATAAATCCGATGCGACTGTGGCCTATGCGTCCAATGGGCAGTGCGTGCCGCATCAGCACCTCGCCATCGTGGACCCGGAAACGCGCGCTGAGGTCGAGGACGGCGTAATCGGCGAAATCTGGGTGCATGGTCCCAATATGGCTACCAGCTACCTCAATCGGCCTGAGGAAACCACCGCGACCTTCCGCAATACCTTGGGTGAGCGCCAGCAGGACGGCCTGCCAGAAGACGATTACTGGATGGCAACCGGTGACCTAGCCGCCATCGTCGATGGTGAGCTATATATCACTGGCCGCCTGAAGGATCTCATCGTCATCGCTGGGCGCAATCACTATCCGCAGGATATTGAAAGCACCGTTCAAGCGGCGTCGACCCAGGTGCGGCCGGACTCCGTTGCCGCCTTCTCCGTGGAAGGCAAGGATTCGGAATCTCTCGTATTGTTGGTGGAGCGCGCCGATGATGCGCAGCCGGCCGACGATGCAGAGGCGTCCGCGGCCATCCGCACCGCCGTCACCTCGCATCATGGAATTACGCCAGATGACATCGTGTGGAAGGCCCCAGGGGAAATCAACCGTACTTCTTCCGGCAAGATTGCGCGCCGTGTAGCTAAGAAGAACTATGTAGGGATCTGATTTATCGCTAACAAAGTGACAAAATATAGCGATATACCCTCTTGCCATTTAATAACTTCTCGTAATGAAAGACCTTTTATGACCATCGAGCAACTGCGAGCATGGCTGCGTGACTGGGTCGCCCAGGCCACCGGTGTTTCCCCAGAAGAGATCCTAGATTCCAAGCCTTTGGAAAATTATGGCCTCTCCTCGCGGGATGCTGTAGTGCTATCCGGCGAGCTGGAAAACCTTCTGGGCACCCGCCTCGATGCCACCGTGGCATATGAGTATCCCACCATCGAGCTGCTGGCGGACCGCCTGCTGAACGCACCGGCGGCGCCCCAGCCGGAAGAGCGCACCCCGCGGATCGCGCAGGGATCCGACGTTGCGGTCATTGGTCTTTCCGGACGCTTCCCGGGCGCCAAGAATGCCCAAGAGTTCTGGTCTATGTTGGCGGAATCCCGCGCCGGAACAGGTCCACTGCCGGTAGGACGTTGGTCCGAGTACTCGGCGGACCCTGTAATGAGCGAAAAGATCGCCCAGCAAAATACCGATGGTGGCTATATCGAGGATATTGCTTCCTTTGATGCGGAATTCTTTGGTCTTTCTCCACTCGAAGCCGCCAATATGGACCCCCAGCAGCGCATCCTGTTGGAGCTGGTGTGGGAAGCGCTAGAAAACGCTGGACTTCCTGCCAACGAGCTACGCGGCACGCAGACTGGTGTGTACATGGGCTCGACCAATAACGACTATGGCATGCTCATCGCCGCCGATTCTGCCGAGATGCATCCTTATGCGCTGACCGGCATTTCTTCTGCTGTGGTGGCCAATCGCATTTCCTATGCCCTGGATTTCCGTGGCCCCTCCATCAATGTGGATACGGCCTGCTCCTCCTCCCTCGTAGCCGTCAATCAGGCGGTGAAGGACTTGCGCACGGGAAGCGCGGACGTGGCCCTGGCCGGTGGCGTAAATATCCTAGCCGCTCCCCACGCGTCGACGGCGTTTTCTGAATTGGGCGTTACCTCTCCGACGAGTGCCATTCACGCTTTTTCTGACGACGCCGATGGCATCGTGCGTGCCGATGCTGCTGGTGTCCTCGTGCTCAAGCGCCTGGAGGACGCGGAAGCGGACGGCGACGATATCTTGGCTGTCATTAAAGGCTCGGCCGTCAACTCCGATGGGCACTCCAATGGCTTGACCGCCCCGAATCCGGAGGCACAGGAAGATGTGCTCCGCCGAGCTTATGCGGATGCGGGTGTGAATCCGCAAGATGTGGACTATATCGAGGCGCACGGCACCGGCACCATCTTGGGTGATCCGATCGAGGCTTCTGCTTTGGGGCGGGTGCTCGGTGCCGGTCGTGGCGCGGATGCGCCGATTTTGCTGGGATCTGCCAAAACCAATATTGGCCACTCCGAATCCGCTGCGGGCGTGGTGGGCCTTATCAAGGTCATCCAGGCCATGCGCAATGATGTGATTCCGGCGAATATCAATTACTCGGCGCCGAACCGTTATATCGATTTCGAAGCCGAGCGCCTCGAGGTAGTCGAGGATCCGCGCGAGTGGCCCGAATACTCCGGCCGCAAGATTGCTGGCGTATCCGGTTTTGGCTTTGGTGGCACCAATGCGCACGTCGTGCTCACCGATTACCGCGGCACCCCGGCCGAGCGCGAGCCGCAGCTTTCCACGGAAACGGTCGCGTTGCCGGTTTCTGGCCTCTTGCCATCGCGCCGGGCACGCGCTGCGGCCCTGTTGGCGGACTTCATTGAGGCGGAAAAGCCCGCGCTTGTCGACGTCGCCCGTACCGTCGCCCGCCGCAATCACTCCCGCTCTCGCGCCGTCGTGATGGCTAGCTCCACCGAGGAAGCAGTCAAGCGCTTGCGCCAAGTGGCCGAGGGCAAGGTATCCGTCGGTATCGCCGCTGCGGATTCCCCGCAGGTGCCGGGTCCGGTATTTGTGTACTCCGGATTTGGCTCTCAGCATCGCAAGATGGCTAAGGACATGATTGCGCTTTCGCCACAGTTCACGGCCCGTTTGGAAGAGCTAGATAAAATCGTGGACTTTGAGTCCGGATGGTCCATCTTGGACATTGTCAACGATGATGCGCAAACATATGACACCGAGACCGCCCAGGTAGCCATTACCGCCATCCAGATTGCAGTGACGGACTTGCTCGCTTCCTTTGGTGTGCGCCCTGCCGGTGTGATGGGCATGTCCATGGGCGAGATCGCAGCGGCCTATGCCGCGGGCGGTATTTCCGCCGAGGACGCTATGGTGATCGCCTGCCACCGCGCGCGGTTGATGGGTGAGGGTGAGGCGTCGCTAAGCGATGCCGAACAAGGAGCCATGGCCGTAGTTGAGCTCTCTGCCGAGGATATTGCCGCGCTTGATGGAAACATCGAGCCTGCCGTGTACACCGGTCCAGGTATGACCACCGTGGGCGGCCCGCGCCAAGAGGTGCTGGACTTGGTGGAAAAGCTCGATGGCGAGGGCAAATTCGCCCGCGCTCTCAATGTGAAGGCGGCCGGGCACACTTCGGCCGTAGACCCCATCCTGGGAGAGCTGCATGCCGCCATCGCAGGTATGGAAGCCAAGCCGCTGCACACCCCGCTGTTTTCCTCCGTGGATAAGGGCACGGTCTATCGTCCTGGAACCACCGTGCATGATGAGGATTACTGGCTGCGCATGACCCGCCACTCGGTTTACCTGCAGGATGCCACCGAGGCAGCCTTCGCCGCCGGACACAACCAGCTGGTAGAAATCTCGCCGAACCCGGTTGCGCTCATGGGACTCATGTCCACCGCCTTTGCGGTGGGCAAGGCCGATGCGCAACTGTTGTATGCCCTAAAGCGCAAGGTAGATCCCACCGAGTCTCTCCTCGACTTGCTCAGCAAGCTCTATGTCGCCGGCATGCCGGTGGACTTCGGTGCGGTCTTTGGCTCTGGCGCACGCGTAGAGGCGCCTTATACCCAGTTCAACCGCCAGCGCTTCTGGACCAATGCCCGTCCATCGGCCGGCGTTTCTGGCCTGCCGGGCGCACGCGTTAACCTGCCCGAGGGCAAGGTTGCTTTCTCCACCAATGCGGACCAAGCGCCATCCGCCCTGGCCATCGTCGAGGCTGCGGCCGAGGCCGTCAAGCCAGGAGCACGCATCATCGCCACCGAGGAACACGCCGATTTGCCACCGCACGGCGAGGTCACCACGGTGGTAAATCAGTCCATTGGCGGTATGTCCGTGGCTGTCTACGCTGTTCGTGGTGCACAGACAGAGCTGGTGGCGGAAGGCTTTGCCTCCGCTTTGGATTTGGGTGCGGCGCCTATCCCAGGCGTGGCTGAGGTTCCTGAAAGCGCGCCTGCAGCGACGGAAGAAGTCGATGCCGTGCGCTGGGATCCCACAGAGGAAACCGTGGAGGACCGCCTCGCGCTCATCGTGTCGGAATCCATGGGCTATGACGTATCCGACCTACCGCGGGAGCTGCCGCTCATTGACTTGGGCTTGGATTCCCTCATGGGCATGCGCATTAAAAATCGCGTGGAAAATGACTTCCAGATTCCGCCGCTGCAGGTGCAGGCGTTGCGCGACGCCTCTTTGGCCGACGTCATTGCCATGGTGGAAGAGGCCGTGGCTGGCGGCAACGTGGATACCAGCGAGATTGCTTCTGCGGACACCCCTGCACCAGAAGAGGACGAACCCGGCCAGGGCGTCGGCGTTGCCCCGCGTGATGCTTCGGAGCGCATGGTCTTTGGCACCTGGGCTACCTTTACCGGTAAGGCAGCTGCGGGCGTTACCTCGGCGCTGCCAGAGGTAAGCGATGAGGTAGCGACCCAAATCGCCGAGCGCCTCACCGAGCGTGCTGGCATCGAGGTCACCGCCCAGCAGGTCCACGAGGCCGAGGCGCTAGAGACTTTGGCCGACCTCGTCCGCGAAGGACTGGAGACCGAGGTAGAAGGCAATATCCGCGTCCTGCGCGAGGCTGATGGTCCGGCCGTATTCATGTTCCACCCAGCCGGCGGCACCACTGTGGTCTACCAGCCACTAACCCGCCGCCTGCCCGAGGACGTGGCAGTCTACGGCGTAGAGCGCGTCGAGGGCTCGCTGGAGGAGCGCGCCGAGGCTTATATCGAGGACATCCTGCACTACGCTCGCGGCCGAAAGGTCGTGCTCGGCGGGTGGTCCTTCGGTGGCGCGCTGGCCTATGAGGTGGCCTACCAGCTGCATCAGCGCACCCAGCGCGGCCAGGATTCGGCGGACGTGGCGTTCATCGCGCTGCTGGATACCACTCAGCCGTCGAACCCGGCTCCGGATACGCCGGAAGAAACCCGTGCCCGGTGGGAGCGCTACGCGGCCTTTGCCAAGAAAACCTACCGACTGGTCTTTGAGCCGCCGTACGAGATGCTGGAGACCATGGGCGAGGATGCGCTTATGACCATGCTGGCGGAGTTCCTCGCTACTACCGACGCCTCCGAGCACGGCCTTGCCGCCGGCGTTCTAGAGCACCAGCGCGCCTCCTTCGTGGATAACCAGATTCTGGCCAAGATCGACTTCCACCGCTGGGCCGATGTCACCGTGCCGGTTCTGCTGTTCCGTTCCGAGCGGATGCACGACGGTGCGATTGAGCTGGAGCCGCGCTACGCTGAGATTGACCCCGACGGCGGTTGGGGAGTTATCGTTAAGGATCTGGAAATTGTGCAGCTGCAAGGCGATCACCTTGCAGTGCCAGACGAGCCGGCCATCGGCATCGTGGGCAAGCATATGGACGAATGGATCGAGGAGAAGATACGTGGCGGCCAAGCAGACAACCGCTGAGAAACTCGCTGACCTGCGCGAGCGCCTAGACAAGGCGCAGGACCCAGGCAGTGAGCGCTCCCGCAAGCGCCGCGACGAGGCTGGGCGTACCACGCCTCGTCAACGCATCAATGAATTGCTAGATGAGGGTTCCTTCGTCGAAACCGGCTCCTTGGGTAAGACCCCAGGTGACCCTGACGCCATCTATTCCGATGGCGTGGTCACCGGCTATGGCCGCATCTCCGGCCGCCCAGTGTGCATCTACGCTCACGATAAGACCGTCTACGGTGGCTCTGTCGGCGTGACCTTTGGCAAGAAGGTTACCGAGGTCATGGATATGGCCATCAAGATCGGCTGCCCGGTCATCGGCATTCAGGATTCCGGCGGCGCCCGTATCCAGGATGCGGTGACCTCGCTGGCTATGTACTCCGAGATCGCCCGGCGCCAGCTGCCGCTGTCCGGCCGCAGCCCACAGATTTCCATCATGATGGGTAAGTCCGCTGGCGGTGCCGTCTATGCTCCCGTGACCACGGACTTTGTGATTGCCGTGGACCAGGAAGCGGAAATGTATGTCACTGGCCCCAACGTGATTCGTGAGGTCACCGGTGAGGACGTTACCTCCGCCGAGCTGGGTGGCGCTCGCCAGCAGGAGCTCAACGGCAATGTTTCGGCCGTCGTTCCCTCTGAGGAAGACGCCTTCGACATGGTGCGCGATCTCCTGGACCACCTGCCGCTAACGTGCTTTGATGAGGCCCCGGAATTCGCCGCGCCTTCCGACGCCGACGTGGCCGAAGACGAAGACCTCAACTCCTTCATGCCGGATGACACCAATGCCGGCTACGACATGATGGACTTGTTGACCCAATTGGGCGATGACGAGGACATCATTGAACTTCAAGAGAACTTTGCACCCAATATGATCACCGCCTTTGGGCGCATTGATGGCAAGACGGTGGGATTTGTAGCCAATAATCCCATGCACCTTGCAGGCTGCATTGATGCAGACGCCGCCGATAAGGGCGCACGTTTTATCCGCATCTGCGATGCCTACAATATTCCGCTGGTTTTCGTGGTGGATACCCCGGGCTACCTACCAGGCGTAGAGCAGGAAAAGGTGGGCCTTATCCACCGCGGCGCCAAGTTTGCTTTCGCCGTGGTAGAAGCCACCGTGCCCAAGGTTTCGCTCATCGTGCGCAAGGCCTATGGCGGTGCTTATGCCGTGATGGGTTCGAAGAACCTGACCGGTGATATCAACTTGGCGTGGCCAACCGCGCAGATCGCCGTTATGGGTGCCGCAGCCGCCGTGGTGATGATCGCCGGTAAGCAGCTAGACGCCGCTGAGACCCCTGAGCAGCGCGAGATGACCAAGAAGATGTTCATGGACTTCTACGATGAGACTATGACTGCGCCCTATGTCGCGGCCGAGCGCGGCTATTTGGACGCGATGATTCAGCCGAGTCAATCCCGGTTGGCTCTTCGCCAAGCGCTGCGGCAGCTGGCAACGAAGCAGGAAAGCGATCTGCCGAAGAAGCACACCATTGCCCCGATGTAACGTAGTGTGCTTTGATTAGCGATAGGAATATAAAGTCCCAATCCTAGTCAAGGAGTTATTTATGATTCTATCTAGTGCTGTGGATATCATCAGCGAGATCATTGGTTTCGTTGCCGATATTCTCAATCAGGCAGGCGTACCGGTAAGCTCCAAGTAAAACGAGCAAAAAATAAGGAGGGTTTAACCCTCCTTATTTTTATTTGCGGGCGAAAAGCCGCCAGCCGAAGAAGAATAGCGCGGACATGACGGATGCCACGATGAGGAAGCTCCAGTGTGGGAGTCGGCCGTTCACCAACATCCACAGGGCCATGCCGCCCACGATGGTGCTTAACCAGACGACGCCGCCTTCCTTCCATTTGCCCTGCACCTTGGTGGCCAGGATGATAGCCCAGCCGATGAGAGCGCCGATGGCCCAAGGCCAGAAAGCATCAACCCAGGTGGAAAAACTTAGCCCGCCGTGGGCGAGGCGGGCAGCCACAGCAAAGAGCATCAGGGCGATGATATCGATGACGGGGGCGATTCTCATGCGTTTTCCTTTCGATTCAAGGCGGCGTAAGTAATGCCCTTGCGAGCATAGTGCCAGAAGTAGATTACCCAGCCAATGATGGTGATAAGGGCAAAGGAAATCAGACGATAAATGATTGCCGCGCCGGTTGCATCTACCGCGGTCATACCGGTGGCAACCAGGGTAGCGATAATGGCGGCCTCTACCGTGCCCAAGCCGGCGGGCGTGACCTGGGCGGAGCCGGCCAGCTTGGCGGTAAGATACGCTAGCGCCACACCGGCCATAGTCGTGGTGTCTTCACCCGCATGCAGGGCAGGGAGGTGGCCGGTTACGGCCCAGACACAGCCCCAGAGCGAGACCATATCGATGAGGCGGTTGGCCAGGGAGTAAAAGGAAACCCAAGCGAATTGGCGGCGGGTGAGGTGAACCTCTTCCAGATTCTTTACCTGGTCCACGATGGCTTCGCGCTTGGAGCCCTTAACGAGCTTCTGGCGGTTGAGCCAGCGAATGATGGTATCTGGGTGATTGGTCAGCCAGAAAAGGCCGCCGGAAAGCGCCAGCATGAGCACTAGGGTGCCGATGAGGGACCACAATGCCATGTCGGCATTGAGGAAGAGCACGCCGCCCAAGCCGATGAGTACGAGCCACATGGTGGAAATGGCCGAAGACAGCACGAAGAACCACCCACAGAGCATGACGGAAGCACCCCACGTGCGCTGCACGTAGAAGGTGAGGATGGCGGAAAAGGCCGGGCCCGCTGGAAGCGTGGTAGACCAAGCATTAGCCGCCAGCGTGAGGGCGGCCGTCTCTGAGGCTGGTACGTGTACGCCGCCAGCGCGAATGAGCAGGCGCATAACCTCGCCCATGGCAAGGACTGCCACGATTGAGGCGATGACTACCAGTGCTACGGCAGCCGGATCAGAATGAGACAGCCGCGAGAAGCCTTCGCGCAGGAAGTCCAGCTCATCGCGGAAGACATAAATCAGGATAAGCAGGACGATGAGCGAGGCGATAAGCCGCAGCCAGTTCTTCACTTATTTATCTCCTTCGAGGCGTTGTTTGAGCTCAGAGAAGGGAACAGTCTTGCCGCGGTGTCTAGCGCCACCAGTCAAAGCAGTAGTGGCGTGGCGCAGCCAGCTAGGTGCCCACCAGTTATCTTCGCGCAGCAGGTGCATGACAGCGGGGACAAGGAGCATGCGGACAATGGTGGCATCGATAAGCAGGGCAAAAATCATGCCATAAGCGATGTATTTCATCATCACGATATCGGAGAAGCCGAAAGCCCCACAGACCACAATCATGATGAGCGCCGCCGCAGTGATGATCCCACCCGTATGCGCGGTGCCGGCCGCAATGGCCTCATCGGTGGTGGAACCACGCCGTCGCGCCTCTACCATGCGGGAGACCAAGAAGACCTCATAGTCGGTGGACAGGCCGTAAACAATGGCGATGATAAGCACCAAGATGGGGCTCATGAGCGGGCCAGGGGTGAAGTTGAGGGCGCCCGAGCCAAGTCCAGCGACGAACATCAGGGTCAAAATGCCCAGCGTTGCTCCCAGGGTCAAAAGCGTCATCACGATTGCCTTGAGCGGGAGCACGAAGGAACCGAAGACCAACGCCATGAGCACGAACGTGGCTAGCACCACGTAGAGTGCCATCCACGGCAGCTTATGGAAGAGCGCATCAAGGGATTCCACTTCCATGGCAGGCGTGCCTCCCACGTACAGGTTCACGCCCTCGGGTGCCTTTACTTGTTCCAGTTCGTGGACAATCTTCGCGTAATCATCGCGGTCTTTAATACCGGCGGAAAGAACTGTCGTGCCGCCCTTGGTGGCTGTTGTCGGCGCCATGGGCTCGGTGAGGCCTTCGAGGCCACGGACTTGCATGACGACGTCGACAAGCTGCTGGTTAGACGCATTTTCCACGACGAGCTTTACCGGCTCCGTGCGGAAGGTAGGGAATTCCTCATTGAACTTATCCTGCGCCACACGGGTTTCCTGGTTGGGCGGTAAGTAAGACTCGTTGATGCCGCCGAAGGTGATACTCATGATGGGCAGGGTAAGTGCGATAAGCAGGCTGCACACGGCGATGGTCAACCCGCGGGCATGGCGCATTGCCCACAGCGGCAGCTTGTACCACCAGGTGTCTTCGATGGTGCGCGCAGTCCGAGAGGTGCGGCGCACAGACCAGGTATCGATCTTGGGGCCGAGCATGCCAAAAATTGAGGGCAGGACGGTGACCGAAAGCAGCGCTGCTAGACCCACGGCGGAAATGGAGCCATAAGCCACGGACTTCAGGAAGGCTTGCGGGAAGAGGAAGAGCCCCGAAAGTGCGACGGCAACCATGGCTGCCGAGAAAACCACCGTTTGGCCGGCAGTCGCGGTGGTGGTAGCAACGGCCTCCTCGGTGGAGCGACCCTTATCCAGCTCTTCGCGGAAGCGCGAGACCATAAAGAGACCGTAATCGATGGCTAGGCCGAGGCCCAGCAGCGTGACAACGGCTTGGGCGAAGACATTGACCTGGGAAAATTCCGCCAGGATGGACAGGATGCCCAGCGAGCCCAGGATGGAGAGGCCACCGACCACAAGCGGCATGCAGGCCGCAACGACGGAGCCAAAAACCACCAGCAGGAGGATGCCCACCAAAGGAAGCGCGGCCTTTTCGGCGCGGGAGATATCGTGGGACATGCCATTATCTAGGGCATCAGCAACTGCGGTAGCGCCCGCGATTTCCACTGGGGCGGAGGTATCCGTAAGCGCGCCTTGGATGGTGCGGAAATCCTTGAGTGTTTGCTCATCATCGCCTTTAAGACCGATGGCGGCGAAAGCTAGGGAGTGATCGTCATTGACCAGGTTGGGGTTCTTCGTATCGAAGTAGCTGGTCACCGAATCAATCTGCTCGGGATACTCTGCTTTCAGCTGCGCCAAGTGCTGCTTGGCGGCGTCGAAATTTTCATCGGGGGAGTGGAAGAGCAAGATGACATCGCCGGAGTTATCGCGGCCAAAGGTTTCCTCCTCGATCTGGGCCGCGCTTGTCGACGCCGCATTGGGATCCTCCCAGCCCTCTTGGCTCATGCGGTCTTCAAGCTGCAGGCCAAAGCCTACGAAGAGCGCAAGGATGGCAGCGACAACGATGGCGGGGATAAGCCGGCGGTGCGCATAGGAAAAACGTCCCCACTTTTCAAACATTGGGGCAGCCTCCTAGCGGTTATTAAGCAGGGCCGCCAAGGGACGGAATGGCTGCAGCCATGCACCACCCTCGGGCAGGTTATCCAGATTCACGCGCGGTAGCGGTTCGCGGAATACGCCCTCGATGTCTTCTAGATCCACAAAATTGATATCCGCGTGGCCGACGGCCCACGCGGCGTGCTCGTGGAATCCCAGGACCGTAACCGGAATCCCCGCGGCGATGAGCTCTTCCAAAGGCTCTTGGAAGTTCTGGCCATCGGCGGAGGCGACAATGACACCGGCCAGATCCGCACGAAGATTGTCGATGTGGTCGAGCATATCCGGATCCACGTCGTCGTCTTCGTGGATCTTGGGCTTGGCAAAAACACCGAAGCCTACGTTGCGGATGGCTTCTACCCATGGGCGGATGACATCGGCGCCGCCCGGGGTGACATTAGTAAAGACATCGGCGCGCGGTTCCGCATCAACATCTTGAGCAAGGTGTACAAGCCAGCGGCCGATGGCGTCGAAGCGCGGGCGGTGTGCGGCGGTGGGGCGGCCGCCGAGCAGGGAGCCTAGGCCCATGTCCATATTGGGCGCATCCCAGACAAGTAGGTAGGTGCTCATTTATTTCTTCTCCCAGAGATACTCCGTGATGACGTGTTCTTTATCTAGGCCCTTGCCCTCAAACTTGGTGATGACCTGACGGTCCACCAACTGTGGGCACTCTGGCCACGGCCAGCCCTTGTAATCCAGGCTCGGCTCTACTTCAACTAGTTCATCGATCCACTCGGCATATCCGGCGTGGTCGGTAGCGACGTGCAGCACGCCGCCTTTCTTTAACCGGGAAGCAAAAAGGTTGAGTGTGCCCGACTGGATGATGCGGCGCTTGTGGTGGCGGGCCTTTGGCCAGGGATCTGGGAAGAAGATGCGGATGCCATCAAGGGATTCCGGCGAAAACATGCGCACCATGACTTCGATGCCATCGCCGCGAATCATGCGGATATTGTCGATGCCCTCGCGCTCGATTTGGCCCAATAGCTTGGCCAGGCCCGGCTTGTAGAGCTCGACGGCGATGATATTGGTATCGGCCTCCTTCGGCGCCATGGCGGCGGTAGAGGTGCCGGTACCGGAACCGATTTCCACGATGGTCTTGGCGCCGCTGCGGCCGAACCAGGAAGCGAGATCTATGACCTCGTCTTCCAGCACGCGTCCGAGCTCCGGCCAGCGCTTTTCAAAAAGCTCATGCTGGTTTTCGGTGAGCGTGCCGCGGCGGAAAGTCACGTTGCCTAGACGTGGGTAATCAAGATCGTTGTCGAATACGGCATTGAAGTCGGTCTGTGGTGGGCGCCCTGGAGGCATTTCTCCAGCGCGGGTGTTTTGAGAGTTATCTGTGTTATTCATTGCGGACTATTTTTCCCTGCTTAGCCTTGCCAAGCAATACGCCGTGCCGTGGGTCACGTGTGGCGAGATCAATCCTGGTATAACCAGTGGGGCCGGTTGGGGGTGGGGATGATCGTTTTGGGCGCCGCCGGGGAGGGGAATAGACCCCCAGACAGGGGGGTGGCAAAAGGCGATTTTTAACACAGTATCTGTGGTTGCGCTTGGTGAAGTTCTGGTAAACGCGGTGGATATAACCAGTGTGACAAAATCTGCGCAAATTATTCGGACAAGCACGTTAATCTTGAGGTGGAAGGCACAGTTGGGGATTCATTTCCCCACTTTTCACACCCACCCTCAGGAGAATTACTAATGACCGCCACTATCCCAGGGCTCGTCGGAGAGCTGCCGACTAAAAACGAAAAGCTTATCGGCTGGATCAGCGAGAACGTTGAGCTTTTCCAGCCGGACCAGGTGGTCTTTGTAGACGGCTCCCAGGACGAGGCTGACCGTTTGGCCGCAGAGCTGGTGGAAAAGGGCACGCTTATCAAGCTGAATGAGGAAAAGCGCCCTAATTCCTACCTGGCTCGCTCCAATCCTTCTGACGTTGCCCGCGTGGAATCCCGCACCTTCATCTGTACCGAGAATGAAGATGGCGCCGGCCCGACCAATAACTGGGCCCCGCCAGCTGCGATGAAGGAAGAAATGACGGAGGCATTCCGTGGCTCCATGAAGGGCCGCACCATGTACGTGGTTCCCTTCTGCATGGGCCCTATTAGCGATCCGGAACCAAAGCTGGGCGTGCAGCTGACTGACTCCGCCTATGTGGTGCTCTCCATGCGCATCATGACCCGCATGGGTGCGGAAGCCTTGGACAAGATTGGTACCGACGGTGATTTCGTCCACGCCCTACACTCCGTGGGCGCCCCGCTAGAGCCAGGCCAGGAAGATGTGGCGTGGCCATGCAATGACACCAAGTACATCACCCAGTTCCCAGAGACCAAGGAAATCTGGTCCTACGGTTCCGGCTACGGCGGCAACGCCATCCTGGCGAAGAAGTGCTACGCGCTGCGCATCGCTTCGGTTATGGCCAAGGAAGAAGGCTGGATGGCTGAGCACATGCTCATCCTGAAGCTCACCAACCCAGAGGGTAAGAAGTACCACGTTGCGGCCGCCTTCCCTTCGGCATGCGGCAAGACCAACCTGGCCATGATTACCCCGACCATTCCGGGTTGGAAGGCTGAGGTCGTCGGTGACGATATTGCCTGGCTGCACCTGCGCGAGGACGGCCTTTATGCCGTAAACCCAGAAAATGGTTTCTTCGGCGTGGCCCCTGGCACCAACTACGACTCCAACCCGATTGCCATGCAGACCATGGAGCCGGGCAACACCATCTTCACCAACGTTGCGCTTACCGACGACGGCGATGTCTGGTGGGAGGAGATGTCCAAGGAGGCGCCGGAGCACCTCATCGACTGGACCGGTCAGGATTGGACTCCGTCCTCCTCCACTAAGGCTGCGCACCCGAACTCTCGTTACTGCGTCCCGATTTCCCAGTGCCCGAGCGCCGCTCCGGAGTATGACGATTGGCAGGGCGTGAAGATCGATGCCATCCTCTTCGGCGGCCGCCGCAAGACCACCGTTCCGCTGGTAACCCAGGCCTTTGACTGGAACCACGGCACCATGATCGGTGCCCTGCTGGCTTCCGGCCAGACCGCTGCAGCAGAGGGCAACGTCGGCACCCTGCGCCACGATCCGATGGCTATGCTTCCGTTCATGGGCTACAACGCCGGTGACTACCTGCAGCACTGGATCGATATGGGTGAAAAGGGCGGCGACCGCATGCCGTCTATCTTCCTGGTTAACTGGTTCCGCCGCGGCGACGATGGTCGCTTCCTGTGGCCGGGCTTCGGCGAGAACTCCCGCGTGCTCAAGTGGATCATTGACCGCATTGAGGGCAATGTTGAGGCCGAGGAAACCGTCGTGGGCCACACCGCTCGCGCCGAGGATATCGACCTCGAGGGCATCGACTTCGATATCGAGGACGTTCGTGCCGCTCTTGCCGTCAATCCGAAGGACTGGGAAGGCGATATGCAGGATAACGCCAGCTACCTCAACTTCCTGGGCTCCCGCGTGCCGTCCGAGGTATGGGACCAGTTCCACGCCCTGAAGGAGCGCGTAGAGAACGCCTCTTAAAAACTAGGCTCAGCTAGCCCCCAGCGACGGCATTGTCGCTGGGGGTTTTCGTATTGCTTTACCTAGATATAAAAAGTAAACAATAAGTTAATATTAGTTAATAAAAATGAAACTCTTTATCGTTAATGATGACAACTATTAATAATTATGAAATTATTTTATAGGCCCGGAAAACGGGTATTTCATTTCGGAAAAGGAGAGAAATAGATGCGGAAAAAAGTCTGGCTTCCGCAGCCGCTGCTTTTGTACTAGGTGCTGGTGCGCTTGGGGGAACTGCTTTGGCAGGAGAACTTGTCGATGGGGGTATGTGGGAACACGGTAAGGGTGGAGGCCGAGTGTGGTCGAACTACCACCATCCCAGTGTTAATCACGGTAGTTCTGTGAATGGCCACCAGTACGTTGACTCTGGCTGCCAACCGGCTAATACGTGGGCCCGTGCGCAGGCATCATCTCGTTGGCTCGGGGCGGATGGCGCTTATTACCGCTTGTGTTAATAGAAGGTAAGCGTCACAAGGGTCGCCGTCATTGGCGACCCTTGCTTTAGTTAAGGAAGTATTTCATGAAAGAAGGCGTTAGCCTTTCTCAACGAATTCTCGCCGCATTTTGCGTACTATCCGCATTGTTCTTGGGGTATTGGGCATTTGCGATGACGCAGTCGGAGGGAATATTTGAAACCGGCTCTTTTATCAACGTCGGATCGAATGATGGTCAGGGCTCTGAAATTCTTGCTGCACTCGATGAGGCTGCGCAATCGAAGGGGGAGCGCATTGCAGTGGAGCTCGAGCAACCGGACCATACCGACGTCTACGCCGCTGGGGACTTTGGTAGCAGTTGGTACGACACGATTGCGCCGGGCAGTCCAGTTCGCGTACACGATCTGTCGGAATTACCGGATGAGGATCCGCGTCAGCTTCTACAACTGTCCGGAGGCGAGGATTTCAAAAATACAGTGTATGGAATTCTGGATGCCCACAGCGCGCAGCATCAGGAACTCGAAAGCCTAGAATGGTCGTTCCTTTTCACGGATACCGCGCTAGCCGGAATTTATTTTTTGATTCTGGCCACGTGCTTTGCTGTCGTCGTGGCCGGTGCGATCGCGCGAACCAGGGATTATGCCGTGTGGCAGCTCATGGGACTATCGCCTAGGGCCATTTTCGCACGTGAATTTCGGCGTTCTTATGCAAGTGCATTTCTTGGCGCACTGGCTATCGGGGCGCTGGCGCTGGTGCTGTGCGCAGTATTGGTTTCGCCACGGGTAATGCTGGGGATTTTGCGCTACTCGGCAGTCTTTCTGTTTCCTCTTCTCGTGGTCATGGTGGTGGCATTCCTCCTGACTACATGGGCGTGTAAAAAGCTAGCGTTGAGGGATCGGCTCAAAGGGAAGCTGCCGCAGCGCAGCACCGTGGCAATTGTCGTCTTGTTGAAACTCGTGCCCTGTATTGCAGCTGTAGGACTCATAGCCCCAGCACTAAACCACCTGCATGAAGTAGAGGTGCAAAAAGGCGTTGGTAACTTCTGGAAGCAATCCGATGATCTTCAGCTCCTGGAACTTTCAGGAGCGCGTGATAGCGATGGCATCGTAGATTCAACACATAAGTTAGCCGAGCTTGCGCGGGCTAAATCTGCAGTTGGTCAGTTTCAATATGTACAGTTTTCTGAGGACTCACCGGCAGAGTTCGGCGGAGTCGGCCGGGATATGCTCAGTTTCAATTACACGGCAGCGATGCGTTCGGTGGAAGGCCCACTGCGCGAGAAATTGCAGAATAATCCGCCGCACGAGCCCACAAGGTATATTCCGCGAGGACTGGAAGGCATTGCAGATTCGGTCCCGAAGGACTTCTATTGCAGCGAGCACGAATGCCCAGTGGAGATCCTCGATAGTGATGACTTTGACGTAGCTACTTGGCAGATAGATGAAACTGGTTGGGGAGAACAGGTAAAAACTGCGGGACCGGTGATGACCATCTATCCGGACGACCAGCTGCCGTCAGATAGAACCATTGTTGCCGGCATGACTCAGAATGGCACGGGCTTTCTGGGTGAGTTTCCGCCTGAGCTTCGCGATGACCCGGACCTTAGCAACTTCGTTTTGAAAACCAACTCGGCTGCACATCTTTGGGCCAAAGGAAACGCGTCGCTGCGTGCCGATACCGTTGCGTTGGTTCTCGGTGTCATCGCTGCGGCTTTGATTGCGCTAACCATGGCGGTCATTGCGGGCTTTTTGTATCGAAAGTTGTTTGCACAGCGGCTTCGCGTCTACCGCTTCATGGGAATCCCTATGGCTAGGGCGTATCGATATTTGTGGCTTGCTGACGCCGCAATCTGTTGTGTCACCATCGCTTATTTATGGTTTAAAGGCGGCCAAGCACGAGAGTTGGAACGGATGAATAGTATGCCCGCCGTTGTCGCTCAGCTGAAAGTAACGCCAGAAGCAATGGCCTACGGGGTTGGGCTTTCGATTCTTGTGGCCGTCGTTTCGGTAGTGACAATGGTGCACATCTCATATCGGGTAGGAAAGAGATAGAAAAATGAATGAGGCCGTAATAAAGATTCGGGAAGGTCGCTACTCCATTGCTAAGCGCACCTTGTGGTCCGGCGTGGATTTAGATATCGCTCCAGGGCAAGTGGTGGCATTGACCGGGCCTTCGGGGTGCGGAAAAACCACGCTATTAAATTGTTTAGGCCTTCTGGACTCGCTCAGCGGCGGAAGCATGGAAGTGCTCGGTCACGATGCTACGCGTATGAAAGAAAGGCAGGCGCGAAAAGTACGCCGCCACGATATTGGCTATCTATTTCAGGATTTTGCACTGGTTGATACCGATTCGGTTGCCGATAATTTGGCCGTCGCATTGCCTCCTAAAACTCCGCAGGCTAAGAAAGCAGAAATTATTGCCGGTGCGCTGGAACAGGTGGGCTTAGCTGGGCGAGAGAAAGAGAAAGCATTTTCCTTAAGCGGCGGCGAACAGCAGCGAGTTTCTTTTGCCCGTATCTTGGTACGCACCCCGAGCCTCATCTTGGCGGATGAACCAACTGCGGCTCTCGACAGTAAGAACAGCGACCGCGTGCTGTCCCTGCTACAGGAACAAGCCGCCGCTGGTGCTGCGGTCATCGTGGTGACCCACGATGACCGAGTCCGAGATCAATGTAGCGAGGTATTCGATCTCAGCGCGTATTGCCATTAAAACTCTTAGGCTGCAATACCAATGTCAGGTTAGAAACCGCGAATTCCCGCACACCTGGCACGCGGGTTAGCCACCAAGCCCAGCTGGGGTGGTAGCGGGGGAAGGCGAGTTTGAGCGCGCCGGTGCGCTGTGCCCAGTGGAGGCCGGCGGAGCAGGGGACGTCGAAAAGCGAGGTGCCAAAGACATTCTTGGGCGGGTGACCGTGGCGGCGGGTATAGCGATCGCGGGCAAAGTCACCGCCAATGTAGTGCTCCCATAGGCCGGTCTCGTGGCCGCCAAAGGGGCCGAGCCATACCGTATAGCTCAGAATGGTCAGGCCACCCGGGCGGGTCACGCGCAGCATCTCCTCGCCCATATCCCAAGGATTGGGGATGTGCTCTGCCACATTGGAGGAATAGACCACGTCAAAAGAGTCATCGGCAAAGGGAAGGTTGGTGCCGTCCCCGCGCACCGAGTTGCGCAAGTGGATGCCAGCCGCAGACATTTCGCCAGCATCCGGCTCTAGTCCCACATAGTGGGCGCCGCGCCGGGCAAAAGCATCCGCAAAATAGCCCGGTCCGCCGCCCACATCGAGCACCCTCGCCCCGGGAAGCTGGACGCCCAAGTCGCGGCCGAGGTTATCTACCAGTGCGGCCGTATCTTCCGCTAGCCCACCGTAGAAAATCTCGGGGTGCGTCTGCTCAAAGCGAAAGGAACGCAACAGCTGCAAGGAGCGGCGCAGCGTGGCCATCTCACGGGTATGTCTCATAACCCACTAGGCTAATACCTCACAATGAAGATTCTTTTACTATGCTGGCGCGATTCCACCCACCCGCAAGGCGGGGGCTCGGAGCGCTACTTGGAGCGCGTGGGCGAATACCTCGCGGCGCAGGGCCACGAGGTGGTTTTTCGCACCTCCAAGCACATGAATGCCGCGCGCCGGGAGGTGCGCGACGGCGTGCGCTACAGCCGCGGCGGCGCCAAGTTTGGCGTATATCCACGCGCGTGGGCGGCGATGCTGGCCGGCCGTTTAGGGCTGGGTGACCTGCGCGGCGTGGATGCGGTCATCGATACCCAAAACGGCATTCCTTTCTTCGCCCGCTTGGTATCTGGAGCACCGACGGTGCTGCTTACCCACCATTGCCATCGCGAGCAGTGGCCGGTGGCAGGCCCCCTTCTGGGCCGTCTCGGCTGGTTCCTTGAGTCCCGGGTGGCTCCGCGTGTGTATCGCGGCGCTCCTTATGTCACCGTTTCTGAGGCTTCCCGCGAGGATCTAGAGGCACTGGGAATTAAGGGTGCACACATCATTGCCAATGGCCTGGACCCGGTTCCGGACCATGTGCCTTCCCTGGAACGAGAGGCCGACGTGCACTTGGTAACGCTCTCGCGCCTGGTGCCGCATAAGCAGATTGAGCATGCCATGGATACGGTGGCGCAGACCCCGGGCGCGGTCCTGGATGTCATTGGCTCTGGCTGGTGGGAGGCTAACCTGCGTGCCTATGCCGAGGAACACGGCGTCAGCAGTCGCGTGCGCTTCCGCGGCCAGGTAACCGAGGACTATAAGCATGCCTTGCTCGCCCGTGCCGATGCCCTGCTCATGCCCTCCCGCAAGGAGGGATGGGGATTGGCAGTTATGGAGGCCGCCCAACATGGTGTTCCCACCGTTGGCTATACGTTTGGCCTGCGTGACAGCGTTATTAACGGCGAGACTGGCATTTTAGTAGAGCGCGAGGAAGACTTCGTGGCGGCCACCAAGCAGCTGCTTGCCGACGCCCCCTTACGCCGCACCCTCGGCTCCAATGCGCGCGATTTTGCCGCTAGTTTCTCGTGGGAGAAGACCGGCGAGCAATTCGCGGAATTGCTGCAAGGGCTAGTAGCGGACAAGCCATCCACAACGCGCTAAGCGCCCATGGAACCTCGGGCCGCGGCGCATCCGTTTCCGCGACTATGACACCGTCGACCACGACCACACCGACACCGATCTGTTCCAAGCGGTTCATATCGTGGTCTTCCCACGCACGCAGCGCCGCCCGGTACTGCGGCGAAGCCTGATCCACCACGGTCCCGTCTACGCTCAATTCCCCCGATTCCACCATGGCGACCGCCTTGGAATAGGGATCTACCGCCACACCGCCAGGCACCTCTACAAGGTTGGCGCGCTCTGGAAAGAAGGCCACGCGGCCGTCAATCTCGCACACCAGCTGCTGATCTACTCCCGTATCCCGCGGCGCGAGCACCGCTAGCCGCCCCGGAACCGGAATCAGCTGCACGGCCGCGGCCACGGTGGCTAGTGCTGCTGGCAGGTTCGGCAGCGCACCCAGCGAGGCCACGTACAGCGGCAATGCCAGCATGGTTAGCTTCCCGCTATCGCGCAGTAGCGCGGCCCCTGGTACGTGATCGATGGACCACACCAACGCGCCGGGAACCAGCCAGAAAAACATCGCCCCGCCAAGACCAATAGCTGCCAGTATGCTCAGCCGAACGGGAACTCGCCACGCCCCGAGCAAGGCGATGATCGCCACGATGACACCGCATATCGCGAACCCGATGGCTGCCTGTGCATTCCAGATGCCGCCCAAGCGCAGCAGCGCGCCCCCGGTGCCGACGTGCTCTTCCGCTCGCGGGGCAAACGCGGCCACCGCTGCAGCAGTATCGCCGGGCGCAGCGGGATAGAACATGCCCGGAACGGCCCACGGCAAGCACAGGACCACGCCGCCAAGTGCTACCCGCTTGCGGCAGGTCACCGCCGCGGTCACCACGGCAAAGAGCCCACCCGTAGGGGTAAATGAAGCACCCCACATAGCCAGCCACGCCACCCAGCTGCGCTGCTTTCCTGCCCACGCGATGACCGGTAGCAGCCACGCGGCCACCGCAAGTGACCACTGGCCTTGGAGGAGGCGCTCGATGACGAAAGGATTGGCCACCGCCATCCCCATCGCGCTCACCGCGGAGGCTGTGGAGCGAGCCCAGCGCGCCGCGGTGAGCGCGGAGGACGCCGCGGCGGCAAAAATGAGCACCCGCGCCGCCCACGCGCCGCCTACTACAGCCAAGAAGCCGTCTTGCGGGGCATTGCGGGCAGGCAAACTGCCGCCGCCGAAAGCCGAAGGGGAAAGCGCCGGATGGTCAAGCAGCGCCATATCGCGCCACAGGAACTCACCGGGCAGGGCGAAGGGCCAGCACACCGCGGCCACGAGGATGAATCCCCAGGCGAGGAGTACTAGACGCTTAGCCTTCACGGTGGCGGCGCATGTACATATAGGCAGCACAGAGTAATAGGCCGACGCCGATGGCTTTGCCCGCCCAGCCGACGACCATCAAGGCACGAATGGTGCGAATGACCGGACGCACCTCGTCGAGGCGCTCCGCGCGAGTGTCATCGGACCAGCGCATATCGGCAGCGAAGATGGAGCGATCCTCCGTATCGTCATTGGCCACCATGGTGCCGGCTTGTTTTTCGTCGGCAGCGAAGAAAATCTTGATATTCTCCCGCAGATCCACCATGGTGCCGGTGGTGGGTTCCACGGAGATATCGCGGCCGACGGTATAAAAAGGTTCCACCGTGACCCGGTCAGTGGGATCTAGGCCGAGGAGCTTGCGCGAGTCTTCGTCATAGAATCGCTTCGCCGGACCAGAGATGCGGAAGTCCTTAGCGGCCAGCTGCTTTTCGCCGCTACCGGAATCGACCGCCTCGGTGGTGATGTTTCTGCGCATATCGGCCAGGGAAATGGGCTGAATATCGTGGTGGAAGGAATAGGTGGGGATACCGTCTAACTTCTCCGTAGTGGTGAAGTCCACCGCCGTGGAGGATTGCGAGGCCAGATCGAAAAAGGGATAGGAGCGCTGCTCGGTTCCCGAAGGGAAAAAGTAGTTGATGCCATCTCGTTCGAAATCTGTGCGGGCCATGCCCGTATCCACTGCCGGCAGGAGGAATTCCCATTTATCCTTAGGGGCCGCCACTGGGTAGGTGGATTCTCGGTTCAACACGGAGTGCTCGGTGATTTGGGCGAGCGGAGTCTCGCCGGCTAGCAGGCGCGATAAAGAATCAGAGTGAGCGAGCGCATCGTTTTCTGCCACCTCAGCGGTCGTGGTGTTGCGCTCGATGGTGAGCAGGTCATGGTGCAGGTAGCACCAGATGGGTGCCTTCTTTTCCTGGCACTGCGGATTCTTGCTATCGCCTGTGGCCTTGGCGCCGGCGATAAAAGCGGGCGCATCCATCCACACGCCGGTGGACGGTGCAGTGACAGTGTTGATGTTTTGGTCGAAGGCGAGGGGCCGAGTCTGATTGTTATACAACGGCGGCACCACGGTACCCAGCACCAAGAAAATGACGGCGGCAATGACAACCCACGCTAGTGGCGAGCGTGGCCAAAGGTAGCGTTTCATTGCAATAATATGTCCAATCAGTTTCAGGTCGATCCGGGGTTAGGAGCAAGCGTGCAGCCGCAGGCATCTGTGAAAAGCGTACCCCAGCATCTGCCGGAGCTAGACGGTCTACGCGCGGTCGCCTCCCTTGGAATCATTGTCACCCACGTGTCTTTTCAGACCGGAACTGGGTGGGGGTTTGCCGGGCGCTTCGATTTTTTCGTCGCCGTTTTCTTTGCACTCAGCGCGTTCCTCTTGTGGCGCCGACGCGGCTCGCACAGCTTAGCCGGCTATGCGCGCTCGCGCGTGGCACGTCTGTTGCCGGCCTATTATGCCTGCGTGGTGGCGGTGATGCTCCTGCTTCCCGACGCCCACTCACTCACCCTCACCCAATTGCTGAGCAACCTGACTTCCACGCAAATTTATGTGGTCGACGGGTTGGCCCCAGGTCTTACCCATCTGTGGTCGCTGTGCGTGGAGTTCTTCTTTTATCTCTTCTTGCCTGTGCTGGTGTGGCTGCTTGGAACGCTGCCGCGGCGCTGGCGCATTGCCACCATTGTCTTGGCAGGAGTGCTCAGCTGGGCGTGGGGATTCGTGCCCTTTGTAGCCGATTACGCCAAGGACCAGGTCAACTCGCAGATCTGGCCGCCCGCGTATGCCTCGTGGTTTGCCGTGGGAATGGTGGCCGCCGAATGCGAAGAGGCCGGCATCAGTCGGCGAGTGCAGCGGGTGCTGCGGCCGCGCTGGGCGTGGTGGCTCGCGGCGGCGGTGGTGCTGTGGGGTGCCAGTCGCGAGTGGTTTGGGCCGCAGGGGCTTATCCATCCCGAACCCGCGGAATTTTCTCGCCGCATCATGGCGGGCGCGGCCTTTGCTGCGGTCGTAGTGGTACCGGTGGCACTCGCCCCGCGGGAGAAATCTTGGCTGACCAGCCCACTCATGCAGGCACTGGGTACATGGTCCTATTCCATTTTCTTGTGGCATGTGGCCATCTTGGGTCTGGCCTTTCCCCTTACCGGGGTGCCGCTTTTTAGCGGGAAACCCCTGGACTTTTGGGTCATTCTGGCCGTGACTGTGGTGGGCACCGTGGTGGTTTCGGCCGCTAGTTATACGCTCATCGAGCGTCCCGGCCGGGATCTTCTCCTCGGTCGGCGGCAAAAAGACAGGCCACGCCCGCGGCACACAAGCAGTTAAGCAAGAGCGAATCACCCGCATAGGAACCAGACGTCCACGGCGCGCGGGCGAGGATGGCTCCGGCCGCAGCGACTACACCGGGGGCGAGATAGGCGCGCGGGATGGTGGTCCAGCGCACTACCAACCACGCGGCCACGGCCGCCACTGCGGCCGGCCAGCCGGTAAGGGCCAGTGCACCAAGTGCCACGGCGGCCGAGACAGCGCCCCCACGCGGTGCGCGCCAGGTGGGCCGGGACGGGCGGCGCGCGGCCGCCAGGAGGCACAGGCCGAGCGTCAGCAATCCCAAGGAGCCGCCCAAGAGGAGGGTGGCGCGATAGATCGGCTGGGCGGTAAAGGACATATGGAAGTCGCCAGATAGGCCGGCTGGAATGACAAAAGCCTGGGTGGCGGCGTCGATCTCGCGCGGGGTGAGCTCTTCATTGTCCAAATACCCGCGCAGGCCCTTATTAAAGGCGCGTCCGGTGACCAAGAGGCGGTCTTCCTCACTGGCTTTAATCGAGTATCTAGTGGGTTCCGAGGGCTCCGGCGGGTGCCAGCCCACCTCGCGAAGGCTCACCCACGGCCCAGTGGTGCGCACGCGGTGCGTGCCGGGGCTCAGGGTGAGGGAATCGCCGGGGGCGTAGCGGTGGGCGTCGATAAGCACGGGCTTGGTGGAATCTACCTTTACCCGCATGGGGCGCGGCGCGGTGAAGTCGCGGATGAGCACGCCGGTATCTTGCAGCATCTGTTGGAAGAAGAATTGGTGCACATCGGGGGAGGTATCCGGCACGGTCACCACGCGCTCGACCGGCTGGCCTTCTACCCCTAGTTCCGCGATGCCGGTGCGGTGGGACAATTCCACGCGGATGGCCTCGGTATCGCCGCCGGGAACGCGGACCTCCTGTGCATGAAAAGGCTTGAGATCCACGTCCACCGCGGCACTGCCGGAGCGCACCGTAACCGTAGTGGCGCTGGTGGCCATGAGCTTTAGACGCGGTTGGGTGAATTGACCGCGCAGCTCAATCCACCCGGAGTCATCGCCCGGCGCGGGCCACCACGCGGTGGAATTCTCCCCATCCACCGCGGCCGTAGCGGACTTGTGCGGTTGGGCCCCGCCAAAGGCCGTGGCATCGGCTGCCGAGGAGGAGACCGCCACGGAACCGCCGTGGGTCTCGACCTGGCTAAGAGGCCCCGCGGAAGGATAATCGCGCAGACGGTTATTCACGTGGCTGGGGTCGTTCGCGGCCAGGGGTGCGGAGACGGGGCCATCGAGGGTGCCGTAGTTGCGGTCCGTGAGCGTCGGGGTATCGGTGACGATATCGGCGTCGCGATCGACGAGCTGTCGGGTGGTGGGGGTGGAGTGGGCGTCGAGAAGCGCCAAGGCTTCCCCGCCGCCGGCCACGCGGACTGGGTCTGTGGGCCCTAAGGACATGCCGGCGTGGTTGAGCAAGATGACATCGACCTCGCCGAAGCGGTGGACTTCGCCGCCAAATTTACTGGCTAGGGCCTCGTCCTCACCGGTGAAGAGATCGTGGCGCACCATCACCGCGCCGATGCCGAGGCGCTGCAGGGAACGCACGCCGGTGGCCGGATCTTCCTTGAGCGCGGCCATCACACCGTCGAGCCCACGGATGGCCTCTGGTGGTACGAGCGGAATGGCATCGCGCACGGCCCAAGGGACATCGAGCAACGGCTGGGCCGGCTCATCCCGCGTCCACCCCCAGGTCTGCCGGGCAAAGGACGCCTCGGGGTAGATGAGGGTGCGAGTATCGGTGGCGTGGGTATTGATAAAGTCCGTGGCCTCGTGCCAATAGGAAGGCACCTCTTTATAGGCACCCAGCGGCAGCAAGCGCTGCGACCATGCCGGGGAGATGACCGCGATGCACAACAGCAGCGTCAGTGCGCCTAGCGTCTGCTTTTTGGTCGGGCGTAAGCTCCTTGGCAGCGGCAGGTTCGCGCAGGCTCGCGCCACGCCCAAAAGCAGGGGGATGCGCACCAGCGGATCGAATTTATGCAGGTTGCGCAACGCGGCCAGCGGACCATCGAGAGCATCGAGGTACCACGCCACCTGGCAGCCCAGCACCGCGATGCCCACTACCAACATGACGGACCACACACGCGGCAGTTTGGTGAGTCCGTAGATGCCCACGGCCGCGATGCCCATGGTGACCAGCGCGAAGAAGGATTCGGTAGCCAGCGCATTGCCCGCCACGCGCTCGGTATCTACAAACGGTGTCCAGCTCGTGGTTCCGCGCAGAATTTCTGGCAGGTTGAGCCAGCGCGTGGTCACGCGAGCGGATTCGATGAATTCCGTAAACGGCGGGGCATAGCGGCCGAGTACGATAAGCGGGCCGATCCACCACGCCGATACCGCCAGGCACCCTAGGAGCCAGGCCGCGCCGGGTTTGAATGCGCGGCGGTAGAGCAGGATTATTGCCGCCGGGGTACAAGCCGCGATGGTGGCTGTAGCATTGACCGCGCCCATAAGCGCCACGGGGATGGTGGCTGCGGCGGCATCGCGCCACGTGAGCTTGGCATTGAGGAAGGGCAGGATGACCCAGGGGGCGAGCATGACCGGCCAGGTCTCGGAAGAAATGGCGCTCAGGGTAGAAAGCGCGCGAGGGGAAAGCGCGTAGAGCATCGCCGCCACCCAGACCCACCCGCCGCGCAGGCCTACCTTGCAGGCGAGCTTATGAAAGCCGATGAAGCCAACGCTTAAGACCACCAGCCACCACAGGCGCTGGGCCAGCCAATCGGGCAGTGGCTGGGTCAAAACGAAGAAGGGCCCCTGGGGGAAAAGATAGCCATAGGCCTGATTCTGTAGTTGTCCCAGGGTAAAGGTATCCGTATAGGCGCTCAGCGCCCCGCGGAGAAAGTGCAGCGGATCGGCCGCCAGATCATGCTTGGTATCGGCGGCCGTCAACCCCCACGGCTGCACGAGGAGGATGAGCGCTAGGGCAAAGATCCCCAGCGGGTAGGGGCGGGCGAGCCGCCCGCGGAGGGTACGCACACCTAGTTGCGGGATCCGTACTCAGGGCCGCCCAAAACCGCATCGGAAGCAGAAACCGCATTGCCTTCTGGCACGGTATCGGTGCCGGAGAATTGCGCGATGCCGATGATGGTGATGACGCCGAGCGCGATGCCCACAACAGCGCTACCGATGGCGGGGCCAAGGGTGCGCTTGTTCAAAGAATCGGTTTCCAGAGCCATGGCTAAAAATACTAGCAGCTATTTAGAAGTATTCTGCCTCATCATCGTCCGCGTCTTCCTCGTTTTCTTGCGGCACGATAAAGACGGGAAGGCCGGCATTGCGCACAATCTGATCGGCGGTGGAGTTGGTCCACCAGGCGCGGAAACCTGTCAGGGCGCGGGTGCCGGTCACGATGACATCCACGTCCAGCTCGTGTGCTGCATCAATGATGGCGGAGGAAATAGTGGTGGCAGATTCCACCAAGTGGGCGCGGCCAGCCAAGCCCAAGCTTTCGGCTAGTTCGATGCCCTGGCGGCAGATTTTCAACGCTTCCTCGTAGGCCGGATCCTCTTCGACGCCATCGGGGGAGACGGTGGACTGGTGCATTCCAGTGCGGCTGACGGCGCGGGCGGTCTGCCGGGCTACCGGCTCCCAGGCGGTGAGGATTTCCACCGTGGTGGGCCGCAGCAGCTGGGCCGCGTACTCGAGGGCGCGGCCGGCTCGTTCGGTGCCATCGTAGGCAATTAGCATTGTCTCGCCGTTACTCATGTGGCTAGTCTACCCACCGTTTCAGACAGAAGGCGAGGAATATTGCACACTGGAAGGCATGAAAACTCCGCGCATTCTCGCCAGCCTTGCCCTCGTGACGGCCTTGGGCGCCTGCTCCACCTCCCCTCAGGAGGACGCCGAGAGTCAGGACTCCACCACCCCAGCGGCATCGAGCTCACCGGCCGCGACGCAAGAAATGCAAGAAGAGACTTCGCAGGAAGCAGCCCCGCAGCAGGACATCCGCGCCATGGCCGCCTCCGTGTTGATGCCCCCGGTCACCAATTACGACGATGCCAAGGCCAAACTAGATGCTGGTGTGGGCGGAATCTTTATCCCCAGCTGGGCGGATCCCAACCTGCTGCAGGAAGAGGGCCGCGATATTAATGCCCTGCGCCAAGAGGTAGGCCGCGACTTTGAGGTCTCCATCGATTTTGAAGGCGGGCGGGTGCAGCGTTTCTCAGAGATCTTGGGCGAGTATCCTGCACCGCAGCAGATGGCAGCCGAGCGTTCCCCGCAAGAGGTGGAACAGCTCGCGCACGAGATTGGTACCACTCTCAAGGCTCATGGCATCAACGTGGACTTCGCGCCGGTGCTCGATGTCGATGGCAATGGCCTAGAGGTGGTGGGCGATCGGTCCTTTTCCACCGATCCTGCCCAGGCAGGTGAATACGGCGCAGCCTTTGCGCGCGGGTTGGATTCAGCCGGGGTCAAGGCCGTATTCAAGCATTTCCCGGGACACGGACGAGCATCTGGCGATACCCACCTGGCCGAGGCCGTTACCCCGCCGCTGGAAGAGCTGGAGGGACACGAGTTCATTCCTTTTAAAACCGCCCTTCCCCAAGCGCCGCATGCCGCGCTCATGATGGGCCACCTCGCCGTGCCCGGTTTGGGCGATGGCCAGACTCCTGCCTCTATGCTGCCGGAGGCTTATGGCTTGGCTCGCGAGACCCTGCAGTACGACGGCCCTATCTATACCGATGACATCGGCGGCATGAAGGCGATTGCGGATTCGCTCCCGCTTGCCGACGCCGTCGTGACCTCCCTCAATGCCGGTGCCGATATGCCCCTGTGGTCCACTGAAGGCGATATCAATGCGGTAATCGATGCCGTTGTCGGTGCCGTGGATGAGGGTCGTCTGCCGCGCGAGCGCCTCGAGGACGCGGCCTGCCATGTCAGCGTTCCGCCGGCCGACGTTGCACCCGAGGCCGCACAGGACTAGGAAAAATACCACTAAAACCGTTAACCTTTAAGGCGTGAAAAAGGCAGAAGGAAAAAACGGTGCTAAAGGCTGGCTCATCGCGCTCGGTGTATTTGTCGGCCTTGTCCTGATCGCGGGCATTGCTTATGCCTGGGATGTCGCGGCAAACCAGGACAAGATTCCGCGCGCCGTTTCCGTCAACGGCGTGGACATCTCTGCCATGGATCGCACCGCCGCCGTGGAGAAGCTCGAAGATGAGCTCGCGGGCGTAGAAACCGAGCCCGTGACCGTTACCTCCGGTGACCTCCACACGGAACTCGTCCCCTCCGAATCAGGCCTCGCCCTGGATAATCAGCGAGCCGTAGACAATATTGAGGAGCCTTCCCTCAACCCTTTCACCCGCCTGTATAGCTTCTTCCGTTCCACCCGGGATATTCCGGTAGAGACCAACGTAGATGAAGCCCAGCTGCAGCCTGCCTTGGAGCGGGTGAAGAAAAACCTTTCCACCGACCCTGTCGATGGCATGTTGGAGCTTAACAACGGCGAGCTCAAGGTCACCGACCCGAAGCTTGGCCAAACCGTGGATGCCGGCTCCTTGCACAACGCGGTCACGGAAAACTGGCTCGATTCCGAGGGCGTGGACGTGGATCCAGAAGAGGTAGAACCGGCCATTAATGATGCGGCCATCGAGGCCATGCGCACTGGCGACGCCGCTAAGGCGCTGGATAATCCCATTACCTTGAAGGCTAAAAATAATGTCACCGCTACCTTGAATAAGCCGGAAATTTCGCAATTCACCAGCATTGAAAAGAAGGACGGCAAGCTCAAGCTCGCCGTGGATACCAACCGCGCGCAAGAGCTGTTGGCGGAGCGCTCTGAGGGCGCTGATGTGCCCGGCGTGAATGCCAAGATTTCCTTCAATGGCAACGACAAGCAGGTCACCCCGTCCGAAGATGGCGAAATCATCGACTGGGAACCGACCATGAAGGATTTTGACAAGCGCGTGACCGGTGATGACCGCGAGTGGGACGCTACCTATAAGCCGGACCCAGCCAAGTTCACCACTGAAGATGCCAAGAAGGCGACCTTCAACGATACCGTCGGTGAGTTCACCACCGAGGGCTACTCGGCTGCCTCGGGCAAGAACATCGAATTGGTGGCCCAGCAGGTCAACGGTGCCGTGGTCAACCCGGGCGAGACCTTCTCCCTCAACGGCCACACTGGCCCCCGCGGCACTGCCCAGGGCTACGTGGAATCCGGCATCATTATTGATGGCCACTCCGGCTCCGCCGTCGGCGGCGGCATCTCCCAGTTCGCCACCACCTTGTACAACGCTGCCTACTTTGCGGGCATGGAAGATACCGCCCACACCCCGCACTCGTACTACATTTCGCGCTACCCCGCCGGCCGCGAAGCCACCGTTTACGAAGGCGCCATCGACCTGCAGTTCACCAATACCTTCAATACCCCGGTCCGCATTGAGACCGACTTTGGGGGCGGCAAGATTACCGTGCGTTTGAAGGGCACCAAGACCGTTGACGTCGAGTCAGTAAATAACGGCCGCTGGGCTAAGACCGACCCACAACCGATGTCCGTGCCCGGCAGCGACTGCTCGCCTTCCTCTGGTGCGCCAGGCTTTACGACGTCCGATACCCGCATCATCAAGGACCTCGGCGGCAAGGAGCTCTCCCGCGAGACCACCACTACGGTCTATGACCCGCAGCCCATCGTTCGCTGCAGTTAGCGGCAGCTTCTTGCGCTAACGATTTTGATGCGCGGCAAAATTCAGACAAGGCGTCCTTTGACTTTAAGCCTTCGCCGCCAGAACTGAGTAGCTTGGGACAATCTCAAAAGCTGTATTTTCGCTGTAAACGGTTGCAGCTAATATCCAGCATGGCGTAAGCTAACACTCGGCGATTCACTGCAAACCGTAAGTATGAAACCGAAATTCCAACCAATCCAGCCGGGTTTGCACAATCCCGTGGCCTAGCGAAGTGAACATCCCAAGACCTCCCCTTAACCGAAATGTCCATCGTGGAATTAAAGGCTTAGGTATTGATGGGTTGATAGCTTTCTTGGTGTGGGTCGCAGTTCATAGGTGGGGCGTAAGTCTCATAATCTGAGTAATGTAAAGGAACTTTGCCATGACTGTGGTTTCTCGTGCAGTTCGTTCAGTGTCGTTTGCAGCGATTATTGGCTTGTCATTGGGGGTGTCCGCGCCAGGTGCATTCGCCGCGGATCCTACTGAGATTGCGCAACCTGACGGTGTAAATAAGGCCAATATTGATTTTGGTAAGACCGGCTCGATTACTTTGTACAAGAAAAAGGGGGCAGAGTCCGGTAATTCCGCCACGGGTGAGCAAATGGATGGCGTACCTGGCACGGCTCTCCCCGGCGTGACCTATAAGCTCACAAAGCTGGACTACGACTTGCAAAAAGGTGATTGGGCAAAGTTCCCTAAGACTGCGGCTGATGCCAAGGGCCATGAAACAACCACCACCAAAGAAGCGACTACCGATGCTGAGGGTAAAGCCTTCTTTGATGATCTAGATTTGGGTATTTACTTGGTAGAGGAGACCAAGGCACCAAACGGCATCGTGGCAGGTGCTCCGTTCATTGTTTCCGTACCTATGGTTAATGATGCGTCGGATGCATGGAACTATGACGTGATTGCATATCCGAAGAATACGGAAACGAAGACCGAGAAAACGGTTAAGGACGCAGACAAGAATATCCAAGACCTCTACAGCTACACCATTACGGCAGATGCTCCCACGTGGGGCCAAGGTAAGTCGCTGCAAAAGTTCGTGTTCAAGGATCAGCTGGATCCGCGTCTGGCCTTCGATAAGGTTACCGAGGTTAAGGCCGGAAACACCGTGTTGAATCCGACTGATTACACTGTTGATGCCCCTTCAGCAGGTAATAACAACACTTTGACAGTGACTCTCAATTCTGCGGGACTGGGTAAAGTGGCTTCCGGAGCGAAGATGTCGCTAACCTTTAATGTTAAGCGTAAAGAGGTTGGAAATACGACTGAGCTCAAGAACAAAGGTACGGTCATCTTCACGAATCCCAATACGGGAAGCGACGTTAACAACGACACCAACGAAGTTGTCACTTACCACGGGAAGTTGAAAGTTGTAAAGAAGGACGGCAAGGAAGCCAACAAGGTTCTGCAAGGGGCAGAATTTGAGCTGTACCAGTGTACTTCGGCTAGTGATTTGGGTAACGGTCCATTGACCGTCAATGGAACCAATAAGTGGTCGACGGGTGATGACGGTTCTGTGACTATTGATGGCCTGCATGTAACTGACTTTGCGGATAACAAAGAGATTGCAGCCCCAGACCGCAAAAAGTTCTGCTTGAAAGAGACGAAAGCTCCAGCTGGGTACGCACTTCCAGATAAACCAGTGACCGAGATAGAATTCACTCGCGACAATATTAAAAAGACCGGTGAACTTGCCGGTGATGATGAAATTACTTTGGTCTCTGAGATCAACAACATCAAGCAAGATACGCCGAATCTACCTATGACGGGTGGTGCTGGTGTAGGAATCTTGGCTGCGATTGGCGCAGCAATTGTCGCAGCTGGTGTGTGGTTCGCTCGTCGGAGCAGCCGAGACTAGGCGGTAGTTCAGCTGGTGCCGTAGATTGGTTGGGCGGCTATCTACGGCACGAGCTGGGAAGCGGTGTTTCAGGCCTCCGCAGCTTCCCAAACTTTGTTCTGACTATTCCTCGCCCTTTCGAACTTCAAATCGCAGTGACGTGCGTAGTGCGCTAAACATTGTGATGTGTGTTGTCAGTGGGGAGCTATACCGTGGAAAAATCGAACGCCCTGGTGGTGGCGTCAAGCCCCGACCGAAAAAGAAGGAAATTGGGACATGGAGGGTTGGCGCTTCCTGTAGTTGTTGTTGTCATCGGTCTATTGGTAATGCTGTATCCAGTGGTGTCTACAGCATGGAATAATTGGAATACCTCGCGGGCAGCTGAAGAATACGCGCGTCTAGATGACACCGCTCCCCAACAGATACAAGACTCTTTATGGGAGAGTGCACATAGATACAACCGTGAGCGGAACACTGGACCGATCTTGGACCCTTGGCTCAATCACATTGGGGTAGATAATCCCGAATACAAAGAGTACCTGGGAGAACTAGCTGAAACGGACGCCATGGCCCGCTTGGTTTTTCCTGCAATCGACGTGGATTTACCGGTTTTTCACGGAACGGCAACTGACACATTGCAGCGCGGATTAGGGCATCTATATGGTTCGGACTTGCCTGTGGGCGGAGTAGGGTCGCACTCGATAATCACTGGCCACACGGGTTTGTCAAATTCGACGATGTTTGATCATTTGGACTCAGCAGCTGTGGGCGATGAATTTTTCATTCAAGTTGCCGGTCATAAATTGAAATATGAAGTCGATGATATCTCCGTGGTACTACCACATGAGGTCGATAGCCTACAGGCGGCAGCAGATCGAGACTATATAACACTTATAACTTGTACACCATATGGAATTAACAGTCACCGGTTGTTGGTGCGTGGTCATCAGATACCGATGAACGCAAATGATAAGGAAGTATTCGATAACTTCCATGGTGCAGGTTGGCAGTGGTGGATGTATGCACTTCTCGCCGCAGTCTTAGTTCTGGGCTGTTGGTTCGCGAGGTGGATATGGTCTCAGCAAAAGAACCACGATTCCCTAGGAACAAACGGGGCTTTTCGAAAAAATGGGAATGCAGATAGCACGATCGGACAAGAGCTAGGGCGCGGAGATGCTGCAAAGGATTCTGAAGAGGTAAGTAACCCGTGGGAGCAAAACGATGAGGGCTTTTAGAGTGAATTTGGCCAAGGTCGCCGCTACCGGTCTAGCGTGCATGTTCGGTTGCGTGGGGATAGGCACAGCCGACGCGGTACAGGTCGCAGGGCTTCAAAGTCCTACTGGGGTGGAACAGACAGTAGGTACTGATGTACTCACAATTCGCCTCACTCAAGGAAATCCAGAAAAGGATGGGGATCTGCCTGCTGGTGAGATCGAGGGCGTTAGCATTCATCTTGACCGACTGGTTGGGCTTGACCCAACGAAACCGGCCGATGTAAGTCGCATCGAGGGTTTAAGTTTAACAGAATTGCAAAACTGGCAAAGAGACAGGCAGCGGACTCAAGTTACTGATGCTCGGGGCGAAACGACGTTTGAGAATCTGGCTACTGGGTTTTACGTCGTGAGCTCCAGCGCACCTAGTGACTCCTATCGGGAAATTAGCGAGTTTATCGTGGCTGTTCCTTTTCACTCGATAATGGAAAACCCGACACCCGTTCCAGGCGTTATCGTAGCTAAAACTCATATTCCGGGAACGCCGCTGACACCGCCAGTTACTCCGCCAGAAACACCGACGATTTCGACGACAAGTCCCCCGAATACTCCGCCCATTTCTCCAAGCACTTCGACAGCCTCTACTCCTATCGCTGAGATCTCAACGACTCCGCCAAACACTTCAGGTTCTACGACGAAAAGTGGATCGCTAGCAATCACTGGTGCCCAAGTAGTTAGGTTGGTCATTATTGCAGCCATTCTTCTCGGAGCTGGCTTCATTCTCGTCGTCGTTGGTCGTAAGAAAAACATGGAAAGTGAGGGACGCTAATGTCCTGGAATACGACAAATGAAATTCTGCCGACAAGGCGCCACCCTTACGCTTTAGCGGCGATCGTTGCTGTTGTAACTCTCATTTTTGCATTCATTGTTCCTTCTGCCGTCCCTGAGATTGTGGGCGCTGCTGCTTCAGCACAAGCCACTGGTGTCACGGTTAAACTAGATTCCGCTGATATATTAGATATCAGTGATGGGGAGTCTGCGACCTTCGAAGGGCATTTTGATAACGACGGGACGATTGAAGAACTCGAGTTTCGTTTCGATGTAGAACCAAGTCTTGTTCTGTCAGAGGGGGATTACAAACTAACTATTGGTGACAGAGAAATTCCTGTCAGTGAGGGAGAAAATCTGACCATAGATGCGGCAGGAAGTCCCGCTACATTACGGGTCACGGATCTTGCTACAACAGTGTCTTCGGGTACGAAGGTTTCCTTGGAAGCTCCAATTGCGAAGCAAAGCGCAACCCTTAGTGGAATTGCGATCAACGTTAGAAGCGCTTCCGATGAAGCGGAACGTGATACTGATGATGTGCGAGAACTCAGTGAGGAAAATTCGCCACAAGAGACGGAGGGCGCTTCCCAAGAATCAATGACGGTGCCTCGGGAGGAATTGCGTTCCGTTGCTCCGTACAGCATTACTTCTTATGCTGCAGGGGATCGTACGTTCAGAATCGATAAACAGCAGAATTATATTCTTAAGGGGAATCTCTATATTCCTGACTTTAAGATTCCCGCCGGCGAACTTACCAACGGCACAATCACTCTGAGGAAGGGGACTGAAGTCATCCTCGAGTCCAATGTCGATAGTTATTTATCGACGGATTCGCTCAATCAAAAGATTTTTTACACGGGAAAGAACGGCGGCTGGTATGAAGCGGCTGCGACTTATGAGAAGATAAGTGGGAGGAAATACAGGGTTATACTCCCTGAAATAACAATTGGTGGAAACGCACAAATCCAGTTTATGGGCGTTTATCGTGGGGCCCCCTCTACCGTATTTTCTGCTACTTTTACCATTCCTACGCCTGTGTGCACGGCTGAGTCGAAGGTACAGACGAAGCAAGCGCCACGTAAACTGACACCAGAGGAGTTTGCGAACGGCAGTCCTGTATATGTTGTGACAAGCACACCTTCCAATCAAAATCGTGATACTTCGATCCTAAACCGTCAGTTTGATCAGGGTCGTGACTACCAAGTGGTTGGGAAGACTTCATGGGTATATAACGCTTTAGCTTTCAACCCTAAGGATAACTGGCTCTATGCTATTAGTCAGGATCGTGGAGGGGACCCTTGTTTTCCTGGAGGAAATCTTCTGCAGATTGATCCCGCTACAGGAGAAATACACAACCTAGGACCGATTCATAAGGCTGGGAGTAGTGACTCGGCGTTTGAAACCGACGGGGACCGGAATGTGATTAACGCGGGGGTATATACCAGCGAGGGATTCTTTGTCGCTAATACATCAACCTCCGGTACTCGGCGTTTTTATAAGATTAATACTGATACTGTGACTGCTGAACGTGTGTTTGGGAATCAAATGTCATATGCGGAAGATTGGGCGGTCCTTCCAAACTCGCAGAAGTACATGTGGGGCTTCCAGAGCAAGGCGAAAGCCGGCGAAAAGCTAATTCTTGAGCGAATTGACACGACAACTGGGCAGATAGCAACCTGGGATCTGACTAATATAAAAACTATAGATGGGAGGGGAATTTCTAATCCTTCATCTTCATGGGGTAAAGCCTGGACCTATTCCAATGGGAATTTGGGATTCGGATCAGGAAGCAGCCAAGCAAACCAAATGGGGTTTGAACTAAGAATTGCTAACGCGGAATCTACGGATCCAAGTTTCCAGTTGGTCAACATAATGAATAATCTGCCGTCTTCATTCAATACAGATGGCGCGTCTAATTTAGTTCCGCCGCCCCCGGAGCTGCAGTCTAACCTCGCAGTGAGAAAATTGCGCTCGGAAACCAAGGTAACGGACGGGGAAGTGCGAACTTATTGGACTATTACGGTCGAAAATACTACCAATAACCCGAGCGCTGGAGGCTCATTTTTTGACTACCTACCTACAGATACTCATTACGGCGTGAATGCGAATGGTCCCACCGCCCGATTTGAGGGTTTTGGCCCAGACTCAACGAAGTTGAATGGTCGTATGCCTGGATCTGATCAGATTGGAACTGGGTCTGGTATCTACGCAGGAATGGATGTGCCGTCTGCAACTAGTGGTGAGTCGCGCTATCTGCGTGGATACGTGGGAACTATTCCTGGCCGTGCGAAGGTGGACTTTATAGTCTCCGCTCCAGTGCGCAAAGATAAGTACGGCAATCTTAAGACAGTATGTAGCCCGAACAAGGTGGGGCTCCTGCCTACGGACTCTGAAGCTCGTCCGGCTGATGACGATAACGTAGCGGTTGAAGCTTGCTTCGATAAAGTTGCTGTCGACAGTGAACCACGACCAGTTCAAGGTTCTGACAACGAATACACCGTGAAATACAACGTTGTCGTTTCTGCCCCGGATGCGCCAGGGTTTGACAGTAACGAAGTAATCTACGGAAAGTTGACTGATACGCCGAAATTTGTGGGCGCAGCTTCGGTTACTGGCGCTTCGGTTGTCTTTAAAGATGAATTCAACAAGCCTAGCCAAGCTACGTACTCTCCGGGTGCTGGCCCTTTTGAACTTAACGGTAATGCGGAACCAAAGATCATTAAGCCAAAAGGAGTTGACGGAAGTACTGGACAACACGTTTATGAAGTCACCGTTCGCTTCAAACTAGATCGGGCTAAATTGGACAACTCGGTGGTGCCATCTGGACAGCCAAGCCAGCCAGCCGGTAATTTTCGCTGCTATGTCAAGGATGGGCTGTATGAGCCGAATTTTGGGCTTATGAACGAAGCCGAAATGGGCGGATGGAAAGATACCGATTGTATTCCTCTAAAAAACCAGAAGATGGACGTTCTTCTCGAAAAGGTTAGCTATGATTCCAAGGCCGCAGGAAAAATCCAAAACGATGGATTGTTGAGTGGCGCTAAGTTCACTGTTTATAGAGGCGATGCTAACGGAAAGTTGCAGTTTAACCCTGATGGCAGCGTTAATACGGATGTTAATCCGGCGGTGCAGCAGTCGACGACTGCTGCAGAAGGTCGTGTGCGGTTAAATGGCCTCGATGCACCCGGAATCTACTATCTCATCGAGTCCCAAGCGCCGCAGGGATACAATTTGCTGCGTGAGCCTGTTAAATTTTCCACGGCATGGGATGATAACGGAAATGCGGCTATAAAGATACTTTCAGGTGGCGCACTGGCTACTTCCGGAAACGAGTGCGAGAAGTCCAGCAACACGAGCTGTGACAGAGAAGTCGGGATTATACAGATTGCTGATATCAGGAAAGGGGAGCTTCCTAAAACCGGCGGGGCGGGCGTGGGTCTGTGGGTTCTCACAGGTTCTTTGATCGTAATTACAGGCTGCACTGCTTTGAGGCGACGCCAAGCGTAATTGGTTGCCCGCGGGGTCCTAGCGTTTGGGACTACTAGGCCCCTTATGGTCATTTGCTTGGCGACTGTCGCGCTGCGGTCCGCCCTCCTTTCACGAATTTGAACCACCAAATGATTGCAAGGACGATTATGATGACCGCGGTGACCAAAATCGCCCACATCCACCACTGCCAGTGAATTCCGGTTTTGCCGAATGTGGATTCGTCAGCGGGATCCATTGGTACTCGATGCCCAGTGATAAGGAGTCGATGAGTATTGATCCCGTAAGGAGTGCAGGTAATGAGAGTGACGAGATCTTTGTTAGTTTGCCGTTTGAGCGAGCTTGTGTCTGAGGGCACCACTACGCGAACATCATGGACTTCGTATTTAAATTTCTCGCCGCCGGCAGCAATATAAAAATTGTCTCCATTCTTCACCTTAGGAAGGTTGTCCCAAAGCGTGGCATCTTGCAGGCCAGTGTGGGCAGATAGGGCTACGTGCCGTCCCTCACCTCTACCAACGCCCCCCACTGGGAGATCAGTGCCGTAAAGATGTCCGACGCCGCGGGAGAGGGCACGCTCCGAGGTACCATGATAGATTGGGAGGTCAGAGTCAATGGACGGAATGATAATTCGTCCCATCGCTTCGGTTTCTGAAAGGACAGAGAGGTACTGGCGATAGCGCTGGTATTCAGGTGAGTGTTCATTATCTGAAGTATTCCACGCGTCATGCACGTCGATTTCCCCCAGCTGTGCATTATATCTACGAGCTTGTTCCAAAGCCGTGTGTAAAGTTTCTGGAGGAACATTTTTCTCTAGTCTGGAATACTCGTCAGCGGCACGAGACTGTGAGTAGTTATTCCATTGCGTAGCTACCACGGGGTACAGCAGCACACCTAATCCAAGAACGATGAGCGCGAGTGCAATGACGGCATTGGTATTAGGTGTTTTTGAGGTGGAGTGTTTCGCCATTACTTCAACTCTCTATATTGGTACAGGTTGCTTCCCGCCCAGGTGATGGGACATTCGTTCATGAATGCTCAACCCTAAAATCTAGCGTCTTATAGCGCGGGTGTCTTCTAGGATCTTGCAGTCATCGTATGAAGTCGAAATTAGCTGCTGTTAAGCAATTGGTGCAAAGTCTCTGGACTTGTACATTACACAAATCAAGCCCTCAAGAAGCCTCTCAGAGCGTTGTCATGTACCGGCTATGCTACGTCAAGCGTTAAGTGCCCGATACGCGCATCGTCTGAGGTTATGATATAGTTCACAGTTTGTTTTTGAGGGAATCGTCGTGATGCTTGACAGGTGAGTCGCGACATATTTGACGCTTAGGGTTACCTTACCATGTTAGGTGATACTTGACTGGTGAGTCGGGACATGTTTGACACTATGAACAGTCCCAACCGCAATATGGCCATCGTCAAAGCTGTACGCCATCAAAGCAGCGGCCCAGTGGCGCCGATAAAAAGTGCGGCCACTTAGGACCTAAGGCACCTTCTAAAGTCGGATAGCGGAAGGGTGTCGACCGTCAGGCGTAAGTGTTCTTTATGACGTCTTGGTACTGCTGCTCGGGCCGGTGAACCCTTGCACTGATCGCCCGATCGAAGAAACCGGCACCCCAGAACAAAAAGAAACTGAGATGCCGGTTTGTCAACGATGTCGCGACACATCTGTCAAACATGTCGCGACTCATGACATTGGAGCCGACGACGGGAATCGAACCCGCGCTAGCAGCTTGGGAAGCTGCAGTTCTACCATTAAACTACGTCGGCACTGCGCACTTGTGCGCTCCGGCCTACTATACACCTTGGCCTTCGGCATGAGTAGAATTGGGGCCGTGCTTCTTTCAGATCGTGATATCCGTTCCGCCATCGACGCCGAAGAGTTGGGCATCGAGCCCTTCGACAGCGAGCTTATCCAGCCCTCCTCGGTAGACGTGCGCTTGGATAAATATTTCCGCGTATTCAATAACTCGCGGTATACGCATATTGACCCCAAAGAGGAAATGCCGGATCTCACCACCTTGGTGGAGGTAGAAGAAGATCAGTCCTTCATCCTGCACCCAGGCGAGTTCGTGCTCGGTGCTACGTTGGAAAAGTTCACCCTGCCTGCGAACTTGGCTGGCCGCTTGGAGGGCAAGTCTTCCCTCGGCCGCTTAGGATTGTTGACCCACTCCACCGCGGGCTTTATTGACCCAGGCTTTTCCGGTCACATCACGCTCGAGCTTTCTAATACCGCCAACCTGCCCATCGCCCTGTGGCCGGGCATGAAGGTGGGGCAGCTGGCTATCTTCAAGATGACTTCACCAGCGGAAAGCCCATATGGCACCGGCTCGCTGGGCTCGAAGTACCAGGGTCAGCGCGGACCGACGCCATCGAAGTCTTACCTGAATTTTCGATAGGCTTAAACCGGCATTCACATAGAGCCTCTAATATGGGGCTTTATGCGTATGACTGTAATCGGCACCGGATACTTGGGTGCAACCCATGCTGCCTGCATGGCCGAGCTTGGCCATGAAGTACTAGGCGTGGACGTAGATGACAATAAAATTTCCGCTCTTAAATCGGGCAAGGTTCCGTTCTATGAACCGGGCCTACCGGAGGTTCTCGAGCGCAATATCGAGGCCGGCCGTCTTGACTTCAGCACGGACTATGAAGAAGCAGCCGCGTTCGGCAACCTGCACTTTTTGGGCGTAGGTACCCCGCAGCGCCGCGGTTCCTACGCAGCGGATATGACCTACGTGAAGGCCGTCATCACGGATCTGGTGCCCAAGCTCAAGGGCGATCACATCATCTTTGGTAAGTCCACCGTTCCGGTGGGAACGGCTGCAGAGCTCCAAGAGCTAGCCAATGAGCTTGCCCCAGAAGGCACCACCGTGGAAATCGCATGGAACCCGGAGTTCCTGCGTGAGGGGTATGCCGTCAAGGACACCATCACCCCAGACCGCATCGTTCTCGGTGTGCGCGAGGGCGAAAGCCGTGCCGAAGAGGTAGCGCGCGAGGTTTATGCTCAGCCGCTATCGCAGGACACCCCATTCATCGTGACGGATTGGCAGACCGCCGAGCTGGTCAAGGTCTCCGCTAATGCGTTCCTGGCCACCAAGATTTCCTTTATCAACGCCGTTTCTGAGATCTGCGAGATTGCAGGCGCGGACGTTACCGCTCTTGCCGACGCCATTGGGCTCGACGAACGCATCGGCCGCAAGTTCCTGGGCGCTGGCCTCGGCTTTGGTGGCGGTTGCCTGCCCAAGGACATCCGCGCCTTCATGGCCCGTGCTGGCGAGCTTGGCGCCGACCAGGCGCTGACCTTCCTGCGTGAGGTGGATGCTATCAATATGCGCCGCCGTGACCGCGTGGTGGACCTTGCCAAGGAAGCCTTCAATGGCTCCCTGCTTGGCCACCGCGTGACCGTATTGGGCTGTGCGTTTAAGCCGAATTCCGATGACGTGCGCGATTCGCCTGCCCTTGCCGTTGCCGGTTCCCTGTCGCTGGCTGGCGCGGCGGTAACCGTCTATGACCCAGAAGGCATGGACAACGCCAAGAAGGTATTCCCAACCTTGGATTACGCCGCGGACACTGACGATGCCCTGCGCGAGGCTGAACTGGTGATTTTGGCTACCGAGTGGAAGCAGTTCAAAGAATTGGATCCGCAGCAGGCGGGCCAGCTTGTGGACAATAAGCACATTATCGATGGCCGCAATGTGCTGCCTGTCGCAGACTGGCAGCAGGCGGGCTGGAAGGTCGAGGCCTTGGGGCGCACCCTCTAGGTCCTCTACTTCTGAGATACAAAGGCTGAGCAGCGTGATTATTGCGCTGCTCAGCCTTCTGCATAAGGGCCCTAAGATTGTGCGCGCTGTGGCACTGTGAAAGCTGCAATGGCTGTAGTGATGGGAACCGCGAGGGTCAATGCCATCGCACCTACTCCGGAACGCAGCAGCTCCGTTGCGACGAGATCGCTGCTTAAAATCTGGCCTGCGGGGCGCTCCGCTGCGGTGATCAACATGAGCAGTGGCAAGGTCGCACCGGTATAGGTCAGAATTAGCGTATAAACCATTGAGGCAATATGGTCGCGGCCCACCTTCATTGCGGAGAGGAAAAGCTGTGAAGGGCGAGCATCAGGGTCCGCTCCGTGGAGTTCGGTAATGGTGGATGCTTGGGCCACGGCGGCGTCGGCAAGGCTGCCCAAGGCACCGACCACAAAACCGCATAAGAGCACGCCCACGATGGACACGTTGGGCATATAAAGAAGTAGCTTCAGGTTGTCCTCGGAACTATAGCCTTGTAGCTGCGAACTATCGATAGCGGCCCACGCTAACGCTGCTGCAAGAATGAGAGCGATAAGGGAGCCGCCCACCGCCGATGCCGATTTCCAATTCAGTCCATGGACGAGAGGAACGGCGAACAGAATGATGGCGGAACAGGCAACAAGGGCGGACCAGAGGGGGTTATGGGCGTCGATAAGAGCGGGGACGAGGAACGCAAAGATCACGCCTAGGCTGAGCGTCAAGCCGATAAGGGCGCGCACGCCATGCCAGGCCGCAAAAGCGATAATGACGACGGCCACGATAACTGCCCACAGAGCTAGGCTTCTGGTGCGCTGATAATCAGCAAAAGCATAGGACGCAGCGCCGGAAGGGTCATCTGCTTTGGAAAGAACAATTTTGTCGCCCGGTTTAAGCTGCGGATCGCCGGCATTGCCGTAGGTGACCAATTGGGTCATGCGACCTTCGTCCTCGCCGGAGGTGATATTGACCAGGGCACGGTCGCACTGCACTTCCTCAGTCCCAGGAATAAGTGGCGGTGTATCGAAGGCCTGACCAGTAAGTTCCGATTGGCAAGCCGAGTGGTCTGTCGTATCGACCGTGCCCTCGACCTGTGGGTGGTTGAGGGCATAGGTTTGCCGAAAATCGGTGGAGGTGTGCTCGGAGGCTGGACTCTGAGGCCACAGCACTGCCATGCCCGCAATGGTGGCTATTAGCGCTGTGACGAGCACGCCGAGCAAGGTTAATCGCCATGGATGGTGAGTTATCGAAGTAGAGAGCCGACCCCATGAACTAGGGGTCGGCTGAGATTTAGGTCCCGCGGAATGTCTTCCCATGCACCATATTGTTATGGATTGTCAGTATCATTAGCAACTGGTGGGGGAGAAAACTACTGCTTATAGCTCACCAGGAAGTTGCCAAGGCGCTCGATGGCGTTTTCGATCTGGGATGCCCACGGCAGCGTGACTACGCGGAAGTGATCTGGGTTCGGCCAGTTGAAGCCAGTTCCCTGCACCATGAGGATCTTTTCCGCCTTCAAAATATCCAGCATGAGTTTGGCATCATCATGGATTTCATACACATTCGGATCCAAGCGCGGGAAGAGGTAGAGCGAGCCCATAGGCTTTACCGCGGAAACGCCGGGAATCTCGTTGAGCTTTTCATAGGCGATATTGCGCTGGCGCAAAAGACGCCCGCCGGTACCGGTGAGCTCGTAGATGGACTGTCGGCCGCCTAGCGCCACTTGGATAGCGTGCTGCGCCGGTACGTTCGGGCACAGGCGCGTTCCGGCCAGAAGCTCCAGTCCCTCGATGAAGCCACGGGCGTGGTGCTTAGGGCCGGTGAGCACCATCCAACCAGCGCGGTAGCCACACACGCGGTAGGCCTTGGACAAGCCATTAAATGTGATGGTGAGCAGGTCCGGGGCGAGCGAAGCGATGGAGATGTGCTGCGCGCCGTCGTAAAGAATGCGGTCATAGATCTCATCAGCCAAGATGAGCAGGTTATGCTCGCGGGCGATGTTGACAATCTTCTGCAAAACTTCGCGGGAGTAGACCGCACCCGTTGGGTTATTCGGGTTGATGACCACAATGGCCTTGGTTTTATCCGTAATCTTGGACTCGATGTCCGCAATGGATGGATTCCAGTCATCCTCCTCATCGCACAGGTAGTGCACTGGGGTGCCGCCTGCCAAGGAAGTAGCTGCGGTCCACAGCGGATAATCCGGCGCTGGGATGAGAACCTCATCGCCATTATTAAGCAGCGCCTGGGTGGTCATGCTGATGAGTTCGGAGACGCCATTGCCCAAGAAGACATCGTTGATATCAAAGGGTGGGAAATCTTCTAGCTCGTAGCGGGTAACAATGGACCGACGAGCAGGAATGATTCCTTTGGAGGTGGAATAGCCCTGGGAAGTAGGCAGGGCAGCGATCATATCGCGCATGATGACATCGGGAGCCTCGAAGCCAAAGACGGCTGGGTTACCGGTGTTGAGTTTCAAGATGGTGTGCCCATCGAGCTCCATGCGTTCCGCTTCCGCAGAGACCTCGCCGCGAATGTCATACGCGACGCCCTTGAGTTTGTCGGACTGGTCAAAGATGCGGTGTTTCGGAGAAGTCATGGGAATATTGTGCCACGATTCACAGCCACACAAAACGCTTTAACAGCGGAGATGACTATTTTTTATTCCACTCGCTGAATTTGCGCTTGGCCAGATCCATAGCCTGTCCGGTAATTTCGCCGGCTTGCATGCGGCGATCGGCCCACATCTTTTCTTCGATCATTTTTTGCTGTGCGCGCTCATGTGCCGTGAGCGCGCGAATCTCGCGTAATTGCTCCTTTTCAATTTGGCGCACGGATGGGGCGTGCCACGAGGAAGGGCCCACCTTGGCAACGTAGAGCAGAATCCACAGGATAGGGATGAGCGCGGCTGCTACCGCGCCTCCCAGCAAAAGCCATGGGCTGCTCATGGTAGCGCTCAAGAAGATTAGCGTGGGGCTTGCTACTGCAAGCACCACAGAGCCGGAAAGGGCAGTCGCAAACTTCGGTTTCTTGCCTGCATTATGGGCACGGGTGACGTCTCCTCGAGAATAAATCTTGACCTCGTGGGAACCACGCGCCGGAATATCTTGGAAGACGGGCACGAGGTCTTGGTGGGTGCTGGCGCGCATGACGTCGTCCGAGCGGTCCTCGAACTCCTCCATGGTTAACCGGCCTTCACCCACGGCGCGGGCGAGGTCATTGATGGCATCGTTGCGCTCGGAATCGGACAGACGCAGAGTCCGATTGACAGGGGAAGAACCAAAGTTATTACTCACAATTTCCAGTCTAGGAAAATTCTGCCCTTCCAGGGACGTGCTCTCAGCGAACGCAGCCTATAGGTCCTTGGATTCAGCGTCAGGGATCTTCTCGTCCTTCTTTTCTTGCTGGTTTCCGCCCACCAGGCTGGCCAAGAATGGGAAGATGGCGACGGTAAGCGCTCCACCGGAGACGAAGATCGAGGCATTCTCGGCCTCCATGATTCCGGAATTGACCGCCAGGGACGTTACCGCCACGATGATTGGCAGACCGGTGGCGGAATACAAACTTACTTGGAGGCGCTCGCGGAAGGTTTCAATATCAGATCCGGTATGCCCAACATTTTCACGCAAGAAGACGGGCAGGCCACGCGTCACCAAGATGAGAGCTGGAATGCCCAGTACCTTCCACGGATTATGAGCGATGGTATCCCAGCTAATGCTCATGCCAGAGACCACAAAGAAGACTGGAATAAGCATCGAATAAAACACCACATCGAGGCGGTGCTCTAGGCGGCGGTGGAATTCATCCGGGATAATGCGGTTCAAGATGATGCCGGCGGCAAAAGCACCGAGCACAATATCGAGTTCAAAGACTGCGGTAACGGCCATAAGAATGGCCAGAATAAGGATGATAAGACGCAGAATCGTTTGGTTGGTTGAGCCCGCACCAGAGATAAAGGCGGTCTTTACCCAAGGGATCGTTGATGCGATAGCCGCTGGCATGATGGCGACAGCAACGGCGATGATGATGAAGAACAACAAAATGATCATCGTCGTCAGCGTGGAACGGGTACCCAGCAATAGTGCCATTGCGGTAATAGGGGCGACCTCACCAATGGCACCGTGAATCATCACAGAGTTGCCCACCTTGGTGCCCAGAATGCGGTCTTGTTTCAGCATCGGCGTGAGCGTGCCCAGCGCCGTTGAAGTCAGTGCCAAGGCAACCACGATGGCACCGGGCACGTTATCTACGAGGAAGTAGGCGCCCACTCCACAGGCGAGGGCACAGATTGCCCAAGTGGATAACGCCGTTCCGGCTTCCTTGGTTTTGAGGGTGGAGATTTGAATTTCAAAGCCCGCGAGGAGAAATAACGCTCCCACGCCGAGCTCCTTGAGCATTTCGATGCCTTCGTCCTCGGCGGCTAAATCGAGTACCGAAGGGCCAATAATCATGCCGAAAATCAGCAAGAGGGCTACCGATGGAAGACGGTGGCCCAACATATAGGAGACCAGCGGCGCCAGCAGAGCCGCGGCCATGATCCAAGCGAAGGAGACGAGGGAGTGTGTATTTTCGGTCGCGCCTGCCGCCAGCAGCAGGGCATCGGTGGGGAGTCCCGCATTAAAATGCATGGACTACAGCGTACGCACCCATGCCCCTGCGCGCCTACTCAGATTCAGGCGGCTGTGGCGCGCTTTCCGACGCCGGCGGTGCTGGCGGCGCAGCCTGTGGGGGCTTCGGTGCAGCTGGCGGCGTCGGTGCCGACGGAGCAGAAGGTGCACTTGGTGCAGGCGCAGCAGGTGCCGCGGGCGCAGCGGGTGCGGCCGGTGCTGCGGGTGCCTTTGGTGTAGGTGCTGCTGGGGCACTCGGTGGGGTAGGTGCGCTTGGTGCTGCGGGAGCTGCCGGCGCTTGGGGAGCTTGCGGTGCAGCTGGAGGCGTCGGTGCCGATGGAGCAGAAGGTGCGCTTGGCGCGGGTGCTGCGGGCGCTGCGGGTGCGTTCGGCGGCGTTGGAGCGCTTGGTGGTGTTGGAGCGGCTGGTGCTTTCGGTGCAGGTGCTGCCGGGGCACTCGGTGGGGTAGGTGCGCTTGGTGCTGCGGGAGTTGCCGGTGCTTGGGGAGCTTGCGGTGCAGCTGGAGGCGTTGGCGCTGATGGAGTAGAAGGTGCACTTGGCGCAGGCGCAGCCGGTGCCGCAGGGGCGGCGGGCGCGCTTGGTGCCGAGGGCGCCGCGGGTGCGCTTGGGGCTGCCGGTGCCGAGGCGGACGGGGCGGGGGCGCTGGGAGCATCGGAAGTGGGGGCGTCGGCAAGCGGGGCAGGCTCGGTGGACTCCGCAGCCTTCTGGTGGCGCACCGGGGTGGCAAGGAAGGCCTTGGGGTGGGGCTCAGGCAGGGTACCGGCCTCATCGAGGGAAATAGAATTGCGCAGCATTACAGCCACGTCATTGACCTTGGCGGCGGGGGTGGAATCCTGCGCCAAGGACTTCACGCCGCCGGTCATCATGACATTACAGAAGGGGCAACCGGTGGCAATTTCTTCCGCGCCGGTCTCCAAAGCCTGCTCGGTGCGGAAGTCATTGATGCGGGTGCCGAGCTTTTCTTCCATGAACATGCGGGCACCGCCGGCGCCACAGCAGAAGGCTTCGTCGCGGTTCTTGTCCATCTCGCGCAGTTCCACGCCGGTGGCCTCGAGTAGCTCGCGTGGGGGATCGAAGACCTTATTGTGGCGACCGAGGAAGCAAGGGTCGTGGTAGGTAATCGGCTTGCGGTTCTCCGGCGTGCGCGGCACTGGTTTGAGCAGGCCTTCGCGTACCAGGCGGTTGAGCAGCTGAGTGTGGTGGAAGACGTCGAAATGTCCGTCAAAGTCCGGGTACTCGTTGCGGATGGTATTAAAGCAGTGTGGGCAAGTGGTGATGATCTTGCGCTGGCCCTCCGGTACGCCGTCAAAGGCATTGTTGAGGGTTTCTACGTTTTGCTGCGCCATCATCTGGAAAAGGAACTCGTTGCCAGCGCGGCGTGCGGGATCGCCCGTACAGGTCTCGCCTGTGGAGAGCACACCAAACTTCACACCTGCGGTGTGCAGCAGGTCTACAACCGCACGGGTGGTGCGGCGGCCGTCATCATCATAAGCACCGGCGCAGCCCACCCAGAGCAGGTATTCCATATCGGAGAAATCGGCCTCGTCCTCACCGATGATGGGCACGTCGATGCCATCGGCGCGGGCCTCATCGATCCAGGCGCGGCGCTCAGAATTATTCCGGCCCCACGGGTTGCCCTTGTTTTCCATGTTTTTGAATAGGCCGGTGAGCTCGGAGGGGAAGTCCGATTCCGCTAGCACCTTAAAGCGGCGCAGGTCCGCGATGTGATCGATGTGCTCAATATCGGTAGGGCACTGATCCACGCACGCACCACAGTTGGTACAAGACCACAGCACGTCGTCATCGATAACGCCGGCCATGGACAGTACATCCAGGCCCTCGTGCGGGTTGTAATTATCCAGTGCGCCCTGGCGCAGGTCCATCATGAGCTTTTTGGGGCTCAGTGGCTTCTCGGTATTCCAGGCAGGGCATAGCTCCTGGCAGCGGCCGCACTCGGTACATGAAGTGGAATCCAGCAGCATCTTCCAGCTGCCTGGTGTGATGTCCTCTTCCAAGTCCGGGGTGGGCAGGGACTGCAGTGCCTTCTCACCGGTGGCATTGCGCTGGAAGAAGATATTGAAAAAGCTGGTGAAGCGGTGCCACATCACGCCCCACTGGAAATTGCGGGAAATGAAGACGATAAACAGCATGCCGGACAGCAGCTTGAACAGGGCGAAGAAGCTTACCAGGGCCGGTGACTCGGGGAAGAGCTTGGCCAAGTGGATGCTTAAGAAATCCGCCCAGGCGGAACCGCCGCCGTAGGTGGCGATCTTGGTGGACTTCACCAAGAGCATGCCGAGGCCCTCAGAAAAGACGATGAACTCTACCCAGCGTGCGGAGGCGGTCTGGGAGTTGAAAAAGCGGCTGCCACGCTCGGTATCGCCGAGCTTGAGGCGCACACCGATGAGGAAGCCAATGCCGAGCACCGTCGCGATGCCCAAGACTTCTTCCACAAAGTGGTAGACCGGCCAGTGGCTGAGCCACGGCCAGCCCTTATTCGGTGCGAAGGTTTGGATATAGGCTTCGAACCACACCAGGATGCCGAAAAGGAATCCCACCATCACCAGCCAGTGGGCGGCATTGACCAGAGGCTTGCCCTTGAAGTGGGAATGGCCAAAGACCTCCGCAATCACGCGCCATAGGCGTTTGCCCGGGTTATCGGTGCGCTTGAGCTGGGGAGGCCCGCCCGAGCGGATGAACTTGAAGAGGGCCCATACGCGGGTGAAAAAGTACAACCACACCGGAATCGATGCGGCTATAGCGATCCAACCGAACACGGTGGTCATGCGTGCTCCTTTAATACTGATGCTCCACGTTTCTCTCTACCTTAAAGCCTTAGGGTGAAAATCCCAGAGTCTGCATTCAGTGCGGTATTTCGGCAGGATGGGCGGTACACTATCAATTTGAGAAACTCGGCCGTCATATTCTTTTTAAACGTGCTGTACACGGCGGCGGGGTATAGCCAGTGCCGGTGGCCGCAGCAGGGCCCAAGCTGGCAAGAAGTGGACCTAGACCGCCGCAGAAAGGGCAAATCGCCATGGGCAAAACGAATATCACCAAGGCCGCGGTGGCCTTGACCGCAGGCCTTGCCGCCTTTGGTGTTACCGGCTTTGCCGTGGCGCAGGGTGGTTTGACCGCAAACCTGGCCCTTTCCGGTAGCTTTTTCAAGATCACCATGGGGCACTTGGACGGAGAAGGCTTTTCGCTTTTTGTTGATGATGACCAAAAGGCCGAAGAACACCTTCCCGTCGCGCGCATCAAGCTGGACCATGCCAAGGTCTCTGACCTGTGCCTTTCCGTGACGGTTCCGAAGGTGCCCGGCGTTGGTGGAGAAGCTACCCTCGCGCTGAAGGCTGAGGGTGAGGGCAGCGTGGAGTCCGATAGCCTGCTGGTCGGTGCGACCGACGTGGATGGTTCCTTGGTGATGCAGGATGTCAACGTGGGCATCGATGCCAATCAGCTCAGCGATACCGCAGATCCCGGCACTTGGGGCCTCTATTCCAAGCAGGTCTCCCTCAAAGCCGATGATGTGAAGGCTACCTCCGTGGGCGCGCAGCGCCTTTCTGCCAAGAATGTGGGAGTGACGGTGAGGAGGGGATCCGATAATGGCTGCTGAGCCCGCCACGGAAGAAACACAGACCCTCCCGACAGTCGAGGCATCGGGCGCGGAATCCAAGCCTAGTGCTTGGCAGCGCTTTCGCCGCTGGCGCACCGGCCGGCCGTTTATCCCCGGCCTATTGCTCATCCTATCCGGCATCATCATTGCCGCGCCGGCCTATATCACCATCCATATTTCTGACCTTTTGGTCATGATCTCCACTATTTCTGGCGTATCTACGCTGCTTATTGGCGTGTTGCTGGCTATGTTTGGGCTTGGTGCGTGGTTCCAGCCGGCAACCTCGAATTATGTCGGAGTGCTAGGCATCATCGTGGCCATTATCGCCTTGCCGACGTCCAATTTGGGTGGCTTCATTATCGGCTCCCTGCTCGGCATTATTGGTGGGGCTTTTACCTTTGCCTGGCAACCAGGGGAGAAGGAGCGCCGCGCCAAGGAAGCAGCTGAACAATGACGAGGGCGATGCCGCGGGCAGCACGCAGCTGCCTAGCCGTGTTGACCTGTGCTTTGGTGGTCGCTGGTGTGAGCGGTTCCGAGCGGGTCAAGGCGCAAGACGCCCCAGCGGCTCCATACTTCAGTACCGTCTTCGCGGATAAGGTGACGCTGACGAAAAATGTCACCGTTTCTTTGGGTACTTTCCCCACCGCCAGTGGCGATGTGCGGGTGTTGGAGCTCAAGGGCGAGAACCTCGACATCGATAATCTGGGGATTACGCTACCCGGGCGCTATGGCGATGGCATGCTAACCACAGGTGGAGATACTACCGAGGTGCGCGGGGGACCGGTGACCATCATGGCTACCGGGCTCAAAGCCACCCCGGCGGTGGGGGATGTTTCTGCGCCTTCCGCAGAAATCGATTTGAGCCGGGACGATATCAAGGCCGTGCTGGATAAGCTCGGTGTCCCAGAGCCGCACCCCGTCCCCGATGCACAGGTGCCAGACGTAGTCATGGACCATATCGAGCTGCGCGATGTCACCCTTGAGCTGGTTAACCTCAAGGGCGCTCATTTCAACGCGCCGACGGTGACTGTGGGGCTGGGATAGCTCTTCGCCGGGGCCGGAAAAGAACGCTCAGGTGGCCTATCCCTGCGCGAACTGGGACTGATGTAGGCGCCAATATGCGCCCTGGGCCGCAAGGAGATCATCGTGCGAGCCCTGTTCGACGATGGTGCCCTTTTCCATGACGAGGATGAGGTCAGCATCGCGAATGGTGGACAAGCGGTGGGCAATGACAAAGGAAGTGCGATCCGCGCGCAGCGCGTTCATCGCTTCTTGGACGAGTACTTCGGTGCGGGTATCGACCGAAGAAGTAGCTTCATCGAGGATGAGCAGCGCGGGCTGGGCCAAGAAAGCGCGAGCGATGGTGATGAGCTGACGCTCGCCGGCCGAGATAGCACCGCCGTCCTGGTCGATAATGGTGTTATAACCATCGGGCAGGGCGTGTACGAAGCGGTCCACATAAGTTGCCTTTGCAGCGGCGATGACCTCCTCGTCCGTTGCGTCCAAGCGTCCGTAGCGGATGTTTTCCATGATCGACCCCTTGAAGAGCACGGCGTCCTGAAGCACCATTCCCACCTGGGAGCGTAGCGTCTGGCGAGGCATGCGGGCGATATCGTGCCCGTCAATGAGAATCTGACCGTCGTTTAAGTCATAAAAGCGCATGAGCAGGTTGACCAAGGTGGTCTTGCCGGCGCCGGTAGGGCCGACAATTGCTGCGGTCTGGCCGGGCTCCACACGCAGGTTGAGGCCGGTGATAAGTTCCTTATCCTCCGAGTAGGAGAAATCAACGTCTTGGAATTCAACGAGTCCGCGGGCGCGGCCGGGGAGGTCCTCGTCGGTGGTGTCGGGGGTTTGTTCCTCGGCGTCGAGAAGCTCAAAGACGCGTTCGGCCGAGGCCACGCCGGACTGCACCTGCTGCATCATGCCGCCAAGCTGGCCCAACGGCTGGTTGAACTCGCGAGAATACTGGATAAACGCAGTGGCTGCGCCCAAAGTCATGTGGCCATTAGCCACGCGCAGGCCGCCCAAGACCGCGATGGCAACGTAGGACAGATAGGACAGGAACTGCATGATTGGCATCATGATGCCGGACAGGAACTGAGCCTTAGCTGCGGAGTGGTAGAGCTCTTCGTTGCGCTTATCAAATTCCTCCGTCATAGCTTCCGTGCGCCCGAAGATGATGGCGAGGTCATGGCCGGAGAAGGATTCTTCTACCTGGCCATTGAGTTGTCCGGTAGAGCGCCATTGCGTTTTGAATTGGCGCTGTGAGCGTCCACCGATGACTCCGATGACTAGAGCGGTAAGCGGCAGGGCCAGGAGAGCAACCAGCGCGAGCTGCCAGGAAACGCTAAACATCATGATGGTGATGCCAATGACCAAAAGCGCGTCATAAAACAGCTGCGAAAGTGCTTGCTGCAGGGCCTGCTGCACGTTGTCGATGTCATTGGTGGTGCGCGAGAGGATATCGCCGCGCTGCTGGGAATCAAAGTAGTTCAGCGGCAGCGCATTAATCTTGGCCTCTACCTGCTCACGCAGGTCAAACACGGTATCCATGCTGATCTTATTGAGGATGGCCCCCTGCCACCATTGGAAGCCGGAAGAGACGATATACATTGCGATAACGGTAATGATGAGCGTACCCAAGCGCTGAAAGTCAATACCGTGGCCAGGGATGAAGTCCATAGCGGAAGCCATGTCTGCGAAGCGGTCCTGTCCTTGCGCACGCATGCCATCGATGGCTTGTTGGGCGGTTATATCGGCAGGAAGGTTACGGGAGATAACTCCGGCGAAGATGACGTCCATGGCCTTGCCCATGACCTTGGGTGCCACAACTGCCAAAAAGATACAGACAATATTCATCGCTGCTACGGCCCATAGTCTGCGCTTAAATGGGGCAAGCAAGGAAAAGAGGCGCTTGATGGAGGGCCAAAAGTTTTTGGCTTGGCGCGGAGCAGATTCGCCCATGGGGCCGGTGGAGTGCTCCGTGGACTCGGCGGTGGAGGCGGTATTTTCAGCCATTAGTTCGCGCCTCCTGCAGCAGCGGCGGTTTCTTGGGAATCAACAATTTCTTGGTACACAGCGCAACGCCCAAGGAGCTCCTCGTGCGTGCCGCGGTCAACAATGCGGCCGGCATCGAGTACCAGGATTTGGTCGGCATCGCGAATGGATGCCACGCGCTGGGCGACGATTATGCTGGTCACCGGTTGCTCACGTTGTGCGAAGGAAGCCTGCATTGCGGCGCGCACCTTGGCGTCGGTAGCCACGTCCAGCGCGGAAAAGGAATCATCAAAGAGGTAAACCAGCGGGCGGGCGACCAGCATGCGCGCGATGGATAGGCGTTGGCGCTGGCCGCCGGAGACATTGGTGCCGCCTTGAGCGATAGGCATGTCTAGGTCCTCCACGAAATCAGCCTGGGCTACGCGCAGTGCCTCCCAGAGCTCCTCATCGGTGGCTTCGGGGCGGCCAAGGCGCAGGTTGGAAGCGACCGTTCCACTGAAAAGGTAAGCCTTTTGCGGAACGAGGGACACGCGCTGGACGATGTCCTGGCGGGCCAGGGAGGTCGTCGGGGTGGCGTCGATAAGCACCTGGCCTTCCGTCGGAACATATAGGCGCGGGATAAGGGAAATTAGGGTGGTTTTGCCCGAGCCGGTCGAGCCGATGATGGCCGTGGTAGTTCCGGGCTGCGCGGTAAAGGAAATATCCTCTAGCACCGGTGCCTCTGCGCCGCTATAGGAAAAGCTGACATTGCGAAATTCCACCGTACCGGTGGACGTCTCCGGGGTTGTGGTGGACTCCGGCGGGGTAATGGACGGCTCATGGTTGAGAACTTCAGTGATGCGGCGGGCGCAAATGATGGCGCGCGGAAGCATCATCGCCATGAATGTTCCCATCATTACCGCAGCGAGAATTTGGAGCAGATATTGCAAGAATGCGGTGAGGGATCCGACATTGACCAATCCCTCGTCTACGCGATGGCCACCAAACCACAGCACCGCGCCCGTGGCCACGTTGAGGATCACCGTAATGAGCGGAAACATCACCACGAAAAGGCGGCCGATGTTCAAAGACAGCTGGGTAATTTCCTTATTAGCCTGGGTAAAACGCTCGGTTTCGTACGCCTCACGCACGAAGGCGCGCACCACGCGAATGCCGGTAATTTGCTCGCGCAGGGTGCCATTGATGGCATCCAGCTTGTCCTGCATGATGCGAAAGAGTGGCATGAGACGGGCAATGATGACGGAAATTGTGCCAAGCAATACTGCCACGGACACCCACACCAGCCAGGACAGCCCGGCGTCTTCGCGCATGGCCATGATGATGCCGCCGATGGACATAATCGGCGCGGTCACCATGAAGTTGAGCATCATCATATAGACCATTTGCACCTGCTGGACGTCATTGGTGCCACGGGTGATAAGCGTAGGCGTGCCAAAGCGGCTCATATCCTCAGTCGACAAGGAATTGACGTGGCGAAACACCTGGCTGCGCACGTCTCGGCCTACGCCCATGGCGGTGCGGCTGCCGCACCATACGGCGCCAATGGCGGTGATGACTTGGGCAAAAGCAACGGCAAGCATGATCCCACCGGTGTGCCAAATGAAATCTACATCGCCTTGGGCCACGCCTTCATCAATGATCTTGGCATTGAGCGATGGGAGATAGAGTGTGGCGGCCGTGGAGAGGGCCTGAAGCACGAGCACTGCTATGAAATACGGCGTATATGGTGCCGACCGTCGTATGAGAATGCGAACCAGATCCATGGACTCGCGCCCCTTTCCTTGCCGTGGCTGGGTAGCCGTGCAAGTTTATATCTAGGGTGAGCGGGGCGCTAGTCTGAGTCTTCCTTTAAATCCCCACATGCGCCAGCTGCGCGCGGGTGATGACGCGGTGCCAATCCTCGAAGTCTTCGAGGGGAGCGCACAGCCCTTCCCAGGTAGTTACGGCGACGCCTCGGGCCTTGAGCTCGAGAATGAGCAGATCGCGGTCGCCGGCGGCAGAAAGGCGGTGGATTTCGTTATGGGTGATATCGCCGTCGGGCCCTACGCGCACGTTGCCGATGAGACGGAGCCGGGGAGTGGTGCCGGGGCCGCAGTGGGATCTTGAGACGGCGTCGGCAAGCACGCCTGCGAGGCCGGCAAAGCGTCGAAGTAGACCGAATGGTGCGGTACGTTGAGTAATGAGGTCCACACACATGCCAGCGCTGATAAGTTTCTCGGCGGTGGATAGGGCGGACGGCCCCTCCCCGATGATGGCTATACGCTGCATGGAAGTGCCTCCTTGGGTGGGGCGTGGACACCCCGCAATAGACTGTCTTGTCTGTAAATCTAGTCCGCTTGGTACGGATTGGAAACTTTTTATTCGCAGCTCCCGCCAAGCTCAGCGGCTTTTCGCGCATAATCTCCTGCACCGCCTTGGGGTTTTGCCTAATGTGTGACGGCATGAACCCAACAACGAACCTGCTGGACGGTGGCAAGAACTACCGTGACCCCAGCATCTCCCCGGAAGGCACGCGGGATACCGCGCCGCTGGACGCCGAGGTAGCCGCGCGCAACCAGCAATTGGTAGACCAGTGGGCGGATAAGCTGCACGATGCCCCTGCCGAAACCATCACCGAATGGGCCGCCGAGCATGCTCCCGGCCGCCTTGCGGTGACCATGTCCATGGAAAATACGGTCTTGGCCGAGCTCGCCCACCGCGCCGGGCTCGATGCGGATCTGCTGTTTATCGATACCGGCTGGCACTTCCCGGAAACCCTCCAGGTGGCCGATGAGGTAGAAAAGCATTACTCGGACCTGCCCCTAGTGCGGGTGCTGCCGCTATTGAGCCCAGAGGAACAAGACGAGGTCTACGGCCCGCGCCTTTATGCCCGCGATACCGCGGCCTATAACCGCATGCGCAAAGTCGAGCCGCTGAATATGGCGATGGACCCGTATGCCGGCTGGGTTACCGGCCTGCGCCGCGCCGATTCCGAGCACCGCGCTAGCGCCCCGGCGCTGAGCTTGGATCGCACTGGTCGGTTGAAGATATCGCCCATCATCACCTGGGATTTAGACGATACGGACCGCTATATCGAGGACAACGACCTCATCATCCACCCACTTACCCTGCAGGGATACCGCTCCATCGGCTGCGCCCCGCTGACCTTCCCGGTTGGCGAAGGCGAGGATGCCCGATCCGGGCGCGTATTTGCAGACGGCAAGACAGAATGCGGGTTACACGAATAATGAGCACACTTTCTCCACACTTAAAAGATCTAGAAAATGAGTCCATCCACATCCTGCGCGAGGTGGCTGGCCAATTCGATAAGGTTGGCATCCTCTTTTCTGGCGGCAAGGACTCCGTTGTTGTTTTTGAGCTGGCCCGCCGCGCCTTCGCGCCGGCCACGGTGCCGTTCGAGCTCCTCCACGTCGATACCGGGCATAACTTCCCTGAGGTCATCGACTTCCGCGACCGCCTCGTGGAAGAATCTGGTGCCCACCTGCACGTCGCCCGCGTCCAAGAGTGGATTGACCGCGGCGACCTGCAGGAGCGCCCCGATGGTACCCGCAACCCGCTGCAGTCGGTGCCGCTGGTAGAGACCATCGCCGAGCGCGAGTATGACGCCGTATGCGGCGGCGCCCGCCGCGATGAGGAGCGCGCCCGCGCCAAGGAGCGCATCTTCTCCATCCGCGATTCTTTCGGCGGCTGGGATCCTCGCCGCCAGCGCCCCGAGCTCTGGGATCTGTACAACGGCGGAAAGATGGCCGGTGAAAACGTTCGCGTATTCCCCATTTCCAACTGGACCGAGTCCGATATTTGGGAATACATCGGCGCCCGCGAACTGGAGCTGCCCTCCATCTACTACTCCCACGAGCGTGAGGTATTCAAGCGCAACGGCATGTGGCTAGCCCCTGGTGAATGGGGTGGCCCGGCCGAGGGCGAGGAGCTGGAAACCCGCACCGTGCGCTACCGCACCGTGGGCGATATGTCCTGCACCGGCGCCGTGGAATCCACGGCATCGACGCCGGATGAGGTGCTCGCGGAGATTTCCATTTCCACCCTTTCTGAGCGCGGCGCCACCCGCGCCGATGACAAACTCTCCGAGTCCGCTATGGAGGACCGCAAGAAGGAAGGCTACTTCTGATGACGACCACCCTCGCGCCGAATGTCGGCGCCCTCAAGCAGCGCGATACCCTGCGCCTGTGCACCGCCGGCTCTGTCGATGACGGCAAGTCCACCTTCGTCGGCCGCCTGCTCTATGACACCAAGTCCGTGCTCGCGGACCAGGTCGAGTCCATGGAGCGCACCTCCACCGATCGCGGCTTCGATGGCATGGACCTTTCCTTGCTTGTCGACGGCCTGCGTGCCGAGCGCGAGCAGGGCATCACTATCGACGTGGCCTACCGCTACTTCGCCACGGATAAGCGCACCTTCATCCTCGCCGATACCCCGGGGCACGTGCAGTACACCCGCAATACGGTCACCGGCATGTCTACCTCGCAGGTAGTGGTGCTTCTTATCGACGCCCGCCATGGCGTCGTCGAACAAACCCGCCGCCACCTCAACGTCGCCGCCCTCCTCGGCGTGCGCCACGTGGTCCTCGCGGTGAACAAGATTGACCTCGTGGACTACGACGAGCAGGTCTTTCGCGATATTGAGTCCGAGTTCAACCAGATCGCCGCGCGCTTGGACATCACTGATACCACCGTGGTGCCGATTTCCGCGCTCAAGGGCGATAACGTGGTCGTGCGTTCCTCTAATATGCCCTGGTATACCGGACCGACTGTCCTCGAGGTGCTCGAGACCGTCCCCGTGGCCACTGGCCGCGCCGATGAGCTGGATTTCCGTTTCCCCATCCAGTACGTCATCCGCGAGCACGCCTTCGATTACCGCGGCTACGCCGGCCGCGTGAAGGCAGGCTCCATCTCCGTGGGCGATGAGGTCCACCTGCCCGAGGGCCGCACCAGCACCATCACCCAGATCGACACTGCCGACGGCCCCGCCAACTCCGCCGCCACCGGCGACTCCGTGACGCTCTTGCTTGCCGACGACATCGATCTCGCCCGCGGCGATCTCATCGCCGGTCCCCAGCGCCCCGCGTCCACCCGCGAATTCGATGCCACAGTCGTCGGCCTGACCGAAAAGGACATCAAGCCCGGCCAGATGCTCAAGCTGCGCTATGGTTCCTCCCTGGTCAAGGCCCGCATCGCCGCCATCACCCGCACCCTAGACCTCGATGGCGTCTCCGATGTGGAAGACCCCGAGTCTGTCGCTATGAACGACATCGCCCACATCACCATCCAGACCCAAGCCGAGCTCCCCGTGGAGGACTACGCCGCCCGCGGCGCGGTGGGCAACTTCCTGCTCATCGACCAGTCTTCCGGCAACACCCTCGCCGCCGGCTTCGTGGGCCATCGCCTGCGCTAGTCGTTCTTCGCGCCGCTGCTGCTTCTCTCACAGCGCATCATTATGATGCCCGTGATTCCGAGCAACAGCGGCGTGGAGATACCGAACACCGTAGGCCCTACTACGGTTAAGTTCACGCTCAGCAGGACAACCGCCGCCACCAGAGCAAAAGCCCCGAGCTTCTGCTGAAACGTCTCCTCGCTCATTCCTATCTCTCCTTCGGCTACGCTTTGGCCACGATAACCTGCTCCTAGTTCCCCGCGAAAGCCTAGAACGCGGCCACTTTTGGCTGCCGCGCCCCTCTAGGCTTTTGGTACTTATGGGAAGAATATTTCTCCCACAGCGGGGCCTAGCTCTGAGAAAAATTCTGGAGTGTTGCCGGCGACCTTTCCCTGCCATTGGATTTTGTCATCTTCGTTGTAGTCCAATGCGCTGGCCAGCGTATCTCCGGCTAATCGGTCTAACCAGCCTTCTATAGCGGTTTCTTCTTCCGACATGGCAGAACCAGGTCCCGGAAGAACTGTCATTTCCACTCCCACGTACGCAATCCCTCTCGGATTTGAGACTGTGAAAATGGCGTATGCGAGTCCTGCAGTTCTCCACACCGCCCGAAGCTCTACTGCAGCCGGAGAAAGCCCATTGTCTCCTGCGTAGTATCGCTTTAGCAGGCAGTTCATCTTCTCCGCGAACTCTGTTGAATTCCAGCCATCAGTCATCTTCATCATTCTTCTGGGGATGAGGTCTTGATATTCACGGCGGCGATTAACTGTTTAAAGAGCCCAGATTCTTTTCTAGTTTTCTGCATTCCAGAGCTTGCTGTATTCGTCCGCAATCAAGGGCCACATAAAAGAGCATGCTTCGTCGTAGGAGCGTACATCGGTAATGGCATGGCCGCTGATAACTAGGTCGTGGTAAATCAAGCGACCTGATTCATCATGGCGTTCCTCTGGATCTGGAAACCTTAATGCCAAGTGTCCATTGCAGCGCTCAAACACGTGGCGGGAGTTTTCAAAGCCCGAAAATGCCTCAAGATATGGCGGCAATGGGTCCTTATAGCCGCCATCGAGTAAGAACTTATGGCCCCAGTGTTTGCCTCGCGTAGCCCAGATTATTTCCATCGCGGCGACCTTTCGAGAATGTCGTTGTCGATGCTCTCGCGCAATTTCATGACGAAATCTGTAAGCAACAATTCCTTAAATGCATGCTTTTCCACCGCATTATTTCGAGCCTCGGCAATCACCGGAATGGCTGCAGACATGAGCGGGTCAACCAGACCAGCGATACCTTGAGCCTTGGCCAGGAAATTAAATGGCATCTTGTTTACTTTGCCAAGCATCGCAAAAGCCGATTGTGCTATACCAAGTCCCCTTTTCACCATCTTTTCGTCCGCTAGGCCAGCCGGGAGAAGGCGCAATACATTCCACCGCTGGTAGCGCTGGATAGGCAAAATCGTAGATAACGGAAGCAAGGCGTCGACGCCTTTGTGCTTTTCTAAATCAATTGTGCCGTTCTTGAACTCAGCTGAAGAGATGACGATGTAGTCCTCTCCGACGGATAGAGCCTCGTCGCCGTTGACGAAATCTGCCAGAACTTTGCGCAGCGCGTTCAGTTCATCAGCGGCATGAAGAACGACGAGCTCATGGAGTCGGTGTGCGTCCATTTCCGGCATCAGGTCAGCTTTGGAAAGGGCGATTACCCAGATACGAGGGAACTGTTTTAACCGTTCGTCTTTTGCAAGAATATCGGATTTAATTCCGAGCAGGGTATTACGGAACGTGCCAAACAGGGATTTTAGGTAACGCTCTTCGTCGTCCTGGTGTTCTAGTAGCTTCTGTGCATCCACCAAAACAAGAGCAACGTCCGATTGCACAAGTTGACGGAAGGTAGCGGCGCGATCCTTCCTTTCGCTCTCAGAGCTGATCTCGGATTCGAACCATTCTCCTGGGTAATCGTGCCAAGTGATGCCGATACGTGACGGCTTCGTCTTTGGGGTTAGAGGCTGTGATTCAGGATCGAGCCTAAATTCAAAGGGAGAAGAGACAAACTTGTCCTGCATTGGGGCCTGGGCCTGTTTCTTCATGCCTAGATATTTTTGCCACAAGTCATTTCCACGAGCAGTGTCTTTTGCGAGAAAGCGATAGCCATTTTTCTTGATTGCCGCTGGTTCGTTTAAACGTCCGAACAGCGAGGAAAGAAGCACCGTTTTCCCGCTTCCGGCTTGCCCGAAGACGGCGATGTGCTGGTGAAGTTTTTGTTTGCCCATAGTTTGAAAATACATGGGTCACGCAGTTGGTGGGACATCTCCAGACATAATGACCTTTTGCTGGGTTTCATCCCAGCGGAAGCCAGCGTCAGTCGTACCGGAGCGGTTCGCGTTGCCTTCGCCTTCGCGCGGCCAGTGGTAGGTTACCGCGATCTCGGAGTCACTCACGCGCTCAATAGTGGGGGCGAATCCATAGGGCTTTGCCGTTGCGGTGCCTAAATATTCGCCATGGTTAAACAACATAATGTGGAAGGGCGAAGAACTAGTTCCTCCCTCAATCATCAGCGTTTCCCACGATAGAGATGCACAGGGATCGTAGCCTGAGGAATCGAAAAGCTCCCATCCGATGGTGCCCCACGGAGCTACTTGGGATACGCCCTCGGAGAAAGCAGCTTGGGCATCTGCCGCGCCACACGACGAAGTGGTGTCGGCTTCCGGGCTCGGCTGCTCGTCATCCATCATCACGTTCGGTGGCACCGGCCGAGTAGGTTCTTCTTCCGTCGCAGCAGAGTCAGTGGGCGATTCTTCCGGCTTGGCATCGCTACTTTCTTCCGTAACGGACATTGACGCCGACTCAACCGAAAACTCCTGTGCGGTTGTATCCGACGTTTCGTCATCGCAGGAAGCCAAGGAGAAACTAATAAGGGCGGCGCTCGCTGCAATGCTTATACGGCTTATTCGGCCTAGGTGGGCAGATGATTTAGGCATAAGATATTGCTTTCAAATTGAGGCGGTAGATGAAAAGTCAAAGGGGTGCACGCTGCGTTGTAGCGGGTGTAGGGAGACAACGCAGCAGAAGGGGAGTGACAGGGAATCGAACGCGGAATCGGGTTAGCAGGGGTCAGAGAAATCTGCGTCATTATTGAGGGAACGGGCATTACCGCCATACTTGGCCTTGAGCTCGCAAACCTTTTCCACGCTGTGGCCGGCTTCGTAGATGATGGCATAGACAGAGCCGCTCTCAGTACGGCTGCGCAGGGAACTACATGCGCCGCCCCGGATTATCTTGGAACCTGGGTACTTTTTGTGCACTCGGTAGGGCTCGGAAATCGGATCAGTTGCCGGCGGGATGATGACCGATTCTGCGATGAGTACGTAGCTGCCATCGCATTCGCCGTACCAATAATCTTCGGGCGGAAACTCCTCCTCGGCGGTAATGGGCCTGTCGCGAACCTTCGGAGTTTGCGTTTGCTGTGCATCGCAGAGTTGGAGCTGGTTGGTCAGCTCCTTCGGGGCGCCAGCCGTGTCCAACTTGCCCTTGTCGTAGCACTGATTGACGGAGTCTCCAGTCGTATTGTCAGACCGGTACAACTTCCACTCATTATCGGTCCAGTAGAACAGTCCATAATTTGAGGATTGCTTTTGGGCCATGTAAAGCCAGGTGCCATCGCAAAACAGCTGAAGCGTGCCAATTGGAACGTCCATTAGGTCATCGGCTAGCGTTCCACACTTCTCCTCTGTGGAAGGTCCAGTGCTAGCGCTCTTAGCTTGTGTAGACGCAGCTTTCTTTTCAGGAGTGGATTCTTCTTCAGAAGCCGCTCCTTCGGTAGTTTCCTCGCTGCTGTTTTCTTGAGAATGAAAATTCGGTTCAGCGCTGCTCGAACCATCAGAATCCTTGTTTCCCGTTAGCGCCCAGGCGCCACCGCCAATAAGCGCAATGATGGCGAGAGCGGCAACGACAATAATGGCGGTGCGCGTGCCTTTGCCTGAAGATTCAGTGCTTGTTCCTGTGCCGGGGTCCTGCATAGGGGAGGCAGGCCCGTTCGAATCTGAAAGTGGGGTTGAGTCTGGTGGACCTCAAGAATTCTTGTCGTTCAAAGGTAATGCTCCTTTGTGCGCTGTCCAGAGAGAGAAATGCGAAAGAAAGGGAATGACTAAGAATCATTCCGTGTCATACTATAGCCATACGGGTTGCAAGAATTCTCTCGAATTAGACTACGAAAGGGGTATTTGCACCGTAATGCATCTTCCATGATGTAACCCCTAAGGATTAGGATTGGCAACTGTTGGACGGCCAAGAATCAACGGTGGCGAAGCGGAGGAGCCCCAAAATCGCCTAGGAAGGCCTCTAAACAATGCTCTTGCTCCGCGAGAGGAGCGCGATGAAAGGCTTCCATAAAGACCAATGTCCGGCTTAATCCCAAGCATGACCACAAATTATTTCCCCGATGCGGGGGAGAAAGGAGCCCTCGTGGGGCTGGACCGCAATCTCAACGCCGCGGAATTACATGCAACTCGCAACCGGGTGAGCGTGTCCCCGGATCTCATCCGCCGCTTGGGTGGGGCCCTAGGCTATGACGCGATCGAGGCCTTTGGCTCCGAAGCACCGACGGAATTGAATAAGGTCTTTGATTTGGGGGACATCATCGATCTGATGCTGCTTAGTCAACTGCCTGATATGGAGGTCGCGCCGGGAGTGGAGCAGAAGGTGGAGGGGGACGTCGCCAAGCAGCTGCTGCGGCGCATCAGTGCAGGTGATTACATGACGCGCCAACAGGTGCATGACCGCCTGCCGCGGGCGACGGTGATGCTCTACCGCATGGGGCATCCGCGGCTGTGGGCTTTTGCTGCGCGCCAGCGCCTGCCCCAGGACGCGCACAAGGCAATTCCGGGGTCCTTTCACCGCGATATCACCGGGCCGTATACGACGCCGGAGGAGGCATGGCTGGGCATGTACGTGGCAGATGCTACGCGCCTGGGTGAGCTAAATACGCAGGTAGAAGATGCGGGGCTAGACGAGGACCGGCAACAGCGCCTGCGGCTGGGTATGAGCCTGGCTGATACCTACCGCCAAGTCTGGAGCTCCGCGCGCGGCCATTGGCGCGTTAGCCCGCAGACGCGCTATATCGTGCCCTCGCGCTTTGGCTATTGCCCGTATGTCTTTCGGGTGGCCGAGGGCGGGTGGCGCCGCGATTCCTTCGATGGGAGCCACGATCGCTTTATGGCCACTGAAGGCTATTGGATTGACGTGGAGCGCGAGCGGCTCATTCACCTTGGCGCACCTGATCCACACGATGCCTGGCTACCCACGGCACAGGTGGCGACCGAAGCCCCCACGGAGGTCGACCTCGCGGTCGCGCGCGTGCTCAGCGGGAAAATCATTGCCCTTGGCGCTGGCCAGAAGAACATTACGATTCGCCTGCGCCAGAAGAACCGCACGTTGAACTTCGACTAGGACGGGCAGGTATTCTCACAGGCATGGAGAATCTCAACGGACGTACCCTTTTTGTCGCCGCTGTCGATGCGGAGGCCGCGCACATTCCGGAGGGCGAGCCCTTGCTCATTACTGGAATCGGCACGGTTCCAGCGGCCATTGCCTTAACGGAGGCTCTTGCCGACGCCCGCGCTAACGGCGCCCTTCCCGAGCGCGTGGTCAATATCGGCACGGCCGGCGCGCTTGTCGACGGCATGGCTGGCGTCTTTGAAGTAGATAAGGTCACCAAACACGACTTTAAGCTCGAAGTGCTTACCGATATCAACCGCTACTTGCTGCCAGAGGTCATCGAGCTGGAAACCTCCGGCCGCTTGCCGGTACGCGGTTTGGCCACGGGCGATATGTTTGTTTCCGATACCGCCCTGCGCACTGAGCTGGCCAAAAAATCCCAGCTCTGCGACATGGAAGGCTATTCCATTGCCGCAGTATGCCAGCGCTTCGACGTGCCCTGCACCCTGCTCAAGCAGGTTTCCGATTCCGCGAATGAGGAGTCCAAGGGCACGTGGGCCAACGTCCTCGACCGAGGCGCACGCCAGCTCGCCTCGGCCGCTACGGATCTAGGCTTTCTGCGCTAAATACTAAAGCGCGCCGGCGGAGGGCCGGCGCGCTGCTTGTGGTCGCTGAGTCTTAGCTCAGCGGGCTCATGGACTGGTAGAGCTGCTCTACCTTATCGCGTGGAGTCTCGTCATGCTCGTAGGTGACGTCGCTGAAGTCTTCAGGATCATCCTTGGAGCCGGTGATGATGTCTATATCTGAAGGCTCGACTTCCCCGGAGCGCAGTGCAGCCATTTCGGCGTGGTAGCGCACGACAACGGCGATGGTTGCGGCCACGGGGACGGCGAGAAAGGCGCCGACGATGCCGGCCAGGGTGGAGCCAACGGTCACGGAAAGCAGGACGACGGCGGCGTGCAGGCCCATGGCCTTGGACTGCAGCATGGGCTGGAGGACGTTGCCCTCTACCTGCTGGACGATGATGATAAGCGCCAAAGCAAGAAGTGCGTTGGTAAGGCCGTTGGACACCAGCGCAATGATGATGGCGAGGGCACCAGCGGTTACGGCACCGATGATGGGGATGAAGCTAGCGAAGAACGTCACTACGGCGATGACGAGCGCAAGCGGAACTTGCAGGGCCCATAGGCCAAGGCCGATGAGGATAGCGTCCACCATGGCTACGGCGGCCTGCGCTTGAATGAAGCCGGACAAGGTCTTCCAGATGCGCGCGCCCAGCTCAGTAACGTGCCAGCCGGTGGAGTTGCCGGTGTACTTGCGCAGCCAAGGCAGGAATTTGTCACCGTCTTTGATAATGAAGAAGGTGACAAAGAGCATAATCAGTGCGGCTACGACGATGGAGCTGGCCATGGAAAAGCCGGAGATAACGCCGGTGGCGATGGTGGATGCTTGGCCCGTGGCAAACTTGACCACGTCTTGGAGCACGGATTGCAGCTGGTCACTTTGGATATCGATGGGGGATTTTTCCACCATCTCCGTCAGCTGGTTAATGCCATCCTCGGCTTGGTCAATGAGCGTTTGGCTCTGGCTGGTGACTACTGGGGCCATGGCGGCAAAGACGCCGCAGAAGATGATGATGAGGCCGAGCAAAGTGCTCACCGCCGCGAGCGAGCGCGGGAATCCTTTGTTACGCAGCCAGGCGCTGACTGGATAAAGCACCGTGGAGACGAGGATGGCGAGCAGGACAGGGAGCAGGCCTACCCAAATAAACTTGAGCAAATAGCCCGCCAGGGCCAGGCCGGCGACGATGAGGATAAAGATTACCGAGACCTTGGCCATGGTGCGGAAGTCCTTGGCCAGGATGGCAGACTTATCATCGCGCTCGGCGGGGTGCTCGCTGGCGGCTTCTGCACCGAGGTGCGCATCATCATAAGCGACGAGGGTATGCGAATCTTCCTCGCCTGGCTTCTGGATCTGCGTTGCGGTGCCTTGTTCCTGTGCAGACGGGCGCTGGGCCTCGTCGCGGGAAGATGAATTATGTGACGTAGACATTGCTTACTACTATGCCACACAAAATCCGCAGCGCATATATGAAAAAGGAGGTAGCAGCCCACGGGTGGGACGCTACCTCCAGGGAGTGCCTTTAATGCGGCGGGAGATTACTCCTCGCGCAGGTTGCCTACGTTGCGGATGATGCCGAAGCGGTGCATGGTTACCGAGACTGCCTGCTCAAGGAGGTAAGGAATGAGCTCACGGCGGCCGTCGGCAAGCACGGGCTGGTCCAGCACCACGGAGTTGGAGCGCACTGCGGCCTCGTAGATGGAATCCGGCACGGTGCCCAAGGCGCGCACGCGGGAAGAGGAGTCATTGGCCACGTCGGTGGCAAAAGCCTCGTCGGTAATGGCCTTAACATCGAAACCGAGGTCCTGCATCTGGGTGGCAACCTCCGGGGTGGCGGAGATTTCCGTTGCGGTACCGGTGATGGCGGCGGCCAGCACCTGGCGAGCAACCTCGCGCAGCGCATAGCCCTCGCCCACACGCACGCGCAGTTTGGTCAGCAGCGGACGGTAGCGGAAGATATTGGCCTCAGAGACCAGGCCGGTGCGGTCGTGGTTGCGGCCGAACTCTTCCTGCCAAGCCAGCTGGTCCAGCTCCGCGGCGCGCCACAGCCAAGTGATGTCGTCTTCGGTGAGCTTGCCGGAGAGGTTATCGCGCAGGCGGTGAAGAACAGCAAGGCTGGCTGGGGCGATGTCCACGTTGCGTGGCTTGAGCTCGCCATCGGCCCACTCACCCATTTGCGCCACGTAGTTCGGGCCGCCGGCCTTAGCGCCTGGTCCCATGACGGACTTCTTCCAACCGCCGAAGGACTGGCGCTGCACAATCGCGCCGGTAATGCCGCGGTTGACGTAGGCGTTGCCCACCTCAACGTTGTCGATCCAGTACTCAATCTCGGCGTCGTCAAGCGAGTGGATGCCGCCGGTCAGGCCATAGCCGGTGTCGTTCTGCCAGGCAATGGCCTCTTCCAAGGTATCGGCGTACATGATGCCGAGGATGGGGCCGAAGCACTCGTTCTTGTGGTACCAGGAGCCCGGCTGCACATTATCGCGAATGCCCGGGGACCACAGGGTGCCTTCCTGGTTGAGCTTTTCCGGCTTGAGCAGCCACTTCTCACCCGGCTCGAGCTGGGTTAGGCCGCGCAGGAGCTTCTCGCTCGGCTCCTCGGCCAAGCCGTTCATGGTCGTGGTGATATCAAAGCCCGGGCCCGGCTTAAGGGTTTTGACGGCGTCCAAAAGCTGGGTGCGCAGACGCTCGGACTTGCCTGCCGCGCCGACGAAGATAACCAGGGAGGCCGCCGAGCATTTCTGGCCGGAGTGGCCGAAAGCGGAGTTATAGAGGTCATCGATGGCCAAGTCGGGGTCTGCCGCTGGGGTGATGATGAGCGCGTTCTTGCCGGAAGTCTCTGCCATGATGTTCATCTTGGGCTTCCAGGAACGGAAGAGCGCACCGGTATCGGACGCACCGGTGAGGATGACATTGTCTACATCATCGTGGGAGAGCAGCGCCTTGCCGGCCTCGGCTTCATCAGTAAGCACCAGCTGTACCAGGTCCGGATCCAGGCCCTGCGCCTCGAGAGCGGTGCGGAAGGCTTCCACCACGAGCTTGCCACAGTGAACCACCTGCGGGGCTGGCTTGACGATGACCGCCGAGCCGGCCGCCAAGGATGCCGCAATGCCGCCGGTGGGAATGGCGATGGGGAAGTTCCATGGCGGGGTCACTACGGTGACGGTGTGCGGGGTGAACTGGGAGTAAGACTCCTCCAGCAGGCGCGCGGACTGGCCGTAGTAGGTGCAGAAATCAATCGCCTCAGAGACTTCAGGGTCGGTCTGAGTAACGGTCTTATTGGCCTCATATGCGGCTACGGAGATGAATTTTCCTCGCTGGGAAGCAATCTCGTCCGCGACTGCCTCGAGGGCCGCGGCGCGCTCGGCGGCAGGACGCTTACCCCACTCGGTGCCGAGCTCCTTGGCACGGGCGATGTGGCTTTCTACCGCGGCTGGGTCGGTGACCTCCGCGATGCCGTGCTCACCCGGGTTGCGCTTGAGCGCTTCCTGTGCCCACTGGCGGTTCGGGGCGAGAGCCGGGTCAGTATCAGCCTCGTTGGTAAAGCGGCCGGTGCGCGGTGCCTGGCGACCATCCTCCTCGAGGCGGTTCTGGGTGCGGCGGGCGCCAGCGAAGGTGTCCCAGCGCTTGGCGACGGCCCGACGGAACGTCTCTTCCTGATCCGCAAGCGGCTCCTCGCCTGGGGCGAAGAGAGCGTAGAGGAAGTTCTGCGGCGCGGAGTTCTCCTCTAGTCGGCGCACCAGGTAGGACACGGCGACGTCGAAGTCGTCTGCATGAACCACCGGGGTATAGAGGATCTGGCGGCCGTCAAAGACCTTGCGCACCGCTGCCTGCTGTGCTGGGGACATGCCCTGCAGCATCTCCGAATCCATCATGTGCAGCACGCCGCGCTTCTTGCCCAGCTCATAGGCCATAGCTGCGGTGTAGAGGTTGTGGGTTGCTACACCGATGCGGACGCTATCGGCGTACTCTTCGCGCAGGATGAAATCCAGTAGGCGGTAGTAGTTGGCGTCTACGTCGAGCTTGTTGGTGTAGGTAGCCAGCGGCCAATCGTGGACCTCGCCCTGCACGGTTTCCATGGATAGGTTCGCGCCCTTTACAATGCGCACCTTGACCTTGCCGCCGCCCTTGGCCACGCGCTCCTTGGCAAAGTCAGCGACATCCTTGAGCGCATCGAAGGTATCTGGCAGGTAAGCCTGCAGCACGATGCCGGCATCCAGGGTGAGGAACTCCGGCTCGCTGAGCAGCTCCTTGAACAGGCGGATGGTCAGGTGGAGATCGTGGTACTCCTCCATGTCCATGTTGATAAAGACCTTGTCGGTGCGGTCGGCCGCAGCCTGATACAGCGGGCGCAGGCGCTCCTTGAGGCGCTCTACCGAGCCATCAATATCCCAGTGATTGAGCTGGGCCACCATGGAGGAAGCTTTGACCGAAACGTAGGTCACGCGTGGGTTCTGGATGAGCTTGAGGGTGCGCTGCGCGCGGGACTTAGCCTCTTCCTCACCGAGCACGGCCTCACCCAGCAGGTTGAGGTTGAGCTGTTCGCCGGATTCGGCGGCCTTGTCCAGAATCTTGTTGAGTGCATCAGACTCGGCGTCCAGAACGAGGTGGCCAACCATCTTGCGCATGTACAGGCGGGCCACCGGCATGACCAGGTTGGGCAGGATTGGGCCGAAGAAGCCACCGGCACCAACGAGCGCACCATTGATGCTGCCCAGGAACGACGGGTCATAGTGGGAGGAAATATCCTTCAGCGCGTGTGCGGCAACCTTGTCATCTTCTGGGCGCATGACGCGGTCGACGAAGTCCATGGTGAACTTCACTCCGTCCTCATCGCGCAGTAGGTCCGCGAGCTGTTCGGTGGCCTTATCTTCTTCGTCCGCAGTGGACATCAACCAGTCGTGGGCGCGGCTAATCGCTGCGGGCAGGACTGCTTCCACATCATCAGAGATGGGCAAGCGGGTATTTGCAGGAGAAGTCATATGGGTTCTACCTCTATTTCAAACGGGTCACATCCTAGACACCACTTTTCACTCGGGAGTGAAGGTAGATGTATCTGCGCCGGTCTGGAATTGCTGGGCGATACGGCGTCTGGATGGTGAGCGGTGAGCTATGTGGTGCTGCAGGGTGCAGCTGGGTGAGGAGCGAACACGCGGGTGCGCGCGACGCAATGTGAGGGTCGCAGAGATTCGTGGTGAAATGCGATGTTCAGCGGGCCTTTATGCGGGCCGAATGCGGACGGGGGGCCTATCGCTGCTGCGACGAACGCGCGCCAGGTTGGTGTTCAACACTCACCTGCTTTCTATGACGTGACTATAGGGGCAGAGGAAGAAACGTGAGCGGTATAGCGCTCTGACGTGCGGCAACCCTGCAGGTTCAGGTTCCTATTGTTGCCTAGGAAATACTATGAAGTTTGTTGTTGCCGTAATTATAGGGAAGCGACAAACGTGATGCTAGTCTCCTTTGGGAAATGACGGACGGGGGTAGAAAAACAAAAAATAAACCCCAGCATGTGGGGTTTAGAGGGGGTATTGACACATCCGGGGGTATTCCACCCCCGGATTGTCCAACAATCGGGGTCTAAGAACCGTAGCCAGCCTTGAGCGCCTTCACCGCCAGTTCGAGGCGGGACTTGGCATGGAATTCACTGAGCAGGGTAGATACATATTTCTTCACCGTGCCCGGTGCGTAGTGTGTGCTCTTGGCAATTTCTTCATTGGACTTGCCTTGGCAGACCAGGTCCAGAACCTGCTCTAAAGCAGGCGAGATATGGTGGTTGTCCTTAATTCTTGCGGTTGCGGCGGCCACATCAGCATCGCTTCCCTCAGTGTTCCAATCGGGAAGTTGCTCAAATAAGCGGGTGAGGGATTGCGGGGTGACAACCGTGCCGCCGCGTACAGCCTCGCGTACGGTATCCAAGATGTAGACCGGCTTGGAGCTTTTCAAAATATAGGCTGCAGCCTTATTGGACATGACCTCTTTGAGGGTCTCATCATTGTCCATCGCGGTCATCGCAACAAAGACCGGCGGGTCTTCCATCTTGTTGACCTCGCGCAAGAGGGTAGTGCCATCCATCTCGGGCATATGGATGTCCGCGACAATGACGTCAAAGTCTTGCTCTTGCAATATATCGAGGGCGACCTTGCCATTTTCTGCGGTGGCGCGCACCTCCATGTCCTCGGCCGAGGCGAAGTAACGCCCCAAAGCTTCGAGGACAAGTGGGTCGTCATCGACGACCAAAAGGGAAGTCTTTACTTCCCGCACCATGGTGCCGGGCAGCCGAAAGCGATATCTACGGGAGATGCGTATTCCGTGATTTGTGGTAGCTCGCCAGGTGTGAGGTCAGCACCGAAGAAGGAAGAAGACAACATCAGTGGGGCGAGAAAGCTAGCGAGTGCGGCCTGCATGAGGGCGCTCCTTTTTAATGACTTGTATTTGGCAGAAACAAGCGTCAGCTTAGTGCAAGAATTAACCGCTTGCTATGCAACGTGTTGGAACTAACGCCGTTTATGGAGGCTGGGCGGCAGGGAGAGGGTCAATTCCCATCTTCCCGAATCCAAGTTTGTCTCTAAGTGTGAGTCGATCGTTGCAGCGATCCGAGTCATGGAGGACATTCCAATACCGGAGGACATAGCGGTGTTCTTGCTCGTGGGTTTTGCAATGGGATTTGTAATGGTTACGACAGTCCAGCCCAAGTGGGGGCGAACAGAAATTGTAATTTCTGCGCCCGGGGGTGAATACTTCACGGCGTTAAGGCATGCTTCCGTAGTGATAGCCGCGATGGGGTCGAGGATCTCCTGTGGGAATTCCGGTGCAAACTCCTCACCGCTTACTTCCACTATGGGCGAGCGGTTGAGACGCTGAAGGCGTTCTTCTTCCTCTGAAATGAGTTGAGCAAAACTCGTGGGCTTTGTTGTGGTGCCAAAACTCATGCCATCGTTTACCCCTTCAATGTTGGTGCGCAGGACCTTTGTTAGGGCGCGAACTTCGGACATTGATGAGCGCATGGAATCACTGAGTGCATCGAGCTTTTGGACTAGCTCTGGCTGCTTGGAGTATTCCAGGCTGAGAGCCTCTAACTGCATCGTATTTACAGTCAGGTTAGAAACAACCGAGTTGTGCAAGGTTTCAGCGAGATCGGATTGACGACGCTTCACGTCGTCGTTCCACTCCATCATGGCGGATCTGTAGCGGTCGGCTGAGTGCGCGAATATTGCTCCAATAATTCCGCCGACTCCAATAAGCATTCCCCACGTAAGGGCAGGTGCTAGATGCAGACTTAATGTGAGGGTTACAGGATCGATAAGCCCGCAAAGCCACAAGATCAGGCCCATTGTGATTGTGCGTCCATGTTTTCCGTGATACGCAGTGACCGCAAGAAAAACAGGAGCCAAAAATACTGAGCTAATCAGAGGGGTTCTGGTTAAAAATGCGGCGATTGCCCAGGTGATGATGAACATGGTGCTCATGCTCAGCGGCCAGCGGTACGCAGAAGTGGTAATGGCTGTGAGGATTAGCCCCAATACTGCGGCGGACAATTGATACTCCGTGGGAGTTAGGAATGCGCCGAGCAATGTCAGTGCCACGCAAATTACCGCAGTCAAAGCGGCCGTTCGTTGGAGGGTCATGGCCGCGCGGATGCGTTGGATGACGGGTGGCTGGGAAGGTTTTAACACTGTGAGGTACACGCTTCCTAGAGGCTAAGACTCAATGGCTATTACCTTCTCAGTGTAAATACCGCGAGCGTGAAACAGTGAACAAAAACAGCGAAACCCCCGCACCTTCGTGCGCGGTTCCTTGTGGTGGATTCCGTGCGGAGGTAGAAGGTGAGGGGGTTTAGCTGGTCTTCATGAAGGAGTGCAGAGTGCTAATTACTTAGCTTCTGCAGCAGCCTCTGCGTCATCCTTGGAGGACAGGCCCTCGAATACGGAGGACAGGCCCTCGGAGTCGGTGTTGGACTCGGAAGAGGTCTCGATGAGGCCCTTGATGCCCTTTACGAGTGCCTCGAAGTCGATGGCGGAGCTGAGGTCTGCGAGGGAATCGAACATATACATTCCTTTCGGATCGGCGGAGTAAAACTACAATCTCTCTCTGGGGTAGCAGCTCTTAACTGCTGTGATTCCTAGTATGCGGTAGTGGGGGCGCGTCGCCAATCCTCTTTTGGATCCTTTCTGAGGTAACTTTTGGATCCTCTTAGAGATATTTAAGGATCTCCGTTTGGGTATGGGGCTGTGTGGGGGAGGGGGTTGATGGGCAGGGGTGGGAAAGTGGGCGTCGGAAAGAGCGGCGGTGAGCTGGGAAAAGTGGGATATTTGAGAAAAAGTTGAGTCTTGGGGAATAACTTTTGTAGGCTGTCCGTTGTAGAGATTGAGTGACACAGGCTCAAGGTTGTGTGACTGGGTGTGGAAGTTCTGTTACAGTAGCGCTCGGACACAACGAGAAGTTGAGTCACCGACAATCAACTTTATTAATTACCCCAAGATAAAAGGAGAAGAAATCATGGGACGCGCAGTAGGTATTGACCTTGGTACGACGAACTCCGTCGTTTCCGTACTGGAAGGTGGCGAGTCCACCGTTATCGCTAACTCCGAGGGCTCTCGCACCACGCCTTCCGTCGTTGCCTTTGCAAAGAACGGCGAAATTCTGGTTGGCCAGTCCGCTAAGAACCAGGCGGTAACCAACGTTGACCGCACCATTCGCTCCGTCAAGCGCCACATCGGCACTGACTGGAAGATCAACATTGATGACAAGGACTACACCTCCCAGGAGATTTCTGCTCGCACGCTGATGAAGCTGAAGCGCGATGCAGAGGCTTACCTTGGCGAGGATGTTACTGACGCCGTTATTACCGTTCCTGCATACTTCGAGGACGCACAGCGCCAAGCCACTAAGGAAGCTGGCCAGATTGCAGGCCTGAACGTGCTCCGTATTGTCAACGAGCCAACCGCAGCCGCTTTGGCTTATGGCCTGGAAAAGGGCGAGCAGGAGCAGACCATCCTGGTATTTGACCTGGGTGGCGGCACCTTCGACGTCTCCTTGCTGGAAATCGGCGATGGCGTGGTTGAGGTTATGGCAACCGCCGGCGATAACGAGCTGGGCGGCGATGACTGGGATCAGCGCATCGTTGACTGGCTGGTAGACCGCTTCAAGACCTCCCAGGGCGTTGACCTGACCAAGGATAAGCGCGCCGTGCAGCGTCTGCGCGAGGCTGCAGAGAAGGCAAAGATTGAGCTGTCCTCCTCCCAGCAGGCCAATATCAATCTGCCGTACATCACGGTTGACTCCGATAAGAACCCACTGTTCTTGGACGAGACCCTGACCCGCACCGAGTTCCAGAAGATTACCCAGGATCTGCTGGATCGCACCAAGGCTCCGTTCAACCAGGTCATCAAGGATGCCGACCTCTCCGTCGGCGATATTGACCACGTTGTTCTCGTTGGTGGCTCCACCCGTATGCCGGCCGTATCTGACCTGGTTAAGGAACTCACCGGCAAGGATGCCAACAAGGGCGTTAACCCGGACGAGGTTGTTGCCGTAGGCGCTGCCCTGCAGGCAGGCGTTCTGCGCGGCGAGGTCAAGGACGTGCTGCTTCTTGACGTCACCCCGTTGTCCCTCGGCATTGAGACCAAGGGCGGCGTGATGACCAAGCTCATCGAGCGCAACACCACCATTCCGACCAAGAAGTCCGAGACCTTTACCACCGCAGAAGACAACCAGCCTTCCGTACAGATTCAGGTCTTCCAGGGTGAGCGCGAGATGGCTACTGCCAATAAGCTCCTCGGCTCCTTCGAGCTCGGCGGCATTGCTCCGGCACCGCGCGGTGTTCCACAGATTGAGGTCACCTTCGATATCGATGCCAACGGCATCGTCCACGTAACCGCAAAGGACAAGGGCACCGGCAAGGAAAACACCATCAAGATTCAGGATGGTTCCGGCCTGTCCCAGGAAGAAATTGATCGCATGGTCAAGGACGCCGAGCAGCACGCCGAAGAGGACAAGAAGCGCCGCGAGGAGCAGGAGCTGCGTAATAACGCAGAGTCCACCTCCTACCAGACCCGCAAGTTCTTGGACGACAACGCTGACAAGGTATCCGAGGACGTTAAGACCAAGGTCACCGAGGCTGCTGACGCCGTCGATGAGGCGCTGAAGGGCGATGACCTCGAGGCCATCAAGTCCGCAGTGGAGAAGCTGTCCACCGAATCCCAGGAGATGGGCAAGCAGATCTACGAAGCACAGGCTGCTGAGGCTGGTGCTGAGGGCGCGGCTGATGCTGGCGCTGCGCAGGGTGACCCGAACGTCGTCGACGCTGAGGTAGTTGACGAGGATGAGAACAAGGATGGCAATAAGTAATGACTCAGGACAGCGGAATGCCGCACAACCCAGGCGACCCGGAAAACACGGATCCGGAGGCTACCTCGGCTGACCGCGCTGAGGCTGCTGCCGAGCAGGCTGAGGAGGCGCAGGCCGCGCAGGAAGCGCAGGCTGATGCCACCGAAGAAGCCGAGCTGGATCCCACTCTCGATGCTGACCTTGAAGAAGCGCTGGCAGACGTCAACGCCGATGAGGTAGAGGCCGAGGCCGCGAGTGAAGAGCCCGCTGGCACCGGCGTCAGCGATGTGGAAGCACAGTTGGCAGAACGCACGGAAGACCTGCAGCGTCTGAATGCGGAATACACCAACTACCGCCGCCGCACCGAGCGTGACCGCCAAGCCGTAATCGAGACCGCCAAGGCCAAGGTCATCGCAGATTTCCTGCCTGTCCTTGACGACCTGGAACTGGCCGATGAACACGGTGACTTGGAAGGCCCGCTCAAGGCTTTTGCGGATAAGCTCCACAGCACGCTGGAAAAGCACGAGCTTGCCGCCTTTGGCGAAGAAGGCGACGCCTTCGACCCGGAGGTTCACGAGGCCGTGCAGGACTTGTCTTCAGGCGATGAGCAGGTGCTGGGCACCGTGCTGCGCAAGGGCTACCGTGTGGGCGACAGGCTCGTGCGCAATGCCCTGGTCATCATCGCGGACCCCAGCGATGAGACCGGCAGCTCGGAAGATTCCGAGTAAATAACGAAAAGGGCGCCCTGGGAATTGACTAGTGACCTTCCCGCGGCGCCCTTTTACTTAACTTAATCGATTCTCTTTGAAAGGAGGAGATGCCCAGTGAGCGCTAAACCCGAATGGGCAGACAAAGATTATTATGCGGATCTGGGGGTCTCCTCGTCCGCAGAACAGAATGAAATTAAGCGTGCCTACCGCAAGCTAGCACGCGAAAACCACCCCGATACCCACCCCGACGACCCCGCAGCAGCGGAAAGGTTCAAAAAGGTGGCGGAAGCCTACGACGTGCTTTCCGACGCCTCTGAGCGCAAGGAATACGACCAGTTCAAGGCCATGCTCCGTAACGGTGGGGGCTTTGGACGGATGGGAGGCGCCGGATTTCCCGGCGGGTTTCGATCCACGCACATGGGTGGACAAGGTGCGCAAGAATTCGACCTCTCGGACCTCTTCGGAGGATCCGCTGGAGGAGCGGCTCAAAGCGGCGGTGTTGGGGATATCTTCGGTAGCGTTTTCAACCGCGGCGGTAGTGCTGGCCACTCAGCTAAACCGTCGCGGGGGGCCGACGTCGAAACGGAAATAACCCTCGACTTCCGCGAGGCCGCCAAGGGAACCACCATCCCTCTGGCATTGAGCGGCAATGCGCCGTGTACCACGTGCCATGGCTCTGGTTCCGCCTCTGGCAAGACCTCTACCTGTGGCACCTGCAGCGGCACCGGTTTTACCTCTGAAAACCGCGGCGCCTTCGGCTTTTCCGCCCCCTGCAAGGATTGCGATGGCACCGGCCGCCGCATCACGGACCCCTGCAAGGACTGCCACGGTACCGGCACAGTTCATCGGACCCGCAATATCACCGTGCGTATCCCCGCCGGCGTCATTGACGGCCAAAAGGTTCGCCTTGCTGGTCAGGGCGAAGCCGGCCCGAACGGCACTCCAGCCGGTGATCTCTTCGTGGCGGTAACCGTCAAACCGGACAAGGTCTTCACTCGAGAAGGCGATGACCTGCACGTTACCGTTCCGGTCTCCTTCACGGAGCTGGCCTTGGGCGATACCATCGCGGTTCCCACCTTGGATAATCCGGTGCGCGTGAAGATCCCCGCTGGTACGCCGGATGGACGCACGCTGCGGGTGCGCGGAAGGGGCATCGCCAAGCGCGGTGGCAACTCCGGTGATCTGCTGGTTACCGTGCAGGTTACCGTGCCCACCAAGCTCGATGCCGCCGCCTCCAGCGCCCTGCGCACCTATGCTCAAGCGGAAAAGGACTTCGGTTTCAACCCGCGTGCGGGTTGGGCCGGCGCCGAGAAGGCTTAGGGTAGGAGGTGTGTTAAGGAATGAGCACTGGAAAGGCAGAAGATTCCGGCACCGCGGTATATGTGATTTCCGTGGCCGCGGAACTATCCGGAATGCACGCCCAGACCCTGCGAACCTATGACCGCATGGGCTTGGTTTCCCCGGCTCGCACCCGTGGCGGTGGCCGCCGCTACTCCGACCTCGATATCGAGCTGCTGCGCAAGATTCAAGCGCTATCCCAAGACGATGGCGTCAATCTTGCCGGAATCAAGTCCATCATCGAGTTGACCGAGGAACGCGATCGCCTTGAAGCCGAGCGCGACGCCCTAGCTGAAGAGGTTCGGACCCTGCGCGAACAGGCCGCCGGGCGCCGCCCGCAGCGCAGCGGTGAGCTTGTCCATGTCCCTCGGTCTACCTCCGTGGTGATGTGGAGTCCGCGTACCGCGCGCGAGCGTAAACGCGCCCGCGGCCGTGGTAACGGTCAGGACTAATTCTTACTCTGCAGACGAGTACATCCCGCCCTGCAACCAGCGTCGCCGCTGGCTGTGGGGTTTTCTTCTGCCTGCACAGTGGCGGTGCGATGTTAAGGCTTGCAAAGGAGATAGCTGCAATCAGTGCGCGTTGCAAAGTTTGGGGTTAGTATATTCAACACAAAGGTGACCTATGGCACATAAACAATAACGAGTGTCATGTACCACCGATGATCCTCGTATTCTCCAGGAAAGGACACGCACCATGACCCTGTACGCAGCTCCGGGAACCGAAGGCTCCATCGTCGATTACCGCGAACGCTATGACAACTACATTGGCGGCCAGTGGGTAGCACCCGTCGACGGCGAATATATGGACAACATCAGTCCGGTCAACGGCGAGGTATTCTGCCAGGTAGCTCGCGGCAAAGAAGCCGATATCAACCTGGCTATCGACGCCGCGGAAAAGGCCTTCGAGACCTTCGGCAAAACCACCCCGGCCGAACGCGCATTGCTCCTGCACCGCATAGCGGACCGCATCGAGGAAAATCTGGAAAAGATCGCGGTCGCTGAAACTTGGGAGAACGGAAAGGCCGTGCGCGAAACCCTTGCCGCCGATATTCCGCTCGCCGTAGATCACTTCCGCTATTTCGCCGGCGCCATCCGCGCCCAAGAAGGCCGCCTATCCCAGCTCAACCAGGACACCGTGGCCTACCACTACCATGAGCCGCTCGGAGTAGTGGGCCAGATAATCCCGTGGAACTTCCCGCTGCTCATGGCCGCTTGGAAGATCGCGCCCGCACTAGCTGCAGGTAACTGCATTGTTATGAAGCCAGCGGAGCAAACCCCTGCCTCAATCCTTCTTCTCATGGATATTATCGGTGACCTCCTCCCTGCTGGCGTGCTCAATATCGTCAACGGACTAGGTGAGGAGGCAGGCGCGGCACTCTCCGGCTCGGACCGCATTGCCAAGATTGCCTTCACCGGCTCTACTCCAGTGGGCAAGATCATCAACAAAGCCGCCGCAGACAAGGTCATCCCCGTCACCCTGGAACTAGGCGGTAAATCCCCATCTATCTTCTTTAAAGACATCATGGATGAAGATGATTCCTACCTGGAAAAGTGCGTTGAAGGCTTCGTTATGTTCGCCCTCAACCAAGGCGAGGTCTGCACCTGTCCATCCCGCGCCCTGGTACACGAGGACATCGCAGATAAATTCTTGGAGCTGGCCATTGAGCGCGTGAAGAAGATCAAGATCGGTCACCCACTTGATACGGAAACCATGATGGGCGCGCAGGCTTCTGAGGAGCAGATGGACAAGATTAAGCAATACCTGGAGATTGGCCCGCAGGAAGGCGCGGCGACCCTCATCGGTGGCCACGTGAACAAGGTAGAAGGCTTGGAAAAGGGCTACTACATTGAGCCCACCGTGTTTAAGGGTAATAATGACATGCGCATCTTCCAGGAGGAGATCTTCGGCCCAGTACTCTCTGTAGCCACGTTCAAAGATTATGACGAGGCGATTGCCATCGCTAACGCTACTAACTTTGGCCTCGGTGCAGGCGTATGGTCGCGTAGCCAAAACATTTGCTACCGCGCCGGCCGCGATATTCAGGCAGGCCGCGTATGGGTAAACCACTACCATGACTACCCGGCGCACAGCGCCTTTGGCGGCTACAAGGAATCCGGTCTTGGCCGTGAGAACCACTTGATGATGCTGGGCCACTATCAGGAGACGAAGAATATGTTGGTCTCCTACTCGGATCAGCCGGCCGGCCTGTTCTAAAACACCTCCCGCGGGTAAATCTGTGCAGGCGGTTCCACAATGTCGTGCGGCCTAGTGCGCCCGTGCCACTTGGCCTAGGCCGCGCAGGAACCGTGGGTCCTCCCAATAGGTGCCGTGGTCACCAGGAAGACCATCTGCGCCGGGAAGGGGAGTGGCACCAAAGGCATCCGTGGTGGGATCGGGGCCATGGATGCCACCGTGAGGCCCCGTCGCAATGGCGATGGGGTCGTGCGCGTTGGTAGCTGCCCAGATGCGGCCATGGAGTTCTGAGGAGTGGCTGGCGCCGGCTCCGGGGCTGCCGACGAGCACCACGTCATCAGCAATCTTGTCCTCCTTAGCGGCGTGCCCGGTGACTACTGAACCATAGGAATATCCTACGACGGTCCGCTTGGCCAGCGGATAACGTGCACCAAGCGCGCGCTGAAACCGGACGAGCTCCGAGCCGGCGGTGCGCGCGGGATCAGCATGAATCGCCCGAGGCAGGGAAGATGGCGCCTGGTAGCCTAACCACACCACGGCCGGCCCACCGCTGGCTTTAGCTAAGTTGCGGCCCCGGTCCACCGCGCGCTGCCAGGTTTCTGGATCGGAGGAGTGAACTCCTTCGACAAATGTGGTGAGCGATGCCGGCGTGGTCCGGAATTCGCCTGGATCCACCATGGCAACCAGCCGTCCGTCGCCTGCTTCTAATACCTTCATATCTGGGTTTTTCGCGGCCAGCTGAGCTACGTGCTCGTTGGCTTGGGCTAGGTTAATCTCGTGAACGGTGTCCACAGGTAGATCGGAAAATTCTTCAAACCGCACGGGAGGAGAAACACCAGCAGGCGTACACAGGGCATCAATTTCTTGGGAGCAGAGCCAATCGAGGGAATCGCCCAATGCTCGTACCTGATTTAATAGGAGCCCAGCGGCGCGGGCCGCCGCGACATTGTGCTCGTCTATCTCACCTAGGAATGCGATGATGCGGTCTTCCAGTTCCTCACGGCGGGCCTGCAGGTTGGCGTGGCGGTCAAGGGTGGCGGCAACATGCTCCATCTGGTGCAACGACGGTGCCAGCCAGTCGGTATAGCCTGCCAAGCTGGTCCGAGCGGCGTCGCCAGCAGGCCCTCCCAGCGATAGACCACGCCAATCATGGTGCGAATCTATAAAACGAACGTGCAGTTCAGAGCGCTCTGTGCGCAGTTGGCTGGCTCCATTTCTTAAAGCCGCAGAAAGGGTCATCGAGCAGCTCCTAGGGTTTGGCCTAGCCGGGAATCCACCCCGGCGGCGGTGCTGAGGAAGTCCGCGACGGAGCGCAATTGATCGGCCGTGGCATCCTCAGTTGCGGCCACGGTGCTGGTCCAAGCTGACCGGGCTCGCTCCAGCGCGTCCGCGGTTCGGCAGGCGGTATCGAGCGCGGCCGTCGGCGGTGGCAGCGGAGGCCGTGAGAGCAGGGAACGGACATAATCGGGTAAGTGCGTGGGAATTTCTACATAGTTCATGCCCTTTAGCCTGATGGACGTCGCAGTTCAGCGCTATGGGCACAGAGGCAGCCTGTGGATAACTCGGTTCCGCTTCATTACTTTGGGAGGCATGAAGGTAGCAGCAGTGCAGTTAACATCCACCGGAAATATCATCGAAAACCAAGAGATAGCCCTAACTAAGATCCGTGAAGCCGCTGGAAATGGGGCGCGACTTATCGTGTTGCCAGAGGCCGCATCGCAAAATTTCCGCTCCGGGCGCCTAGATGAGCAGGCACAATCACTCGAAGGTGCGTTTGCCACGGCGATCCAAGCTCTGGCAGAAGAACTCGAGGTTACCGTCGTAGCCGGCATGTTTTGCCCAGCCGATACCGTTGAGCGCGATGGCAAGACCATCAATCGAGTTAGCAATACAGCGCTTATTGCAGGGCCTGGCGTGCTAGGCGGGTACGACAAGATTCATACCTATGACGCCTTCGATTACCGCGAATCGGATACTGTCTTGGCCGGGGAATCGCTGGTTGCTTTTGATGTTGATGACCTTGTAGTGGGTGTGGCTACCTGCTATGACATTCGCTTCCCGGAGCAGTTCAAGGAGCTAGCTAGCCAGGGCGCGCAGCTTATCGTGGTGCCTACCAGCTGGGCAGACGGCCCCGGCAAGCTGGAGCAGTGGCGCCTGCTTACGGCCGCGCGTGCCTTGGATTCCACCAGCTACATTGTGGCGGCCGGCCAATCGCGCCCGGGCGGTGACGCAGAGGCGGGCAATCCCTCCGGCCCGACGGGCATTGGTCATTCCACCATCGTCGATCCGAACGGGGTGCGCGTGGCCGAGGCTGGCTACGAAGATGACATCCTCTATGCCGAGATCGATCCGAATGAGGTAGCGAAAACCCGCCGCACCTTGCCGGTCGTGACCCCTGCGGACTAGGTGAGTGCTGCGTAATCCTCCGGCTGCCAGCGCCCGTCGCGGCCCCAGCTAAGGACATCGATCTGCTGCTTGTCCAAGCCCTTCTTAACCAACTCTTGTTTACCTTCCGCAACCTCTTCGGCGGGGCCGACGAGCAGAAAGCGCGGGGGAGTGCCTGTGGATAACTCCACCTCGTTGACTACTACATCGGTCGGCTCTCCGGAGACCATATAATCGGCACCGGGGGCCAAATCGCGGGCGTTGAGCAACCACGGGTCCCTTTCTTCCCGCACGATGCGGCGCACTCGGACTCCCAGCGCTGCCAGATTTTGCTGGAAGTAGGTGTCATAGTGGGCACCGGGGCTGCCCGCTACGGCAAAGATGCGCGGTACGTGATTGTGGTCGCCGTCGTCCAGCGCGGCGAGCGCCGCGCAGCGGGCCGTGGCCCATCCGGTGCCGTAGGCAATGATGATTAGCTCTTCTGCGCCCGCGTTGTGGAGGCTTATTCCACCAGCGGGCTGGCCAAGGGTCCACCAATCACCGGGCTGCGCGTGCGCGAGGGACCGAGAGGCCTCACCCGCGGTGGAGACATGGAAGACTAACTGGCCGGTTCCGTCGCTAGGCTGCGCGGGAGTAAGCATGCGCCATTGACCGGGCAAGTACTGCGTGGTCACGGGAAAGTGCTGTCCCGGTTGATAGGGCACGGCTAAGCCGGCTTCCACGCGAATAATAGAAGTATCACGGGTGGGGTGGTCTACCGCCACCACTTGCGCAGAGTGCGCCGGTGCTTCGCCGGCGGCATCAGATTCCCCGGCACCCTCGGCCATCGTCGTGCATATGCGGTGGATGACATCGCGGGCGAAATCGTACTGATACTGCGTCAGTGCCAGGACTCGCAGGCCCGCTACTAGGGCTTCTTCAAAACGAGAATAAATCTCGGCCGGAAACCCATGCCGGCGGTGATCGCGGGCGAGTTGGGTGAGTTTTGTAGAGACTTCGGAAAGCAGGGGCTGTCCCGGCTCCGTATGTTCAATCACCCACGCCAGCGCGGGGACCATAGAGGTATGGGTATCGCGCATAGACAGGGCGAATATCTGCCGGGATTCGGGCACCGCGTTAAAGAAATGCTCGTGCACCGCATCGCGGTACTCGTTCGCGTAATTTCGAAAATGTTCGCCCAATTCCCACATGTCTCATCATCCTAATAGTCGGTGCCGCACCGGAGGTTGAGCTACATACTGAAAGCTGTAGTGGGGGTGAAAACGGGAGCCTATGTTGTGGATCACTTAGCGGAAGGTATTGTATTCCCTATCCGTCTGCCCTCTAACGGGGGCAAGCCGCCATAATTGCACAGCTAGAAAGGGTCTCCATGGAAGATTTTTCCGCTTATACGCTCATGCTAGATGTGGGCTGGATTTCTTTGCTCATGGTCATCGGTAACGTCCTGCGTCACCAAGTGAAGTTCATCTTCCAGGACCTGTTGCTACCTGCCCCGATCACCGCCGGCCTCATCGGCCTGCTGGTTGGTCCAAACGTGCTGGGGTGGATTAACTTTTCCGATAACTTGGGCGACTACACCTCCATCCTCATCGCGGTGGTCTTTGCATCTATGGCCTACTCCATGGAAGTGGGCGGAAATATGGGCAAGGGCGCGCGCAATATGTGGGGTTACTCCACCATGATGTTTACCGGCCAGTGGGGTTTGTTCATCGTGCTGGGTCTTTTCCTCTTTGCGCCGCTATTTGATACCCCAAATTGGTTCGGCATGATGCTGCCCGTTGGCTTTACCGGCGGCTTCGGTACCGCCGCGGCCGTGGGTGGCGCGCTCGAAGGTGTAGGCGCTGATGCGGCATCCTCGCTGGGCTTTACCTCGGCGACCGTCGGCACGCTGGCCGCAATCATTGGCGGCGTTATCGCCGGCAACTGGGGTATCCGCAAGGGCAAGGTTTCCCACGTGCCCAAGGAACTGCCGGAAGAGCTGCGCCGCGGCTACATCAAAAACATTGATGATCGTCCGTCGCTTGGCCGCGCTACCACCAATCCCTCGTCCATCGAACCTCTCGCACTGCATTTCGGCTTCATCATCCTGACAGTAATGACTGCCTACGGCATCAACCAGGGTTTGAGCAGCATCTGGGAGAATGTCTCCGTGCCGCTCTTTGCCATGTCCATGGTGGTGGGCCTAATCTTCCGCGCGCTTATGAACTTCGTTGGCGCCGAGGACTACCTGGATAAGGACTCCATTTCCTCCATCTCCGGAGCAGCCACGGACTACCTCATTGCCTTCGGCGTGGCCGCCATCGTTCCGGCCGCCATTGCTTCCTACTGGCAGGCGCTTCTTCTCCTCTTTATCCTCGGCACCATCTTCTGTGTGTTCTTCTTGCTGTGGTTCCCAGCCGAGTTCTTTGGTGAGCGCTGGATTGAGCGCGGCATCTTTGGCTGGGGCTGGGCCACCGCCACCGTGGCGACCGGCATTGCCATCCTGAAGATCGTGGATCCCAAGCTCAAGTCCGGCACTCTGTCTGAATATGGCATGGCCTATATCGGCTTCGGACCCTTTGAAATCTCGTGGACCATCATCGCGCCAATGGCCGTCATGTACGGATTTACCGGCATTTTCGGTGCCATTTCCTTGGCGATTTCCATCGGTGTCTATATTGCCTTTAAATCCATGCGTCTTATGCCACCGCGCGGCACCATCTTCCAAGAGGGTATTGGCCATGTAGGGCAAAGGCAGGAATAGCCGCGCTTGCCGACGTCCCCCCTCCCACATCGCTACCTTAAAAAACTATGAGATTGGGCGCACCAAAACTTAGAAAATGGTTCCCAGTGCGAGTCGGGTGGACGCGGCTGCGGTCGTGACCATGGCCTATCGGCCCCGCTACCACCGTCAACATCGGTGAGGGTAAAAATACTTGAAAAGTGCAATCGATTGGGACTATCCCTAAACCTTAAAATTTGTTAGAATCAGCTGGTATCAATCTCTGGCGTGATGAGGAAATAGATGTACCAGTTGGATGGGGCTTCCAGGCGGGTGATTATCCTGGAAGCTGCTGTTTATGTAGCGGGTTGCGAAGGCGAGCAGGCCGTTACGGTGGAATCTGTGGCAGACCAGGCTGGACTCTCGTCGCAAGCGGTTTCTGAGGAATTCGCCAGCGGTGCTGACATGCTTGCGGAAATTCCAGATTTTTTGGATTGCCGCATGTCTGAGTACATGGTGGAGGCGGCGCGCCACCTGCCAGAGGGTAACTCTGGCGGCGATGTCCTCATGCAGTTGGCGGAAGCTTATTTCGCCTACGCGCAAGACGAGCCAGCCATCTACCACTACCTCTTCGAGCGGCACGATGCCATGGACGAGGAGCAGGTCTGCCAATTTGCTAAGGGGGAAAAGTCGGGCACGCCGGGTGCGGACATGGCACTGAACGTCGTCAAGCGCTTTGCCGAAGAGCAGGGTGCCGTCGTAGCGGCAGACGGGGATATCTCGCCCCTGGAAATCGGTCGCATTACTTTGGCCCTCTGGTCGCTCATCCATGGCATGGGCCACCTGAGCGTGGTGGGCATCTTGCGCCTGCAGCATGCCGTTATTCGCGCCGCTAACCTGAAGCAGGTGGATCGCCTCGTGGTTGATGCCCTGCAATATTGGTTTAAAAATAAGCAGATCCCCCAGCGCCGCCCCATTATGAACGATGCCCGCGGCATTGTAGAAAAAGTCATGGGCAGCGAACGTGAAAAGCCCTTCGTGGTCCCGGATAACCTCGAGCAAATGGACCCGGAGGAAGCCAAGAAAGTCATTATTGAGGCCTCGCTGCGCGTTGCGGGTCGCCGTGGTGTCGACCGCCGCTTCTTTAACCACGTGGCCGACAAGCTTGGTACCTCCAAAGACTTCCTGACCACCATCGTGGACAATGATTTCGCGCTGCGTGAGGTGGCAGAAACTCTCACCACCACAGAGATGGCGAAGATCTTTGAGGCCTGCCTCGCCGAGCTTCCGGATGACACCCCCACGGTAGACCGCCTGCAGATTGTTGCGGCCGCCTACTTTAACTACGCGATGATGTACCCAGAGCGTTTCAGCTCCATTATTGCGCTGGCCAGCGGTTCCATCGTTCCGCACAATGGTGATGGTAGCTCGCATGAGGGCATGACCAAGAACTTCGCCATCATGATGGATCTGTTCCGCAAGTTTGTCATCGAGATGGGAATTACTCCCACCGACCAGCTGGTTTATATCAGCACTTTGGCCGTGTGGGCAGGGGCCAATGGCATTGCCCATCTGTGCAGCATCGGCGATTTCAAGAGCTTTAATGAAGATCTCAAGTGGGCGCTTTTTATCCAGGCGGTAACCGTGTCCTTCTTTGCCATCGCCCATGGCTTGCAGATTCTTAGCCATGAAAACGAGGAGTTCAAGCAGGTTTAATCACCCTGTGCAAAGTTGAGCGACCTACGCTCAAAAATATTTAGGTTGAGTGGAATAGGCTCAACTTTGGGTGCGTTGTGCTAAGTGAAGCCCTACAGTGGGTGAATAAATCTTAGAAGGAGCAACGCACACATGAACTCATTTAACCCCACCACTAAGACACAAGAGGCCCTGCAGGACGCCCTGCAAACCGCCTCTTCTAATGGAAACCCGGATATCCGCCCGGCTCACCTGCTGGCGGCAATCCTCAGCCAGGACGGCGGAATCGCCGCTCCGGTTCTTAAGGCCACCGGCGTAGATCCGGATACTGTGCTCAAGGAAGCCCGCGAGCTTGTTGATTCTTATCCCAAGGCGGAGGGCGCCAATATGGCCAACCCGCAATTTAACCGCGACGGCCTCAACGTCCTAACGAAGTCGCAGGAACTGGCCGGCGAGCTTGGTGATGAATTCGTTTCCACCGAAGTCCTGCTAGCCGCCATCGCCGGCTCCAAGACCGATGCCGCCGAGCTGCTTACCGGCCGCGGTGCTACTTATGACGCCATCAAGGGCGCTTTCCCTTCCGTGCGCGGTGCTGCCAAGGTAACCTCCGAGAATCCGGAGGACCAATTCCAGGCCTTGGAAAAGTACGCCACGGACCTCACCGCGCGCGCCCGCGAAGGCAAGATCGACCCGGTCATCGGCCGCGACCAGGAAATTCGCCGCGTGGTCCAGGTGCTCAGCCGGCGCACGAAGAATAACCCGGTACTCATTGGCGAGCCCGGCGTGGGCAAGACTGCCATCGTGGAAGGCTTGGCCCGCCGCATCGTGGCTGGCGATGTCCCCGAGTCCCTCAAGGGCAAAACCCTCATCAGCCTGGATTTGGGCTCCATGGTCGCCGGCGCTAAGTACCGCGGTGAATTCGAGGAGCGCCTAAAGGCCGTGCTCGATGAGATTAAGTCCTCCGAGGGCGAGATCATCACCTTCATCGACGAGCTGCACACCATCGTCGGCGCCGGTGCTACCGGTGACGGCTCTATGGACGCCGGCAATATGATCAAACCCATGCTGGCCCGTGGCGAGCTGCGCCTCGTAGGCGCCACTACCTTGGACGAGTACCGCAAGTACATCGAAAAGGACGCCGCCCTGGAGCGCCGCTTCCAGCAGGTCTACGCTGCCGAGCCCTCCGTGGAGGACACCATCGGTATCCTGCGTGGCCTGAAGGAGCGCTACGAGGTGCATCACGGCGTGCGCATTATGGACTCCGCGTTGGTGTCGGCCGCCGAGCTGTCCAATCGCTACATCACCAACCGCTTCCTGCCGGATAAGGCCATTGACTTGGTCGATGAGGCCGGTTCCCGTTTGCGCATGGAGATTGATTCCTCCCCGCAGGAAATCGATGAGCTCGAGCGCATCGTCCGCCGTATGGAGATTGAAGAGCTGGCGCTGAAGAAGGAATCTGACGCCGCTTCTCAGGACCGCTTGGCCACCCTGCAAGGTGAGCTTGCGGACCAGCGCGAGAAGCTGGGCGAGCTTAAGGCCCGCTGGGCTAATGAGAAGAAGGCCATCGATGATGTACAAAACATCAAGGAAGAACTCGATGACCTGCGCCGCCAGGCCGAAATCGCCGAGCGTGATGGCGACCTTGCACTCGCCTCTGAGATTAACTACGGCAAGATTCCGCCGCTAGAAAAGGATCTTGCGGCCGCCGAAGTTAAGGCCACCAAGCAGCGCAATACGATGCTCGATGAGGAGGTAAGCCCAGACACCATCGCTGAGGTCGTCTCCGCCTGGACCGGCATTCCGGCCGGCAAGATGCTGCAGGGTGAGACCGAAAAGCTGCTCAATATGGAATCCGTGCTGGGCAAGCGCGTGGTGGGACAGAAGGAAGCCGTTACCGCGGTATCGGATGCTGTGCGCCGCTCCCGCGCGGGCGTGGCCGATCCGAACCGCCCGACCGGTTCTTTCCTCTTCTTAGGCCCCACTGGCGTGGGCAAGACCGAGCTTGCGAAGGCCCTGGCGGACTTCCTCTTCGACGATGAATCCGCGATGGTTCGCATCGATATGTCCGAGTACGGGGAGAAGCACTCCGTTTCCCGCCTCGTTGGTGCTCCTCCGGGATACGTCGGCCATGAGGCCGGCGGACAGCTCACCGAGGCCGTGCGCCGTCGCCCCTACACGCTCGTGCTTTTCGACGAGGTAGAAAAGGCCCACCCCGATGTCTTCGACGTTCTTCTGCAGGTCTTAGATGAGGGACGGCTTACCGACGGCCAGGGACGCACCGTCGACTTCCGCAATACCGTCATCATCTTGACCTCCAACTTGGGCGCCGGCGGCACCCGGGAGGAAACCATGGATGCGGTGAAGAAAGCCTTCAAGCCTGAATTCATCAACCGCCTCGATGACGTGGTCATGTTTGAGCCCCTTTCTGAGGAGCTCCTACGCGGCATTGTCGATATCCAGCTGCGTGGCTTGGCCGAGCGCCTTGACGCCCGCCGCCTGACCTTGCAAGTCTCGGATTCTGCCAAGTCCTGGCTGGCCGAGCGCGGCTATGACCCGGCCTATGGTGCCCGCCCGCTGCGCCGTACCATCCAGCAGGCCATTGGTGACAAGCTCGCCAAGAAGCTATTGGCCGGCGATATCGTCGATGGCGACACTGTCCACGTGGACGTCGCAGATGGCGGTGCCGAGCTAGACATCGCCGCCCGCTAGTCGGCCGCGTACCGCCCGCCGCGCCAAATCCTGCTCATGCCCCTAGACTCGGGGCATGAGCATTTTGGTCTCCCCACAAGAACTCCGCGAATCCATTTATCACGGCGAACGTTTTACCCTCTTGGCCACCCACTGGCAGCCGCAGCTGCGTCAGAGCTATAACCAGTTCACTTCCCTGCATATTCCTACGGCACTGTTTAGCGATACCGCTAATTCCTTCGCCGGCCTCCCCGGTTCACAGGTAGGCCGTAACCCGCTGCCGGATCCGGATAAGCTGCAGGAGCACTTCCGCCAGTGGGGAATCCGTGAGGACCGCCCCGTCGTGGTCTATGACGAGGGACGCGGCCTATTCGCCGGCCGCGCGTGGTGGACCTTGCGCTGGGCCGGCTTGGACAACGTCCGCATCCTCGACGGCGGCTTGGCCAATTGGCGTCACCTGGGCTATACCACGCTGACCGGCCCTGGCAACTTCGCCGTGGGCGCCAGCGCCACGGTAAACCCCGGCCAGATGCCGGTGGCCACCATTGATGATGTGCGCAATCACGATGGTCTGCTCATCGATACCCGCACCCGCAACCGCTTTGCCGGCCGCCGCGAAAACCTCGACCTTAAGGCCGGTCATATCCCCGGCGCCGTCAACGTGCCAGAGCGCCTCTTCCACAACGACGGCCTGCGCACCTGGAAGTCTGCGGGCGAAATCCGCGAAGTGCTTTTCGACGCCGGCCTCACCCCCGACAACGTCCAAGGCGCCATCATCTACTCCGGCTCCGGCAACCACTCCGCCCTCGCCCTCGCCGCCATGCACGACGCCGGCTTCACCGGCCTGCGCCACTATGTCGGCGGCTGGTCCCAGTGGTCCGCCAACCCCAAGAACCCCGTCGAACGCGGCGACCGCCTCACCGTCAACGGCTAATCGCCCACGCTCACCCCTCGCCCTCAGCCTCCCGCCTCCGCGCGCCGAGCGCTGAGGGCTTGATTGTTCCTACTACTATCGTGGGGTGATGGCTTTTCTAATTCTTGCTTTGGCGCTACTTCTCGGCATTGTCGGCGGTGCCCTGCTGCTTTACGACGGCAAGCAGCGCACCTCCACCCCTACACTCTCCGCCGACACGGACCCGACGCCCGCTGACGCCACGCCTGCAGACACCGTCTCTGCTGACGCTGCACCTGTCGACGCCGCTTCCCCCGAACCCGCGCCCGGCACCGAGACCACCGAGTCCGCCGAGTCTGCTTCCTCCGATGCCGCTCCCGTTGACTCGACCTCTAGCGATGCCCCCGCTGTCGACTCGGCCAACCTGGCTTCTACGCCAGCTGCCCCAGCTCCCGAGTCCCATGCCGAAGCCGCATCAGAGTCCGCACCGGAACCCGCAGCCGAGCAAGATGCTGAGCCAACCCCTGAGCACGAACCAGACCAGGAGCCGAGCAACGAGCCGAATCACGAGCGAAGCCATGATCCGAGCCAGGAGACCGCGAGCGAGAACCGCGCGCCCTCCAAGCCGCACACCCGCCATCGGCCGATTCTGCCGGGAACATTGCGTCGCGAGCGCCGCAATTGGGCAGAAGCAAAAGGCTTTGAATTTATGAAGTCCGATCCTTACCTCGTAGACGAATGGACGAGGGGAGTGGCCTCTACCGGTGCGGCGCCAAAAGACATTGTCGCGGGAAACGTGTACGGCCACGAGATGCTGTTGATGGATATCGATGGCGTCAACGTCATGGTGATGCGCACCGGAGCGGCCTCAGACATGGTGGTGGATTTCCGTCGCTTCGACCGCGAAGACACGAAGGCCTCCGAGGACCTGCTTTTAGCCATGACTCTTGAGGGGTTTGATGTGTATTCCTCGGATAGCGCTGTTACCGAGCGCATGGTAGACGAGCGTGTTCACGTCGCCCTGCAGCAAATGCCCGAAGCCGTCACCGCACTGTGGATGGAAACTGAGTGGGTGTTAGCACAGACTACGAAGCAAGCGCGCTCCGCGGAATGGGAAGCGATGCTACCGCCGCTCGCGCTATTAGCAGACGCCGCCCGTGTCTTGCCACCGCGCTCCTCCGCCACTCATGTGGTGCGACTAGAGGAATTGGATCCAGCCCGCGAGATTCCCGCCCAGCCCATCGCGGAAGCTGTCGGCGGTGCGCCGGCTGCCGGTGCGCCCGTGTTTGAGCGTCCCGTCATCCAGCGGCCGGAAGAGCCTTTGCACATGCCGTCCCGGGCGTACTCCGAAACCCGCGGCCCGGTCGAACACAGCGCGCTAGGCGGCGACGAAGTAGACGCTATTGCCGACGGCCGCGAACGCCCCACCCCCGATTCTCATACCGCCCGCCTGCCGCGCCAGCAGTTCCGCGCTGCCTCCATCTTCGACGGTCCCTCCGAAGATTCCACTAGTGGGCCCGCCCCCGGCGCGGCCGATGCCCGCAGGGCCGATTCCCGTGCGGCCGAGGAATCGGACCCGCACCGGGAAGAGTAGCCTAGAGACCAATACTGGCGGCCTGCCGCCGTGCACGAGCCGCCGCGCACGAACCACGACAAGGAGCAGATGACTGTGGATTCTCACAACACCAATGCGCACACCGCGAACGCCCAGAACCTGGATGCCGAGAAGAAGGCCCGCCTTGCCGAGCTAGTCAAGGAACTGGCCGTCGTCCACGGCAAGGTGACTCTGTCCTCGGGCAAGGAAGCTGACTACTACGTGGATCTGCGCCGCGCTACCTTGCACCACGAGGCCTCCCGCCTCATCGGGGCGCTGCTTCGCGAGTTGACCGCCGATTGGGATTTCGCGGCCGTCGGTGGCCTAACGCTCGGCGCCGACCCAGTTGCTACCTCCATCATGCATGCCGACGGCCGCGATATCGACGCTTTCGTCGTGCGCAAAGAAGCCAAGAAGCACGGTATGCAGCGCCGCATCGAGGGCACGGACGTGGAAGGAAAGAAGGTCCTTGTCGTAGAAGACACCACGACCACCGGTACCTCCCCGTTGACCGCCGTGGCTGCGCTGCGCGAGGCCGGCGCCGAGGTTGTTGGCGTGGCGACCGTCGTGGACCGCGAGACTGGCGCCGGCGACGTCATCGCTGCAGAAGGCCTCGAATACCGCTCCCTGTTGGGCCTGGGCGACCTTGACCTTGCCTAACGCAGACGAGGCCAAGGGCCCGACCGAGTGGAACGAGGGACGCCATGGCGTAGGCCCGTGGGAAGGTCCGCTGCCGCAAGGGCCAGAGGCCGAGAAATACGACCCAGAGCTGCTGGCTGAAGGCGACCGTCGCAACGTCGTCGATGCCTACCGCTACTGGAGCAGGGAAGCGATCAAAAAGGACATCGATAAGCGCCGGCATAGCCTGCACATCGCTATCGAGAACTTTGAAAACGATGCCAATATTGGCACCGTCGTGCGTACCGCCAACGCCTTCGCCGTCGATACCGTGCACATCGTCGGCCGCCGGCGGTGGAATCGGCGTGGGGCAATGGTGACGGATAGGTACCAGCACTTGATGCACCATGAGAGCGTCGAGAAGCTTATTGCGTGGGCGGCCGAGGAGGGGCTAACCGTCGTCGCCATCGATAACACCCCCGGTTGCGTGCCCCTGGAAACGGCCGAGCTACCCGAGCGCAGCCTTCTACTTTTCGGCCAGGAAGGCCCCGGCGTGTCACAAGCAGCCCAGGACGCCGCTGTGATGACCTGCTCCATCGCCCAGTTCGGCTCTACTCGTTCCATCAATGCAGGCGTCGCGGCCGGAATCGCCATGCACGCCTGGATTCGCCAGCACGCTAATCTAGCCGATTCTTGGTAGGAAGATCGTTACACTAGCTATATCTACCCGCGTAACTGGAGTGATAGAGGAATCGTGGAAGAAAAATGGGCCCACCGCGCCGAACTTGCAGAAGCGGCCATCAATGAGCGCCACGCGCACCCTGTGTGGGGCCTGCCGCGCACCAATCTTGCGGTGGTGAGCTGGCCGCCTACCACGAAAGAAAAACTCTTCATCCATTGGCACTACTGGTGGCAGGCCCATTATTTGGATTGCCTCGTTGATGCGGCGCTGCGCAATAACACCAAGGTGCGCCGGCAGCGCATCTTCGACACCATGCGGGGTATTCGTATCCGCAACCTGACGCAGCTGACGAAGAATAAATACTACGATGACAAGGCGTGGCTCGCTTTGGCCTTCGGCCGCGTGGAGGAGCTAAAGAAGGCGAAGACGCCGAAGCGTTTGGCGGAGCTGCAGCGCAATATCCACGAAGGACTCGATGAATCGCTCGGCGTGCTGCCGTGGCGCCTCGGCGAGAATTTCATGAACGTGCCCTCCAATGGCCCAGGCGCCATCATGTTGGCGCGGATGGGGCGCATTGAGGAAGCGCGCCACATCATCGACTGGATCTACGATCACCTGCTTGACGACGACGGCTACATCATGGACGGCGTCCGCATGCGCATGGACGGCCCTGAGGTGGTAAAAAACATCCACCCCTACTGCCAAGGCGTGGTTCTAGGTGCGTGCTTGGAAATTGTGCTGGCGCTGCGGGAAAAGGCTGGTATCGGTGATTTGGAGCAAATCGACAGCGTGCACGAGGCCGAGCTGGCTTCCGAGATGATGGACTACATTATTCGCATCCGCGGCCTGGTGCAGACCGTGGCTTCGGGTATGGCCACCCCCTCGGGCGTGGTGGACTGGGAGACCGGCGATGGTGACGGTGGCCTGTTTAAGGGCATTTTGATGCGCTACCTTGCCGACGTCGCCGTGCGCCTGCCCGGCGATTCTCCCGCCAACCGTGCGACGAAGAAGCTGGCCGCGCGCATGGTGATGGCCTCGGCCGAGTCGGTGTGGGAGCACCGCTTAGAGGTTGATGGTCTGCCGATCTTCGGCTCTGACTGGTTGTCCGATGCGCGCCTGCCGCATAACTACGGCTTCGGCCGGCGCACCATGAGTGAGAAGGTAGGCATCATCCGCGTGGATGAGCGCGATTTGTCCGTGCAACTTTCCGGGTGGATGCTGATGGAGGCCTGCGCTCGCGTGACGCGACATCTATCTAAATAGTCCGCAGCCGCGGGCCAGTTGTGCGGCGCGCATAGACGGGTTGAAAATGTCACAGAGTTTTTGCGGCAGAAATTCCGTGAAACGGGCATACTTGGGTGCTGGAACGTGTTTGACCACAAACCCACTTTTAAGGATGGAAATTCATGCCAATTGCAACCCCTGAGGTCTATAACGAGATGCTGGATACCGCGAAGAAGAATGGCTTCGCGTTCCCAGCTATCAACTGCACCTCTTCTGAGACCATTAACGCAGCTCTGAAGGGCTTTGCGGAGGCCGAGTCCGACGGCATCATCCAGTTCTCTACCGGCGGCGCAGCCTTCGGTTCCGGCCTGGCACTGAAGGACAAGGTCAAGGGTGCTCAGGCATTGGCCGCATTCGCTCATGAGGCCGCGAAGCACTACGGCGTCAATATCGCGCTGCACACCGACCACTGCCAGAAGGAGGTACTCGATGAGTACGTCCGCCCGTTGCTGGCTATCTCCCAGGAGCGCGTCGACCGCGGCGAGAACCCGCTATTCCAGTCCCACATGTGGGACGGCTCCGCTATTCCAATCGACGAGAACCTGGTCATCGCCCAGGAGCTGCTGGAAAAGGCTAAGAACGCGCACGTCATCCTCGAGGCTGAGATCGGCGTCGTCGGCGGCGAAGAGGACGGCGTTCAGGCTAAGGCAGGCGCTAACCTGTACACCTCCCCAGAGGACTTTGAGAAGACCATCGATGCCCTGGGCACTGGCGAGAAGGGCCGCTACATGCTGGCCGCTACCTTCGGCAACGTTCACGGCGTCTACAAGCCAGGGAACGTGAAGCTGCGCCCAGAGGTCCTGCTTGAGGGTCAGAAGGTTGCACAGAAGAAGCTCGGCCTGGGTGAGGACGAGTACGCCTTCGACTTTGTCTTCCACGGTGGCTCCGGCTCCGAGAAGGAAAAGATTGAAGAGGCACTTCGCTACGGCGTCATCAAGATGAACGTGGACACCGATACCCAGTATGCCTTTACCAACCCGATTGCCCGCCACATGATGGAGAACTACGACGGCGTCTTCAAGATTGACGGCGAGGTTGGCAACAAGAAGGTTTATGACCCACGCTCCTACCTGAAGAAGGCAGAGCAGGGCATGTCCGAGCGTGTCATTGAGTCTTGCCAGGACCTGCACTCTGTGGGCAAGTCCCTCTCCAAGTAGCGTCTCCAAGCTGCGACAGCCTCTTAAGTAGGCACGCCGAACTGGCCGCTTCCCCGCGTGGGAGGCGGCCTTTTCATGTCTTCGGCCAGGGTCGGGATATCGCGGGCGGCGCTGGCGGGGAGATGCTGGCTGGTGGTGGGACCGAGGGCTGAGGGCTGGGTGGCTATGTGTGGGGATTCGGTGGACGGGCGGGGCTGGGGACGAAGCGTGGGGTATTGCTCCACGGCGGCACCCAGGCGATGAGGCCATTTACACGCACCATGCGGCCGCGTTCTGTGGGCCGGGAGGGGTCATCTTGGTTGACGGCGTTGTGGTGCGCGCACAAGGTGACCAGATTTTCTTGGTTTGTGGGTCCGCCGGTGGACCAGGCGGTGAGGTGGTGGACTTGGGCGTCGTCGGCAGGCGTAGTGCAGCCCGGCCACGCGCACACGGGGTGCTCGGCCGCGGCGAGCATGCGTTGTTTCCATGTGGCCATGCGTTCGGTGCGATACAGGTTTACCGGGCCGTGCTCGGGGTGAACGAGGCTGACGTAGCCGCGCTGGGCGAGAGCGCGGGCAACCAGCTGTGCGCCGGTCATGCGGGCGCCGTTGGTGAGCTGGAGGGTGATATCGGAGGCGTCGGAAGGCGCGGCGACGATGCGGTCGAGCTGGTCTAGGGTGAGGATGACATTGGTATGCACGGCCGGCAGCGCGCCGGGATTGCCCTCGAGGAGGACCTTCTTGGCGGCGGCGAGGGGATCGTCTTTATTCACGGAGGAGAGCACGCCCTTGATATCGGCGATATCGGTGGGATCGGCCGTAATGGAGATGGTGTGTGGGCCGTCGGGGCGGCGGGTATAGCGCACGCCGGGCTCCGGGCGGCGGGGCGGATTGATCTGCTTGAGCAGCTTCTTGGCCACGGAGGGAATCAGGCGGGCCTCGGTGCGGCAGAGTTTTAGGCGCACATCCCAGGCGCGGTTGGTATCGCGCACGCGGCGGGTATAAGACTCGATGCTATCGAGCGTGGTGAGGTCATGGCCGCGGCTGCGGGCGGCCTCGCGGGCGTGGCGCTGCTTGCGGGTATTCGACGTGCGGCCGAAGTAGACGTGCTGCAGGCGGGCGAGCTGGGCAGCCAGAAGGGGACTGGCTCCGGCTTCGAGAAGCGAGTTTTCGGAGCAGCCCTGAAATTCGGCGACGAGGTCGACGCCGCGGCGGCATAGCAAGAGAAATTCGGTGTTCACGCGACCGAAGCTAAGAGGTACGCGAAGGGCGAACAAGCGGTGCGCGGCCGGGGAAGGAGAAATTGTGGATGGGTGGGGGAAAAGGGGGCGTCGGCAAGAGCTGTCCACAAGCTAGCCGGCGGCCGAGATGCGCGGGGGCGGCGGCGATGGTAGGGGCGGTCTTCTATGCTGGAAGTCATGTCGGAAGCGAAGGAAAGAGTCTCAACGCGGCAAAAGCTGCGGGTGATTGACCGCTCGGTACTCTCGCGGGTAAACCGCATCCGTTCGCGGTTTGTTTATATTGTGCAGGCGACCATTGGTGCGGCGCTCGCGTACTGGGTGGCCGGCGATGTGGTGGGGCACCCGCAGCCGTTCTTTGCGCCGATTTCCGCGGTCATCATTCTGGGAATGTCTGGTGGGGACAGGATGAAGAAGGCGCTGGAGATGTCGATTGGCGGCATCATCGGCGTGGCCGTGGGCGACCTGCTCTTTCAGATTGTGGGGCAGGGGCCGTTCCAGATTTTCTTCATTGTGGGCGCGGGCCTGGTGGTGGGCTCGTTTTTGACCAAGTCGCCGCTGATTACTAACCAGATTGTCTTTGGCGCGATTTTGATTGCGACGATTTTTCCACCCACGGAGGGCCCGGGTGGCCTGCACCGCGCGATCGACGCGATGATTGGCTCGGGCATTGGCCTGATAACCATCGCGTTGATTCCCAATTCGCCGTTGGTGGAGGCGCGGCGCGAGGTATCGAAGGTGCTTAAAATTGCCTCAAGCATTCTTGCCGACGTCACGTATGGCATCCGCCAGCAAGACCCCGCCGTCATCCGCGATGCGCGCGAGGCGGTCCGCGGTACGCAAGACAGCGTGAATACCCTGCTGAGCGCGGCACAGTCAGGTAGGGAGGCCTCGGAGGTCTCGCCCCTGTTGTGGGCATCGCGGCGCAGCATTCGCTCGCTGGAGCGCATCCTCATGCCGGTAGATAACGCGGTGCGCGGTGTGCGCGTGCTCTCCCGCCAGGCATTGGGCCTGACGGAGGACCGCGATAAGGTTTCGGACGAGCAGGTGGAATTGCTCGATGAGCTTTCTGAAATCATGCTCGCCATCAGCGAGCTCTACGGCCAAGGCAAACAGCACGGGCACGACGAAGCGATTGAGATTCCGGACCTCGTGCAGCGTCTGCGCATCGTGGGCGGGCGCGCCGGGCTAGACATCATTGATAAGGACGGCACGTTATCGGCCTATATGATTTTGGGCCAGACGCGTTCCATTGTGGTCGATATGCTCATGGTGTGCGGGCTCTCGCGTGAGTCGGCCGTAGCGCACCTGGTGCCGACGTCGCAGCATCCAGCCTATCCGCCCGAGGTGTGGGGGCGCGAGGACTAGCGTCCTCGCGCGGAGGCAAGGACGTCGCGCGGGGGCTAAGGGCGGACGATCTGGAGATCGCGCAGGTGGCGGTAGAAGGTCACGCGGGTCACCGGCCGCTTGTGGGGGACCGAATCGACGATGACGCGCAGCTGTGGGCCGCCGGCCTGGACGGCGCGGCCGGTGCGCACGGATTTGGGGTCGAGCTGGCCGGGCTTGCGCAGGAGCGAGCGCAGGCGGCCCTGGGGCTCGACGGGGGAGGTAGCGCGGGCGGCGAGGATGCCGGGGGCGTCGGTCATGGGGACTAGGCGTGCGCCGAAGGTCTTGGGGGAGGAGGCGGCGAGCGTGTGGTCATCGATGATGATTTCACCGGTGAAAGCGCCGTTTGCGGCATCCGAGATGGTGGCAGAGCCGGCGACTGCGAGGCCGGAATCGTTGCGGATGAGAGGGGCTGGGCGAACCGGCGCGGTGCGGGCGAAGTCGAGGGCTTCGGCGGGGTCGGTGGCAAGCCCCCAGTTCTGTGCGGCGGCGGAAGGAGCGGCCGAGGGCATGGGAATGAAGGCGACTTCGGCCCAGAGGCGATCGGAGCGCATGAGGCGGGTGAGCACGGCCGAGAGGGCGGCATCGGAGCCGGCGACGACGATGCGGGCGGGCTCTGTGAGGTGGGGCGCCTGAGGGGCTGGCTCCGGCGCGCCGAGGTGGCGGACGTCGGGTTGGGCGGCGATGTCGTCGAGGGAGGGGGTGGGGTCGGTGGGAAGGAGGGGGGATAAGAAGGCGTCGATAAGCGCGAGCTCTTTGCGGGTAGGAACGGCCGAGAGATCGTGGGCCTCAGCGGGCATGGGGATGTCCGGGGCGCCGCAGCGGAGGAACAAAAAACGCATGCGCACCATGCTACGCGCGCTTTTTGGGCCGGGAAAGTGTAAAGTTGGAGAGTATTTTGGCTTCAATAATGAGGAAGTGACTAAACAATGGCAGCGATCGTCATTGTCGGCGCCCAATGGGGCGACGAAGGCAAGGGCAAAGCGACCGACATCCTCGGCGGCAAGGTTGACTACGTGGTCAAGCCGAACGGCGGCAATAACGCCGGCCACACCGTCGTGGTAGGCGGCGATAAATATGAACTGAAGCTCCTGCCAGCCGGCATCTTGTCTGAGAACGCTACCCCGGTGCTGGGCAATGGCGTGGTAATTAACCTCGAGGCGCTTTTTGATGAGATTGATGGCCTCGAAGCCCGCGGTGCGAATGCCTCGCGCCTGAAGATTTCCGCCAATGCGCACCTAGTAGCCCCTTACCATCAGACGCTCGACCGCGTGCAGGAGCGTTTCCTGGGCAAGCGCGCGATTGGTACCACCGGCCGCGGCATCGGTCCGACCTATGCCGATAAGGTCGCGCGCATCGGTATCCGTGTGCAGGACATCTTTGATGAGTCCATCCTGCGCCAGAAGGTGGAATCTGCGCTGGACATTAAAAACCAGATGCTGGTGAAGATGTACAACCGCAAGGCCATCGAGGCAGACCAGATTGTGGAGTACTTCTTGAGCTACCGCGATCGCCTACGCCCGATGGTTATCGATGCTGAGCTCGAGCTCAACAAGGCCCTCGAGTCCGGTAAGCACGTGCTCATGGAGGGCGGCCAGGCCACCATGCTGGATGTGGACCATGGCACCTACCCGTTCGTGACCTCGTCTAACCCGACCGCCGGTGGTGCTTCCGTGGGCTCCGGTATCGGTCCGACCCGCATCAAGACCTCCCTGGGCATCATCAAGGCCTACACCACCCGCGTGGGTGCTGGCCCGTTCCCGACCGAGCTCTTTGATAAGTGGGGCGAGTACCTGCAGACTACCGGCGGCGAGATTGGCGTCAACACCGGCCGCAAGCGCCGTTGTGGCTGGTACGACTCCGTCATTGCGCGCTACGCCACCCGCGTGAACGGCTTTACGGATTACTTCCTGACCAAGCTGGACGTTCTCACCGGTATTGGCGAGATCCCTATCTGCGTGGCCTACGACGTCGACGGCAAGCGCTACGATGAGCTGCCGCTTACCCAGTCCGAGTTCCACCACGCCGAGCCCATTTTTGAGACCATGCCCGCCTGGGACGAGGACATCACGGAGTGCTCCACCTTTGAGGAGCTGCCGCAAAAGGCCCAAGACTACGTCCTGCGCCTAGAGGAGCTATCCGGCTGCCGCATTTCCTACATTGGCGTCGGCCCTGGCCGCGACCAGACTATTATTCGCCACGATGTGATGGAGGACCAGTAAGGCTCAATTCCGCTTTCAATCGTCGAATGAGCCCTGCCGCGTAGTGTTTCCACTGCGTGGCGGGGCTCTCGGTATTTCTTCGGAAGCTGCTTGCGTAGCTACAGGAGGGGAGGAGTGGCACCTCTCCTAACGCGCTCGGTAAGACTTCTTTCCCAAGCGACAGTAGTAGATAACACCATCAATTCACTTTAAAAAGTTTATTGAAAATACCAAGGAAACCACGATACCTTCGGTCCCACTAAGCATCGGCATATTCGACACAGTGACTAATAAAGGTGAAGGTATCTATCACTTCTAAGACCGCCGCCATTGTAGGGGTGGTAACTGATCTACCTTTGCTTGCAGTGAACTACTGGGCCGCGCCGGGTCCTCTTTGTTGAGGAGCTAGGGCAGGAATGAAGGTGTCGCAACGGTTGTTGTCCAAGCTGCATCGACTACGCTGGGTGCTTCCTTCTGCTAAGCCTATCCATTGGATTTTCGGACATCGAGCGATGCCACTGTATTTCGGACGCAATCGGCGGGGGCCTTACTGCTGTTCCTGGCTACGTTCAGCTTTATAGATTGACCGTGAATATCTCGGGCTTCCCCACGAGTAGCGCAGGTACCTGCACTGACTAGTGGCATCGTCTGCCAGTTTGCTGCCCAGATTTTCCCGTTGACGAACCGGCTGGATATCTACAGCGGGTCGCCGGCTCACTAGCCTAACCAGTTTGATGTGATGCTGAAGCGCTCCTTTATGAATCGCGTGGCATTCCGCTGTTTAGGCTTTGGCCCCAGTAGCTAACATTTGTCCATAAAGTGCGGATCTCGCCAGCCCTCAGATAGACAACCCAAGGTCTTCCTATTGCCTGGGTATTTCCCCGTTTCCCTAGCGGTGGCAAGCCTCACCCTTGGGGGCGAAGCACAGGTGCTGGGATATATTGGTGCTTTTTAGCTGCCCTCACGGCCATAACGCACTGAATTAAGTCTTTCTCTGTTGTACATACCTAAACACTAAGTTAAAATTAAGCAGGCTTTAAGTGCAGAGAATTTTCAGCTTTCGCGGACCCTATTTCCGCGCACTAATACACAGGGAGTTACTTCAATGATTATCAAGCTTTTGAGTGGCCTACTCGCCACGATTATGAGCTTCTTTGGCCTGGGCACCCCAGCGCAGGAGGCTGCGCCGGCACCTGAGCAGAAGCAGGTTGCTGTTGCTGAGCAGGGCAACACCGACGACGTGCAGGCTCTTATCGACGCCGCGCATGCCGAAGCCGGCTACGACTTCATCAGTGTCCGCTATGAAGGCGACACCGCCAATATTGTCCTGAATCCGGAGACCTACAACCCGGACAAGGACGACGTTACTTTCAAGGCAGTCTCCCAGCTCCTACGGGAGAAGGGTTACCAGGTCACTGCCGTTCTTTAAGACCTGGTATATTCCTTCAGGATCCGCACTGCGGTCTAGGTAAAGCATTTGCTCGCCGAGGCCCGTGCGGATTTTCTTTGCCCAATTCTCCCTCACCCTTGTGTGGGACCCCTAAGTGTGATTGTGACGACCCTAGGCAGAGTTTTTGCTCACATATTCCTTCTTGAAGATGAATGGCAATAAGGTTAAGGCTACTGCATGTCGAGTATATCGAACGTGCGTGCACCCCTATCGAATGAACTCCAGTCACACCTGTAACGCCAACTTTCTATGGATAATTCCGGAGTAATGCGATGAAAATTGTATGCAAATCACCCCTTGAACTTGCGCGAAGTTAGATAACACGCAGTGTATGGAAGTGTTTACATGGGTCTGGTTAAATCCAATCTCAGTATTGGTTAAGCTATTGGTTCGAGTCTTTAACCTTATAAAGTGCCTAGCGGGCGTCGAACATATGTATTTAATACTAGGTTGTCCGTATAAATAAAAGCATCTACCTGTGGGTATGAGATTAGAAATCCTGCATAACGTGCAGTTTCCTAATGTTTTCTGGTTGGCGCCTTAAATTTTCCCGTGATATTATCCTGAGAGCACAATAAGAGTTAATCCAGATTCGGGTTAAAAACCTTGATTAACTGCAGTGTGTTCAAGTCTCAATTTCAGGTTCTGCTCAGCGAAAACACTCGCTGTACAGGAAAACGAATGTAAGTATTTGTACCGCTCGAAGAGGAAAGAATGAGTAAATTAAGAAACATATCCCGAGAGGGGTGGATGGTCTTTACCGCAGTGCTCGCTGCAATTGCGGTAATCGCGGCCATGGTCACCGTTCCGGGGGGTAAGGCGGAGGCTGCTGAGCCTACCGACTTTGTTCCGGAAGGAAATATGGGCTCCGAGGAGGCAAAGGCTACCCCCGGTGGCGCTGATGATTCTTGGGGTGGCCTAGTCTGGGGTGGTGGCGTGCCCGAAGGTGTCAAGCCCAAGGATTATAGGGGTAACCCAAATAACAATGTTGGCTGGGTTTGGTGCATTGATCCTGTCTACGTCAATCCGGCGGACGTTAAAAAGCCGTTGTATGACAAGGGGAATGCTGAAAAGGCAGATTTTCCGGCGGAATATCATGACGCTGCGATTGGGCTTGCTCTAAAGGCGCGAGAAGCTACGGAAAAGGGCGACAAACTTGCCGCTCAAAAGTACATGGTTTACCTGATTGCCCTCATTAGTGACACTCCGAACCGGATTATGGCGACTAACACTATCGCTGGAAACAGTGACTACGGTGATGCAAATAACGTTGCCCTTTATCCGAATTTTGCCGGAAGCACTGAAGAATTCAGGCAGTTGACCGGCTACAAGATTGTGAATTTCCTTGACGGTAAAATCGAAAGGGATCCAAGCATCGAGGTCGAAGCCCAAGATCCTAATGCGTTCATTACTGTTGTGAAGCCAACCAATTGGACTCGCGGTGACGTTTCTGGTTTCCCGCAAACCGTGATGCCTGTAGATCAGCCCGGTCTACCGAACGATGGTCAGGGAAAGACTGAGGAGCCGACTACTTCTCCAGAGAACCCAGATACCGAGGAGAACACGACGGAAGAGACTACCTCTGGGAATCCGGGGGAGGAGACTTCTTCTAGCGAGACGACTACCGAGTCTGAGCCGTCCAATACTGAGGAGACCACTCCTAAGGATTCCACTACTGAACCGACCTCTCCTGAGGAAACCACTACGGAGGATACTGGCGAGCCGACTACTTCTCCAGAGAACCCAGATACCGAGGAGAACACGACGGAAGAGACTACCTCTGAGAATCCGGGGGAGGAGACTTCTTCTAGCGAGACGACTACCGAGTCTGAGCCGTCCAATACTGAGGAGACCACTCCTAAGGATTCCACTACTGAACCGACCTCTCCTGAGGAAACCACTACGGAGGATACTGGCGAGCCGACTCCGGGTAAGACTACTGATGTAGTGCCCAACCCTGATCCGACACCGACTACGGAGGAGCAGGAGAAGGACCTTAATCCGGAGATTAAGACGGAGGCCAAGATCAAGGATGGTGACCGTGTAGAGAAGGGCGCCACGGTTATTGACACTGTGACGTATAAGGACCTTGTTCCGGGTAAGAAGTACACCCTGAAGGCAAAGCTGATCTCCAAGAAAGATGGTGAGACCGTACTGGGTGAAGGCTCTGCGGTACTGGTTCCGGAAGAGTCCGCCGGTGAACAGGACGTTGAGATCACCGTCAATGACAAGGCAGATCCTGCTGTTGACGCTGCGGTTGCCTTCGAGAAGCTTGTATCTACCGAGGTAGACAAGGATGGCAACGAGACCTCTGGCTCCACCGATGAAAACGTGATTGCTACTCACGAAAACATTAACGATGAGAAGCAGACCGTTAACACCAAGTGGACCCCGTCCATTAAGACCAACGCTGACTTTGCCAACGCTAAGCAGGTAAAGGCTGGCGTCACCGTCAAGGACACCGTTACCTACACCGACCTGGTGCCAGGTAAGGAATACACCCTGAAGGCTGAGCTGCGTAACAAGGCAGTAAATGCCAAGGGTGATCATGAGGTCGTCGGCAAGGGCGATGTAACCTTTACCCCGGAGAAGTCTGCCGGTGAGCAGGTTGTTGACATCAAGGTCAACGACGATGTTGAGGGCGTCATCAAGGCAGCCGTCGCATTCGAGGATCTCTACTCCAAGCAGGTCGATGAGAACGGTAAGGAAACTCCGAACTCTGATGAAGAGAAGAAGATTACCGAACACCGTGACATCAATGATCAGGCGCAGACCGTAACTTCTCACAAGAATGCGATTGTTTCTACGAACGCGGACTTTGAGAATGGTTCGAAGGAAGTTGTTGCTGGTGCCAAGATTGTGGACCAGGTTTCCTATGAGGGTCTGGTTCCGGGTAAGGAATACTCCCTGGATGCCCAGCTGATTTCCAAGAAGGACGGCAAGACCGTTCTGGGTGAGACTAAGGGTCATACCTTCACCCCGAAGAGTGCTAATGGCACTGAGGCTGTCACCATTACCGTGAACGATGATGTGACTGAGCCGGTTGAGGCTGCGGTTGCCTTCGAGACTCTGACTTCCAAGGTTGTCAATGACAAGGGTGAGGACACCCCTGACAATGACAAGCCGAACGAAATCGGTGAGCACAAGGACATCAATGATGATGACCAGACGGTGACCAAGAAGAAGAATGCGATTGTTTCTACGAACGCGGACTTTGAGAATGGTTCGAAGGAAGTTGTTGCTGGTGCCAAGATTGTGGACCAGGTTTCCTATGAGGGTCTGGTTCCGGGTAAGGAATACTCCCTGGATGCCCAGCTGATTTCCAAGAAGGACGGCAAGACCGTTCTGGGTGAGACTAAGGGTCATACCTTCACCCCGAAGAGTGCTAATGGCACTGAGGCTGTCACCATTACCGTGAACGATGATGTGACTGAGCCGGTTGAGGCTGCGGTTGCCTTCGAGACTCTGACTTCCAAGGTTGTCAATGACAAGGGTGAGGACACCCCTGACAATGACAAGCCGAACGAAATCGGTGAGCACAAGGACATCAATGATGATGACCAGACGGTGACCAAGAAGAAGAATGCGATTGTTTCTACGAACGCGGACTTTGAGAATGGTTCGAAGGAAGTTGTTGCTGGTGCCAAGATTGTGGACCAGGTTTCCTATGAGGGTCTGGTTCCGGGTAAGGAATACTCCCTGGATGCCCAGCTGATTTCCAAGAAGGACGGCAAGACCGTTCTGGGTGAGACTAAGGGTCATACCTTCACCCCGAAGAGTGCTAATGGCACTGAGGCTGTCACCATTACCGTGAACGATGATGTGACTGAGCCGGTTGAGGCTGCGGTTGCCTTCGAGACTCTGACTTCCAAGGTTGTCAATGACAAGGGTGAGGACACCCCTGACAATGACAAGCCGAACGAAATCGGTGAGCACAAGGACATCAATGATGATGACCAGACGGTGACCAAGAAGAAGAATGCGATTGTTTCTACGAACGCGGACTTTGAGAATGGTTCGAAGGAAGTTGTTGCTGGTGCCAAGATTGTGGACCAGGTTTCCTATGAGGGTCTGGTTCCGGGTAAGGAATACTCCCTGGATGCCCAGCTGATTTCCAAGAAGGACGGCAAGACCGTTCTGGGTGAGACTAAGGGTCATACCTTCACCCCGAAGAGTGCTAATGGCACTGAGGCTGTCACCATTACCGTGAACGATGATGTGACTGAGCCGGTTGAGGCTGCGGTTGCCTTCGAGACTCTGACTTCCAAGGTTGTCAATGACAAGGGTGAGGACACCCCTGACAATGACAAGCCGAACGAAATCGGTGAGCACAAGGACATCGATGACGAGGACCAGACCGTAACCTCCGAGGGCTCTGAGAAGACCCCGAAGATCACCACTAACGCTGACTTCGAGAAGGGTTCCCACGAGGTTATTGCTGGTGCCAAGATTGTTGATGATGTGACCTATGAGGGTCTGGTTCCGGGTAAGGAATACACCCTGGATGCCCAGCTGATTTCCAAGAAGGACGGCAAGACCGTTCTGGGTGAGACTAAGGGTCATACCTTCACCCCGAAGAGTGCTAATGGCACTGAGGCTGTCACCATTACCGTGAACGATGATGTGAAGGAGCCTGTCCAGGCTGCGGTTGCCTTCGAGGAGCTCACCTCCACCGAGGTCAATGACAAGGGCGAGGAGACTCCGGGTACTACTCCGGAGAAGCCGAACCACATTGCTGAGCACAAGGACATCAATGATGAGGACCAGACCGTGACCTCCCACGAGGTCCACGATCAGGACAAGCCAGGCGGCTCCTCGGATGGTTCCTCTAATGGTTCTTCCAACGGTTCCTCGGATGGTTCCTCCAACGGTTCCTCCAAGGACAATAAGTGGTGGCTCATCCTGATTCCGGGCATCGGCCTGGGCAAGATCATCAAGGATCACTTCGACCACAAGGATCATGGCAACCACAACGGTGGCCACGGTGACAACACCAGCAGCCACAATGGCGGCCACGGTGACAACACCGGCAACCACAATGGTGGCAATGGTCACGAGGACAAGGGTCAGGACGCTCCTAAGGGCGGCAACTCTGACAATGGAAACGGCCGCGGTGTCGAGGTCCAGGGTCAGCAACCTGAAGAGACTGGTAACGCACTGCCATCCAACGCTGACCGCGTTGAGATTAAGTCCGTACCGTCCGGCGCAACCGAGCTTGAGCCGGGTATGCAGGATTACATCAAGTAATCCCTAAGCTTCGGTGAGGTGGCCTCCCGGCCCCTCCACCGAGGCTGAGACTTAAACACCAAAAATCCCCTCCAGGGTGTGATTACACACGCTGGAGGGGATTTGCATATACCCTGCACAGGGTAGACAAATTGAGGAAGTAGAGGAAGCTAGCTATGGGAAAGCACAGGGAACCTGAGCAGCCGGAGGAAAATGGAGTTTCTCACTATCCGGCGAGTGGGGAAGAAGGGGGCGTCGGCAAGCAGGGCATGGGTCGTGGCAAGCTGATCGCCATTATCGCGGCCATAGTCGTCGTCGCGCTGGTCTTGTTGCAGGTAGTGCTGTATTTGGCGAGCGATGATGAGGATGAGGCCGGCTCGGCACCAGAGACGGTGGCCAGCGAGAGTGCGTCGGAAGAATCTGGGCCGAAGTCCGATGCCTTCGTGGATGATTCGGGCCAGCAGGAGCACGAGTATGAGGCCGCGCCTGGTGAATTCAAGGGCTTTGAAGGCATGTCCGTGGGCATCGATGGCGAGTACGCGGCCGTGGACCCCGTACAGGTCACGGACCAGGGTGTGCTGCTGCCGCCACACGACGTCACCCGCGTGGGCTGGTACTCCGCCTCCGCAGTGCCTGGTGAGCCGGGCAATGTGGGCTCGAGTGTGATTACCGGCCACATTAACTACCAGGGCCAGGGCACCGGCTATGCGGAGAAGTTCACCAAGCTGAAGAAGGACCAGGAATTTACCGTGGTCATCGACGGCCAGGAGCGCACGTTCCGCGTGACCGAAGCACCGTACCGCCTGCCTAAGGGTTCCGGCTTCCCGGACGTGGTCAACGATAAGGAAGGCAAGAACCGCCTGGTTCTTATTACCTGCGGCGGCCAGTTCGTTGGCGGCGCGCTGGGTTATGAGGACAACATCATTACCGTGGCGGAGCCGGTAGGTGAGCCAGAGCAGCCCGCCGAGCAACCGGCGGGGGAGGCCCCGGCTGAAGCCCCAGCCGAGGCCCCGGCTGAGGTCCCTGCCGCCTAGGCGGAAGCCTTTCAGGCGCCCTGTGGAATTGCCCACAGGGCGCCTTTTCTTATCCGTGGCACCTGGCATGTGGGTAGTGGGGTTGGTGCCTAAATATGAAATAATTTAAGGCAGTAACCGCCGCTGCCTGCGGCTTAGAAGGAGCATTTTCATGGATAATCCAGGCGAGATCGCCGGTCATATTGGCACGCCGCTTACCAGCAATGCCACCAAGGTATTGCTGCTGGGCTCGGGCGAGCTGGGCAAGCAGCTGGCCATGTCCTTCCAGAACTTGGGCCTTGAGGTCCACGCGGTGGACTCGTATGCGGGCGCGCCGGCACACCAAGTGGCGCAGTATAGCTACGTCGCCGATATCAAGGACGCCGGGCGCATCCTGCAGCTAGCACAAGAGATTCAACCGCACTTTGTGGTCCCAGAGGTAGAGACCGTAGCGGTAGAAGCGCTGGAAGAGATGGAAGCGCAAAGTGACGCCATCGTGGTCCCCTCGGCTCGCGCCTGCGCCATGACGCAGGATCGCCAGTGTGTGCGCGAGGCGGCAGAGAATATCGGCTTGCCGGTCTCCGCCTACCGCTTTGCAAGCTCCGTGGAGGAGCTGGAAGAAGCAGTCGGGGAGCTGGGCTTTCCGTGCATCATTAAGCCGGATGTCTCCACCTCCGGCAAGGGCCACATGATTGCCCGAGATGAGGACGATGTGCGTGAGGCCTGGGAGACCGTGCGGCGCGTGTCCTCGGATTCGCAGCGCGTGGTGGCCGAGCGCTTCGTGGACTTTGACCTCGAGGTCACCCTGCTTGCCATCCGCTCCATCGACCCTGCCACGGGCAAACTGGCCACGTGGTTTAGCGAGCCCATCGGTCACCGCCATGAGCGCGGCGACCTCGTAGAGGAGTGGCAACCTACCGGTATGAGCGAGATCGCGCTGGAAAACGCACGCTCTGTGGCCGCGCGCATCTCCAATGAGCTGGGTGGGCGCGGCGTGTACTGCGTGGAGCTTTTTGTCGCCGGGGATGACGTGTACTTTTCCTCCGTATCCCCGCGACCCTCGGATACGGCGATGCTTACCTCTTATACGCAGCGCTTCTCCGCCTTTGACCTGCATGCGCGGGCGATTTTGGGCTACCCCATCGATGCTACCTTGGTCACCCCGGGCGCTAGCGTCGTAATTCACGCGGACGAGGAGCTGGGGGAGGTTGCCTATACCGGTATCGCCGCAGCCCTCAGCTATGCGGAGACGGACGTGAAGCTCTTTGGCAAGCCGGGGGCCTACAAGGGCCGCCGCATGGGTTTGGTCTCTTCTACTGCAGAAAATGTGGAAGAAGCGCGCGACCGAGCGGCGTTGGCGGCACATAAAATCGAGGTCACCTCGACGCCGGGTTTGCTGGCCCAAGGCGGTACCCGCGAGATCGATCCGCACGCCGATAACGTCCCCGATATCGAGGTCGTGGAGTACGAGGGCGGCGTGGAACTGGACCCGAAGCTCGCCTCTGGCGTGGACGACGCCGACTAAGAAGCGGGGCGCAGCATCGGCTGGTGGGGAACTCCTTCGTCGTCGAATAGCTCGCCTACCGGAGTAAAGCCAAAGCCGGCGTAATAGTCCACGAGGCCGGCCTGCGCCTCCAGGTAGAGCGGCTTGCCTGGGTGCATACGTTCGCCTAGGTCTATGGCCGCTTGGAGAAGTTCGCGGCCGAGGCCCGTTCCGCGCGCGGTGGGTGCGAGCGCGAAGCGGCCGATTTGGGCGCCGGTGGCGTCGGCAAGCGCGGCGTCAGTAGGCGCGGCCGGAAAGACGCGGGCCGTGCCAAGCAGCTCGTGGGAGTCCGCGTCCCAGGCCAGCACGTGCACGGTCTGGGGGTCGGCGTCGGTGGCGTCAATCTCGGCGTACGGGCAGCGCTGCTCGTGCACAAAGACGGCCACCCGCAGCTTGTAGAGCTGGTGGACGTCCAAGGCTGCCAGCTGCCCCAGGGGCGCGGCGGTAATGATATGCGGCATGGATTAGGCCTGCGGGCCGGCGTGCTTGACCATTTCGTCCCACTCGACGATCTTGATGCGCTCGCGGCCGTGCGGCTCGCCGGCGGCGCGCTCGGCGGCATCCAGGCGGTGCCAGCCTTCCCAGGTGGTCACGGCGATATCGCGGGAAGCCAGGAAGTCCAGAATGTCCTGCGGATCGCGCTTGGTGGCAGGTTCCAAGTCACCGGCCTTGTAATCGGCGATGAGCATGGTGGTGGTGTCCTTGGCATCGGACTTGGTATTGCCAATCAGGCCCACTGGGCCGCGCTTAATCCAGCCGGTGGTGTAGAGGCCAGGCAGCTTTTCGCCGTCGACATTGGCCAGCACATGGCCGCCGTCGTTTGGCATGGTGGCCATGGTCTCATCGAAGGGCACGCCGTCGACGGACTGTGGGTGGTAGCCCACCGCGCGGTAGACGGCCTGGACCGGCCACTCGGTGTACTTGCCGGTACCGGTTACGGTGCCATCGCCGTTGAGCTCAGTGCGCTCGGTCTTGATGGCGGTGACATGGCCGTCTTCACCCAGTACCTCTACCGGGGATTCGAAGAAGTGGATGTAGAGCTTGTGCGGGGCATCGCCCGGCTCGCGCATAGCGTAGGACTCCAAGGTCTGGCACACCAGGTCGGTGGACTTGGCGGCGCGGCGTGCCTCCTCGGAGGCGGCGTCATACTCGATGTCCTCGGGGTTGACAATGACCTCAATGGTCGGGGACTCGTCTAGCTCCTTGAGCTCCTTCGGCGTGTACTTGGCCTGTGCTGGGCCGCGGCGGCCGAAGACGTGGACCTCCTTGGCGCGGTTTTTCTTCAGCGCTGCGTAGACATTATCCGGGATCTCGGTAACGAGCAGCTCGTCGGCGGTCTTGGCCAAGATACGAGAGACGTCGAGGGAGACATTGCCCACGCCCACGACGGCGACGGATTCTGCAGAGAGATCCCAATCGCGCTCGAAGTTGGGGTTGCCGTCATAAAAACCTACGAACTCGCCCGCGCCGTGATTACCCTTAAGATCCTCACCGGGGATGCCCATGCGCTTATCGGCGGTGGCGCCGGTGGCGAAGATGATGGCGTCGTAATACTCGCGCATCTCCTCGACGGTGATGTCCTTGCCCACCTCGATATTGCCCAGGAAGCGGATCTCTTCTTTTTCCATAACGTTGTGCAGGGACTGCACAATGCCCTTAATGCGCGGGTGGTCCGGGGCCACGCCGTAGCGGATCAGGCCGAAGGGGGCGGGCATTTTCTCAAAAAGATCGACCTTGACGTCGACCTCGGACTTAACCAGAAGATCGGATGCGTAAATGCCGGCTGGGCCGGAACCAACGACTGCAACGCGCAGAGGGGAAGTCATAATGTGTCGGAGTCCTCACTGATTCTTGGGGAGTGGCTGTTACTTGTCTAATCTGAGCTCATCATACGTTCGGGTTCGAGCAACGCACTAGATAGGGTAACAAGCCTGCTCCCCAAATCAGCCTCGGAAGGGCTTACCCGACTACCTTATATTCAGGAGTACCCGGCTTGAGGTACTCGTACTCGAACTTGGAGTTGTCCAAACGTTCGATGATCTGGTTGATTTCCTCGGGTTTCTCCAGCACCAGGCCCACCAGCGCGGTGCCCAGCACGCAGTTGTTGCGCTTCTGGTACTTGAACCGGGTGATGTCGTCGCCCGGGTTGAGGATTTCGTCGAGGAAGATGCGCAGTTGGCCAGGGACCTGCGGGAAGCTGATGAGGAAATAGTGCTTCAGGCCGCGGTGCACCAGGGAGCGCTCCATGATCTCCGTGTAGCGGATGACGTCGTTGTTGCCGCCGGAGATGACGCAGACCACGGTCGAGCCCGGCGCTAGGTCCAGCTTGGTCAGGCCGGTCACGGATAGCGCGCCGGCCGGCTCGGAGACGATGCCCTCGTTCTGGTAGAGGTTGAGCATCTCGATGCAGACGTCGTCTTCGCTGACCGCGAAGTGCTCCAGCCGGTCCTTGTTAGCCGAGAGGATCTCGTAGGGCAGCGCGCCGATGCGCTTGACAGCCGCGCCGTCCACGAACGGGTCCACGGTCGGCAGCGTCATCGGACCGTTGTTGCGGAAGGCCGCGGCTAGCGATGCCGCGCCGGCCGGTTCCACGCCGTAAATCTGGGCCTCCGGGGCCTTCTCCGCGACGTAGCTGGTCAGGCCGGACAGCAGGCCACCGCCGCCGACGGGGGCGATGAGCGCGTGCAGCTCCTTGCCCTCCTCGGCCAGCTGCTCGAGGATCTCCTTGGCCATGGTGCCCTGGCCGACGACGGTGTCGTGGGCATCGAAGGGCTCGATGAAGGTGGCCCCGCGCTCGGCGGCGTCCTCGTGGGCGGCGGCGGAGGCCTCGTCGAAGGACTCGCCGGTCACGACCAAGTCCACGAAGCGGCCGCCGTGGGCCAGGATGCGGTCGCGTTTCTGGGCCGGGGTGGGCACCGGCACGAAGATCTTGCCCTGAACACCCATGGTCTTGCAGGCATAGGCCACGCCCTGGGCGTGGTTGCCGGCCGAGGCGGTGACGATGCCGGCGGCCAGCTCCTCGTCGCTCAGGTTCTTGATGCTGTTGAGTGCGCCGCGGATCTTGTAGGAGCGCACGTCCTGCAGTTCCTCGCACTTGAGGTAGACGTTGCAGTTGGTCAGTTGGGACAGTCGTTCGCTGTAGCGCAGCGGGGTGCGGTTGATTTCATCTTGGATTCGCTCGTGGGCGGCCTCGATTTCGGCGGCGGTGACGAGCGGGGTCTGGACTGTAGTGCTCATACCTCCGATGGTATAAGGTATCTGACCTGGGTAAAAGGGCTTTGATTTTGGTCATAGTGCCCGGTTTTTCCGTGACATGCCCAATAGTCGGGGGCAGCCGGCGGGGGAGGTGCGGCCTTAGAGCGAAACACCGTTTCCCAGGGGATTTTTAGGGGGCGATTGGGGTCGGTGCAGCCTGGGTGGGCTTTCGCGTGGTTCCTGTTGGCTATTAGGTAAAAACTATGTCAGAACCGAGTGTGGCTAATTACTGTAACGGATCCCTGCGGAAAAGTTCTCATTTCAGGGATGTGATAATAATTAATCATCAAATGTGAGTTTGCGCATAGCAATACCGCGGCATTTTCCGGAGGATGGACTCTGAAGTGATAAATAGTTCTCTATCGGCCCGTTCTTTCGCGTAGGGCTGCGGGGAACACGTCGAAAGGGTCGAACACACCATGTCCGTCATCCCTCCTGAGGTCGCCGACTCCCGGCGGGCACCAACCACCACGGCGCTGGGTAGCGCCGACAGCGCTGACAAGGCCCCCGGCTGGGGCAAAACCGATACCATCTGGACGCTGAGCCTGTTTGGCACCGCCATCGGCGCCGGCGTCATGTTCCTGCCCATCAACGCGGGCATCGGCGGAATTATCCCGCTGATCATCATGACCATCATCGCCTTCCCGATGACATTCTGGGCCCACCGCGCGATGACCCGACTGGTCCTGTCCGGCTCCGATCCGAAGTCCCACCTGACCGACGTCATGGAGGAGCACTTCGGAGCCAACGCCGGCGTCGTGATGTCCGTCCTCTACTTCGTGGCGGTCTACCCTCTGGTGTTGGTCTACGCGGTCACGCTGACCAACACCCTGGAGTCCTTCCTTATCCACCAGCTGCACGTCGATCCCTGGCCGCGCTGGGTACTGGCCACCCTGCTGGTCGGCGGCCTCATCTTCGTGGTGAAGATGGGCCAGGAAATCGTGGTCAAGGTGATGTCCGCGCTGGCCTTCCCCTTCATCGCCGTGTTGATTTTCCTGACGCTCTACCTCATCCCACGCTGGAACACCACGTTATTCTCGACCTTCGACTTGGACGTCGCGCGGGAGGCCTCCGGCAACGGCCTGGCCACCACGCTGATGCTGCTGGTGCCGGTGATGGTCTTCTCCTTCAATCACTCGCCGATCATCTCCTCCTTCGCCTCCGAGAAGCGCCAGGAGTACGGCGACAAGTGGGCGGATAAGAAGACCGGCCAGGTCCTGGCGGCGGCCGAAGGCCTCATGGTCATCGTCGTGATGTTCTTCGTCTTCTCCTGCGCCCTGTCCCTGTCGCCGGAAAACCTGGCCGAGGCCAAGGAGCAAAACATCACCATCCTGTCCTACCTGGCCAACCACTTCGATGCCCCCTTCCTGCAATGGGTAGCCCCCATCGTGGCGTTGGTGGCCATCTGCAAGTCCTTCCTGGGCCACTACCTGGGCGCGGCGGATTCCGTCGAGGGCTTGGTGGTGACCGGCAACCACGTCGCTGGCAACACCAAGTTCACCCACAGCCGCGCGCTGGAGACCGGCTCGCTTATCTTCATCCTGGTGACCTGCATCCTGGTCGCCTGGGCCGACCCGTCCATCCTGGGCATGATTGAGACCCTGTGTGGCCCGGCCATTGCCGTCCTGCTCTTCCTGATTCCGATGTGGGCCATCCACAAGGTGGACGCGCTTAAGCGCTTCCGCGGCAAGCCGTCCAACTGGTTCACCACCTTCATTGGTCTGGTGGCCGTGGCAACCATCTTCTTCTCCATCTTCCACTCCCTGTAAGCGCTGCTGCCGCCGGCCTACACTCGAGGTCGGCGGTTTTTCGCTTGCCGAGAGACCTTCTTGTTTCACTACTCGTCGAAAGGAAAATCATGAACCGACCAGCCAAGCTTGTTATCACCGGAGCGGGCCACGTAGGTTCCTACGTGCTGGCAGAGGCGGTACATTCCGGCTTGTTTGCCGACATTGTGGTCATCGATAGCGACCCCGACATTGCCTACGGCGAGGCCCTCGACCAACACCACCTGACCGGTGTGCCCGGTAGCTTCGTCCCGCGCGTGCGCCGCGGCGACTACTCCGAGTGCACGGACGCCGACGTCGTCATTTCGGCCGCCGGCCCGTCGATGATCGTGGACCCCGACAACCCCGATGCCAACCCGGACCGGGCGGCGCTCGCTCCCGTCAACGGCGATATCACCCGCGGGATCATGCGCGAGGTGTGCGCGAACGTGGCCGACAAAGAGGCCGGCCCCGTGCTCATCTTCATCACCAACCCGGCCGATACCATCGTCTGGATTGCCCAGAACGAATTCGACTACCCGGAGCACAAGATCTTCGCCACCGGCACCATGCTGGACTCGTCCCGCCTGCGCCGCCTGGTCGCCGACGATCTGGGGATTAGCCCCGACTCCGTCGACGGCTACATGATGGGCGAGCACGGCATGGCCGCCTTCCCAGTCCTGTCCCACTTGTCCGTGGCGGGGATTCCCGCTGCCCGGCTCGGCGACTACTTCCCCGGCGCCCAGCTCGACTCGGAGGACCTGGCCGAGCGCGTCGTCGAAGCCGCCTATCAGGTCTTCCACTCCAAGGGCTGGACCAACGCCGGCGTCGCCGCCTCGGCCATGCGCCTGGCGCGGGCGGTCCTGCTCGATGAGCGCGCCATCTTCCCGGTCTCGACCACCCTGCACGGCGAATACGGTTACGACGGTGACGTCGCGGTCTCCCTGCCATGTTTGATCGGGCGTTCGGGGGTCCTCCGGCGCGTCCCGGTGGACCTGGACGACTGGGAAACCAAGGCCCTGGAAAAGTCCGTAGCTGCGGTTAAGCGCGCGATCGAGGATTCTGCCCAAAACTTATAGTCATGAGTGACCTGTTTTACATCTACGCGAATCGGAAAAAATGGGCATTCTGAAGTAGGGTAGAGGAGGTCACTAAACAAATTACTGAGCGATATACAGCACTTTTGCTGTGAATATTGCCCCGTGACAGCGAATGAAAGGTTCGTCGCATGTCTAATGCTCGTTCTGTCCTTGTCAGTGTCGTAGGTCGTGATTTTGCCGACCTCAACCTTGCGGAAACTGCCCACCAGCTAGACGCGCAGCTGCGCGCTCTGGATGAGCTCAACCCGAAGCTCGCCGACGTCGTCGCTGCGGAACTTACCGCCGATGGCCCCGTAGTTATTCAGGGCACCGGCGACACCCACTTCGACTCCGTAGTTGCCGCCGCCGTCGGCGTGCCGCTGCTGTTCGTAGCCGAGCAAGAAAAGGGCGCGGCCGAACTCGCGGTCCGCCACGCCAAGGACGTGCAGGCGACCGTCGCCGGCGTTGTCACCCCAGACCATCTCCAGGACGGCGAGGCGCTGGCCCGCCAGATTAACCTCAACGTCGAGCCGGTCATGTCCGCAGACCTCTTCCAGAAGCAGCTCATTGACCAGGCCCGCGCCGCCGGTTCTCACATCGTTCTGCCTGAGGGGGACGATGACCGTATCCTCGAGGCCGCACACGTGGTGCTGCGCGATAAGGTTGCCAAGCTGACCATCCTGGGCAACGAGGCCGATATCAAGGCCCGCGCCGAAGAGCTCAAGCTCGACTTGGCTGGTGCCGAGATCATCAACCACCTCGAGTCCCCGCTGGCCGAGGAATTCGCTGCCGACTTCGCCGAGCTGCGCAAGAAGAAGGGTGTCACCCTCGAGCAGGCTCGCGAAACGATGAAGGACATCTCCTACTTCGCCACCATGATGGTGCACAAGGGCTTGGCCGATGGCATGGTCTCCGGCGCTGCCCACACCACCGCCCACACCATTAAGCCTTCCTTCCAGATCATCAAGACCAAGCCGAACGCTTCTGTGGTCTCCTCCATCTTCTTGATGGTCATGCGCGGCCGCCTGTGGGCCTTCGGCGACTGCGCGGTCAACCCGAACCCGACCGCCGAGCAGCTCGGTGAGATCGCCGCCGTCTCCGCGAAGACCGCGGCCCAGTTCGGCATAGACCCGCGCGTGGCCGTGCTGTCCTACTCCACCGGCACCTCCGGCTCCGGCCCGGACGTGGACCGCGCCGTGGCCGCCGTGGAGGCCGCCCGCCAGATCAACGGCGACCTCAAGGTCGACGGCCCGCTGCAGTTCGACGCCGCCTGCGACCCGGGCGTGGCCAAGAAGAAGATGCCCGACTCCGAGGTCGCCGGCCAGGCCAACGTCTTCATCTTCCCAGACCTGGAAGCCGGCAACATCGGCTACAAGACCGCGCAGCGCACTGGCGGCGCCCTGGCCGTGGGCCCGATCCTGCAGGGGTTGAACAAGCCGGTCAACGATCTGTCCCGTGGCGCGACTGTTCCGGACATCATCAACACCGTTGCAATCACCGCTATTCAGGCTGGAGAGAAATAAATGTCATACGTTCTGGTCCTTAACTCAGGTTCTTCCTCCGTTAAATTCCAGCTGGTCGATCCCGAGTCCAGCGCCACGGATACCCCGCTGGTCTCTGGTTTGGTCGAGCAGGTTGGCGAGCCCCTCGGCGCCGTCACCGTTAAGACCGGTGGCGAGAAGTACAAGGAAGAGCTGGAAATCCCTACTCACTCCTTCGGCCTTGAGCGCGCTTTTGCCATCATGAGCGAGCACAACGTTGGTCCGACCGACGTGGATGTTATCGCCGTTGGTCACCGTGTTGTTCACGGCGGCCGCCTCTTCTCCGAGCCACAGCTCATCGTGGACCAGATTGAGTCCATGATTGAAGACCTCATCCCGCTGGCTCCGCTGCACAACCCGGCCAACCTGGACGGCATCCGCGTGGCCCGCAAGATGCTGCCGGATATCCCGCACGTTGCCGTCTTCGATACCGCGTTCTTCAACACCCTGCCGCCGGCAGCTGCGCTATATGCCATCAACAATGAGGTGGCATCCAAGTACGATATCCGTCGCTACGGCTTCCACGGCACCTCTCACGAGTTCGTCTCCCAGCAGGTACCGGCCCTTTTGGGCCGCGACCCAATGCACACCCACCAGATCACTCTTCACCTGGGCAACGGTGCTTCTGCTGCGGCCATCCGCAATGGCCGCGCCATCGATACCTCGATGGGCCTGACCCCGTTGGCCGGTCTGGCTATGGGTACCCGTTCCGGTGACATTGACCCGGGCATCATCTTCCACCTCGTTCGCCAGGCGGGCATGAGCGTGGATGAGATTGACAACCTGCTCAACAAGCAGTCCGGTGTGAAGGGCATTTCTGGCGTTAACGACTTCCGTACGCTGCGCGAGCGCATCGACAACGAAGACCAGGACGCTTGGCTGGCTTATAACATCTACATCCACCAGCTGCGCCGCTTCATCGGTTCCTACATGATTGCCCTAGGCCGCGTGGACGCCATCACCTTTACCGCCGGTGTGGGCGAGAACGATACCGAGGTTCGTCAGGACTCCCTGTACAACCTGGATATGTATGGCATCCACTTTGATAAGGAGCGCAACCTGGTCCGTTCGGACCAGCCGCGCATGATCTCCACCGAGGATTCCCCGGTCAAGGTTTTTGTCGTTCCGACCAATGAGGAGCTGGCTATCGCCCAGAAGTCCGCCGAAATCGCCGCAATGGCGCGTGAGGCTGGCCTCTACAAGTAAAACAGTTTCTCCGTCCGGAGGCAGTGACCGGACTTTGAACACAGGGGCGTGTGGTTTAAAAGACCGCGCGCCCCTTCTCTAGTTTTCTGCACCCTGTTGGCTGGTAGCAGGAAGGCAGACTAAAAGGTGGTCACGGGGCGGACCTGGTTGGCAAGGTCCACGAGGGCGTAGCGGTGGCGGCTAAACGGTGCCTGGCGGGCGAGGGCGCGGAGGGTCTCGGACAGGCCGGTGCGCAGGCCGCGTTGGGTGAAGGCGTATTCGAAAAGATCGTTGGGGGAGGCAGCGTGGGAAAGATCGGCGTTGCGCAGGAAGTTAAGGCCGGCGGAGATGACGGCGATCTTAATCTGGAGGAAGCGCGGCTCGTTGGTGGGGACCTCTTCGAGGCGTCGGGCAGCGCGGCGGATGCGGGACTCGGAGAGATCGTGGACGATGAGCTGAAGGATCGTCGTCAAGCGGGCCATGCGGTAATGCCGCGAGGCATTAGGAACCTTGTCTAGCACGGTGACGGCGACCTCCACCTCTCCCTCGGAGCGCAGCTGGCGGGCGAGGCCAAAGGAGGAGGACACGGTCGTGGGGTTGGTGGACCACACGATGCCGTAGAGGCGCATGGAGTTAAAGCGCAGGGCAGCTGGGTCTTGCGTGACGTGGTTCCAGATTTCCGGCTGGCCCTCAAAGGCGGAATTAGGGAGATCGGCCAAGGTGGAATGCATATTGGAACAGGCCCGGGCCACCCTGGGATCAATGAGCGAGATTTCGCTGTAGTCCAGTTGCTGCAGGATGAGCTCGTTGATGGCGGCGATGGCGAGCTTGGGTGCCGCCTCGCCCGGAAGGAGATCGAGGACGGCGGAGAAGTATTTCTGCGCGTCGCGGTAGTCATCGAGGAGCAGTTCCGTGATGCCGGCATACCACTGGAAGCGCCAGTCCCGGCCGAGGCGGTCCTCGATGGAGCTGAGCCACTGCCGCGCCTGGCCGGTATAGCCCAGGTCGATCATGGAGCGCACCACGCCGAGTGGGATTTCGGCCGAGTGCTCGTACTCGGGGGTCTGCATGGCCTGGCGGAGGGTTTCGAGGGCTTCTTGTGGCTCTGCGTAGGAAGCACCCTGCAGCAGGCCGGCGCCCACATCGTCGCGGTCCAGCAGCGGGGTGGGCAGGGCGGAGACAACCTCGGGGGCGGTGATCTGGACGGTGCGATCGATGCCGTCAATGAGCTGGTCGGTGCGAAAGACCAGGTGTTTGGTGCCAAAGGTGGTACGTTGCGGCGAAAAGAGCGAATGCTGGGAAGGATATTGCAGGCCGTCGCGGATGGCAATGACCTCGCGCAGCACGCCGTAGAGCTGGGTGCGCAGCTCCTTGATGGAGGTAAAACGGCGCTCCGGATCCGGGTCCGTGGCGCGCTGTAGCAGGCGGTATAAGGACAAGAAACGGCGCAGTTCCGGCTCCTCGGTGGGGGTGGGGATGCCTGGCAGGTAAACCCCGTCTTCAGTAGGCAGCTTGAGGCACAGCGAGGCTAAGGTACGGCCGATGGTGTAGATATCGCTGGCGATGGAAGGCCCCTCGGTGGCGACTTCCGGGGCCTGATAGCCCTTGGTGCCGTAGATATAGCCAAAGGCGCCGATGCCGGAGACCGCGCCCAAGTCAATGAGCTTGACCTGGTCCTCGGTGACGATGATGTTATCGGGCTTTAAGTCGTTATAGACCACCCCGCGCGAATGCAGGTACTCCAGCGCGGGCAGGACTTCCAGGATATAGGCGATGGCGATATCGACCGGCAGTAGCTTGTCCGCCTGCTTTTTCCGCCTGTTTTTAAGCGACGGCCCGCCGACGTACTCCATGACGATAAAGCCGCCGGGTACCCGGGGGTCATCGATGAAGTTGAAAATCTTGACGATGCCCGGGTGGGTAATATCCGCGAGGAACTCGCGTTCTGCCACCGCAGCGGCGGTTTCATCGGCCGATTTTTGGGCCTGCATACCTTTGAGAACCACCACTCTTCCAGAAACAAAGTGGTCATTGGCCAGGTAAATCCAGCCCATGCCGCCATGGGCGATGACGCCCAAGATTTCATATTGGCCGGCCACCATGTCACCGGGCTGCAACTGTGGTGGCGGGATCTTTTTACCGGAGGATTCCTCGTGTGGGTCGATCAGGGCGTCGGTCGGCTCGGAGGGGGTGATAAACGGCAGCCGCACCATGCCATCGGCCACGCGGCGCTCGGTGCGGTGGGTACCGCGGCGCTCGCGGAAGGTATCGAGTGCGCGGCGGCGCGAGCGCTGCGAGGAGTCCTCTTGGGCCTGCTGGGCGCGCTGCTGTTCGCGCTTAGCCCGGATATTGTCCAGGTCCGCCAAGAGGCTGGAAATATGGTCTGGGTCGATGGAACCATCGCCATCCTCGTCATCGTCTGCGAAGGGATCGAAGGCTACCGCGGAGGTGCCGGTCTCACCGTCTGCTTCATCCTCGTCAGCGAAGGGATCAAAGGCCACCGCCGCGGTTGCTTCCTCGTCTTCGTCCGCAAATGGGTCAAAAGCTACGGCTGCGGTGGCAGGGCCGTCGTCAGAGGGGGCATCGCCTAGCGCATCCGGCTCCTGCGCGGAATTGGTGGCATTGGTGGGCTGGCGGAAGGCACGCTGGGTATCAAGGTTTTCCGGCTCGATGTATTCGAGCTCATCATCGCTAAAGTTCGGGTTATGGCTCATGGTTTAGCCTCCTCCTCGATATACTTTCCGGCCGGCAGCGAGGGCTCTTCCAAGTAGGCACCGAGCCACTCTTCAAAAAGGGAAGACCACGTGCCATCGCGGCGTATGCGCTCTAGCGTGGAATTTATCTGGCGCAGCAGTGGGCGGGTGTCATTCTGCTTGCTGGGAAGGCGCACGGCCACGCCGTAGTTTTCGGTTTCCAGCGGTTCGCCCACGATGGAGGTATAGGAATCCTGGGCGGCCATGCCGGAGAGCAGGGCATCATCGACGACGATGCCATCGGCTTGGTTGAGCTGCAGTGCCATGAGGCAATCGCCCCAGGAACGGGTGACCAAGATATCGGCTTTAGGGGCGTGCTCGCGGATGGTATCGAGCGCGGTGGATTCGCCCACACCGCACAGCGTCTTCCCAGCGGTGTCCTTGATGGACTTGATGCCAGATTTGCTGAGCACCAGCATGCGGGTTTGGGTACGCATATAGGGGATGGAAAAGGCTACTTCACGCTCTCGTTCCGGGCTAATGGTCATGGTGCGCACAATCATGTCCACCGCGCCGGAATTGAGGGCATCGACGCGGTTGGAGGATTCCACGAAGCGGAAGTCCACCTTATTGGGATCACCAAAAATATCGCGGGCAACCTCGCGGGCGATATCTACCTCGAAGCCGCGTACTTCACCCGAGGCGGCATCGCGGTAACTCATCAAGTTATTGGAACGGTCCACACCCACGATGAGCCGGCCGCGCTTGACGATGTCCGGCACCCGTTCTTTCGCTTTCTTGTCATCTGGGCGGTAGCTGCCTTTAATGTCTTCACCAGAGGCGCGGTGCGCGGGGGTGGTTCCTGCCTTTTCAATCTTTGCCCCATCTGGCAGCGGCGGGCCCGGCTTTGCCTCAAGGGCCTGCTCGGCCGGCGCCTCTAGTGGCGGGGTAGAGCGGACATCGCAGGAAGCCAGAGGCAGCGCGGCGCAGACGCAGGCAAGCGAAGCGAGGACGAGGCGTGGGCGGCGCATTAGAGGTACTCCTGCAATCGGGGACGGATACCCAGCCACACGGCGATAATGGCGCATAAGGTCAGCAAGAATACGGCCGAGGACACCGCGGTCATGGCGGTCAGGCCGCGTTCCAGGTAGCTGCGCATAGCGACGCGCGCCTGACTGATGAGATCGGAGAGCTCCGCGTCGAGCTCGTCATAGGAACGCGCCGTGGTCATCTCACCGTCCTTGGGCTCGGTGGCCGTGGCCTGGTAGATGGCTTCATCATAGTCGCCGTCTTTCAGCGCGCCCATGAGCTTATCGTGGGTGCCACGCCACTGCTCGGCGGCCGCCCGGGCGCTGTGGATGAGTTCGGGGTCGGTGACCTCCACGTCCTCATCATTGAGGGCATCCTCATAATCCTGCAAGGCCATTTCGATGGAGTTAATCGAGCTGGAAAAGCGCACCATCGTATCCTCCTCGGAGGAGCGCAGGACCAGCGCCAGGGTTTCAGAGGTGCGCGCCTGCTGCGCCTCAATACGCGAGGCCGTCAGCGAATCCCATGGGCGCGAGGCTGTCTCAAAGCCCTGGTGGCCGGTGGACCAGGTAGCGAGGTTGGATAGTGCTACCCAAGAAATGGCCAGGAAGAGCAGCACGCTGGCCGTCAAAAAGCCACGATTAAAACGCCGGCGGGTCTGGCGCCACAGCCACCACTGGGCCACAACGAGGAAAAAGAGCGCGGCAAAGAGGCCGGAGAGCGGCACCCATTGCGGCGAGGTGAGCTTTTGTTGTTGCTGATTCACCTTGGCGGTGGTCAGCTGGAATAGCTCGGAGGCAGCCGGCAGAATACGCTCGCGCATGAGCGCCGAGGCATTGGACATATAGGAATTGGCCACCGCATTGCCCGCCCGGTGATTGGCGCGGGCCTTTTCCACCATCGCGGTATAAACGGGCAGCTCGCGTTGGATAAAGGTCACCAGCTCGCGCACCCGGCCATCCTCTTTGGTGGTGCCCAGCACGGATTCGGTAGCCGCCACTGAGGCGGCATCGATGGCCTCGTTATAGCTATCGCGGTTGCGCTCCGATTCCACGCCGGCCTGCACAAAGCCGGTGGTGGCCACGGTATCGGCCACTGAGAGCGAACTATAAAGGTGGTGTGCCGCGTTCGACATCGGCTCGGTGGTGGTCAGCAGCTCGTCTAGGTCGGAGTGGCGGGCGGCGGAAGACTGGGACATCGATAAGCCGGCGGCGCCTAGGGCAACGGTGAGAATGAGCGTGACCGTAAAAAGCTTGCCCGGGGTGGTGGAGGCGAAGTAGTAGAAGCGGCGCAGCAGGCGCGCCGGGCCCGCGAACCATTCCATGGCGCGGGTGCTGAGCCCGCTGAAGGCCGGGCCGGTGGGCGCGGTGACCTCATCGAGCCAGTGATCGCTCGGGTGAGCGTGCTCGTCGTGCACGCTTTCTGCCCGGACTGCCTGCTCGGTCATTCACTTAGAATAGCGCCCGCAGTGTGCTGGGCGCCACCATATTCCCGCGTGTGTGGCTAGGATAGGCAGCATGCATAACCCTCACAGTGGAGACGGCTGGGCGGCAGGCCCCGGCGGCATTCGCGTCTGGGGAAAATTTGGTGCCGCCGGCCTGTTCCTCGTCGCCGGGCGCAAGGTGCTCCTCCAGCACCGCGCCGCGTGGACCAATCACGGCGATACCTGGGGGATTCCGGGTGGCGCTCGCGATTTTACGGAGACGCCCACCCAGGCCGCGCTGCGTGAAACCCATGAAGAATGTGCGATTGCACCCCAGGACGTAGAGGTGCTCGATGCGCGAGTAACGGCCGGGCCTTATCCCGCGGCGGGGGATCTGCCGGGGGAGTGGACCTACACCACCGTCCTAGCACGCACGCGCACCGGCGCCCCGCTTCCTACTACAGCTAATGAAGAGTCCTATGAGCTGCGCTGGGTGCCTTTTGAAGAGGTAGAAAGTCTCCCCCTTCTGGCCGCCTTCCGCCACGCCTTTCCCACCCTGCGGGAGAGCGTGGAGGCATTAAACAGGTAAAGTTGCCGGATTTATGGCACGCTAGTGCCATGATCGAAGTAGAAGGACTGACTAAACAATATAAGTCTGTCCGCGCCGTTGATGATCTCACCTTTCAGGTAAAACCCGGCATGGTCACCGGGTTCCTGGGTCCCAATGGCGCGGGCAAATCCACCACCATGCGCATGATCCTGGGCTTGGACACGCCGACGGCCGGCAGGACGCGCATCAACGGCAAGCGCTACCACGAGCTGAAGGAACCCCTGCGTGAGGTAGGCGCCTTGCTCGATGCCAAAGCGGTGCACCGCAACCGCAGCGCCGCCAACCATCTGAAATGGATTGCGCAGTCCAACGGCATTTCTACTTCTCGCGTTGATGAGGTCTTGGGGCTGGTAGGGCTTTCCGACGTCGCCGGTAAGAAGGTCGGCGGCTTCTCCCTCGGCATGGGTCAGCGCTTGGGCCTAGCCGGCGCGCTGCTCGGTGACCCCGGCATCCTCATCCTGGATGAGCCGGTCAACGGCCTCGACCCAGAGGGCATTCGCTGGGTCCGCCAGCTCGTGCGCGCCCTGGCCGATGAGGGCCGCACCATTTTGATTTCCTCCCACCTGCTCTCGGAGATGTCTCAGACCGCCGATCACCTGGTGGTCATTGGTAAGGGCCGCTTGGTGGCTGACCAGCCCACCTATGACTTTGTGAAGGACCACTCGCAGTCCTCTGTGCTGGTGCGCTCCGACCATCTCGATGCCTTTAGCTCCGCGCTGCGCTCTGAGGGCATCGCCTTTACCGAGTCCACCGACGAGGAAGGCCGCCCCCGCCTGGTGATTTCCAACCAGACCACGGACTTCGTGGGCCAGCTGGCCTACTCCACCGGGGTGCCGCTTAATGAGCTCAGCCTCAAGCGCGCCTCCTTGGAGGACGCTTTTATGGAGCTTACTGGCGACGCCGTCCAGTACCACGGCTCCACCGGCGCCCCCAACCCCGGAACCGCTGGCGCCGCCACTCCGTTCGCTCGACCCACCCAGCAGGAGGTTTAATTCGCCATGCTGAATACCTTGAAGTCCGAATGGACCAAGCTGCACACCACCCGCTCCTTCTGGTGGACCACCTTCATCTTCCTCTTCTTTGCCTGGGGTTGGGCCATCCTCAATGCTCGTTTGACTAAGCCGGCAGAAACCCCTGAAGAGGCAGCGATGGGCATGGGGGTTATCACCTCGGATGGCGCGGTGTCCTTCCTGTTGTTCCTCGGCCTGCCCGTGCTCATGATCCAGGCCATCATGATCGTGACCACCGAGTACCGCTATGGCACGCAAACCATCACGTTTATGGCTACCCCGCGCCGTTGGTCGGTGGCTTTGGTCAAGCTGCTCATGTACGCGGTTATCGCAGCCGCGCTGACCTTTATCGCTGTGGCGGGCGCCTACCTGCTCACCGAGCTTTTTGCCCACGATGAGGTAGCCGCGCAATTCCACCCTTGGGACGATGAGATGGGCAAAAAGCAGCTGTGGAAGTATCCCCTAGCCGCCGCGCTCCTTGTCCTCTTCGCACAAGGCCTAGGACTGCTGCTGCGCTCGACGGCTGGTGCCGTGGCTATCGGCCTCATCCTCTTCCTTGGCGTGGACAATCTCGTAGCCACCATCCCCAAAGTCGGCAGCAAGCTGGTGAACTACATGCCGTTTAAGTCTTTCCAGTCGTGGCTGCTGGAAATGGAACCGGTTGATGCTCCGTGGAAGGAAAACTGGGGATTCTGCCTGGTATTTATTGCCTGGGCCGTTATCCTGTGGGGCCTCGGTGTCATCTTGCTACAAAAGCGCGACGCCTAAACACCCACCCATATAACGCCTCACCGCTCCGGCCGGCAGTTCATTCGCTGCCTACCGGGGCGGTTGCTTGTCTCCAAAACGGTTTTCTTTTGAGGCTGGTGGCTAAGCCTAGAAGTTCGTCTGGGTTATCTGCGGGACGCTGTTAAGAAAGTGCCCTCTGTGCTGCGCGCACGAGGCGGGCGAGCGTGGCGGCGTCTAGCGCGTACTCGTAGTCTCCATCTTCCCCATGGGCGTTGATGAATAGGGTACCTGTCGATGACAGCGAATCCTGACCGATTTTGGGCGCGCCCCGCATCAGTGGGGATACCCCACCCTCCTATGCCGCTCGTTAGAGTATGGATAGGAGGGTTCTTTTATCCCTTAACCCAAGAAGCATGTTTGAACACATTGTGCATGTGTCGACGAAATTACAGGTGAAGTGACTATAAATAGAAAAGACGAAGCATCCGAATTTTCGTATGAAGAATTGGCACGATGGGCTGAATCAAGAGAGTTCTTTGGCGCACTGAAGTCTTCCTCCAAGTCAACGAAATCGGACGAGACTGCACTACACAAAGCACAAGATATACTCCGTAAGCAGCGTAAGAGTCCCTAGGTGCGGTGGTGACCGGCTAGGGATTCTTTTTCTAGTGCTGTGATGTCTATGGAGTTTTTGGACACGGAGTCTAATGGATTTTTGGACGGGGAGTCCAGATAGTTTTTGGTCACGGAGTCCAAAGACTTCCTTGTCGTGATGTCTCAAGACTTTTTGGACAGTCGGTGGGTTGGAATACCAAGATGGCTATTTCAACCCATCTCCGCAAGAAAATAGCGGACTTCGACCCAGTAAGAGACGGACGAACCGTCACCCAATTCTGCAAGGATATTGGCGTATCTCGCCAAACCTATGCCAACATCAAACGCCGCGTTGAACAACGCGGCCGTGCAGGCATCCTGCCTGACTCCACCGCCCCGCATTCCCCAGCCAGAATCTACGATGATCACCTTCGTCAGAAAGTCATCACAGCTCGATCAGTGCTCAAGGCCCAGGGACGTGACTATGGCCCGTGGTCAATCTATTACTACCTCATTGATGACCTTGGTTTAGAGCACCCACCGGCACGGTCTACGATTGCGCTTTGGCTCCACGAAGCTGGTGTTGCTGAGGCCAATGCCCGTAAACGTCCTCGTAAAAGCTATAAACTCTGGGCACGCGATAAGGTCGATGAGCTGTGGCAACTCGACGGGTTTGTCTACCGACTCTTTGACACTCCACATACCCAGATCACTATCTACCAGCTGGTTGATGATGCCAGCCGGTTTGATCTGGGCTCACAAGCCTTCGCCGCCAAAGAAAACGGATTCGATGCTCGCACTACCTTGGCCGCAGCAATAGAAACGTATGGTCGCCCGCAGGAACTTTTGACCGATAACGGTGAAGCTTTTGCCACCTATCACCGGGGCCGATTGTCCGATACCGAGCGCTGGCTCGCCGCCCAAGGTATCTGGTCCATTGCAGGTTTTGGCCCGCAAACCCAAGGCAAAGATGAACGCTCGCATCAAACCATGACCAAGTTTCTCGATGCACGCCAACCTACGACACTTCAGCACGTCCAACAGCTGTTGGACGACTACCGCGAGTTTTACAACACCAGGCGCCGCCATCAAGGCCTGTTAGTCGGCAAAATGCACATCACTCCAGCCCAAGCCCGTGAGCACTTCGCCCACGCTCAATCCCCAACACAACCCATTGACCCGGATATGCTGTGGGCCAAGATTGTGAAGTCATACCGGGATACACACTCAGAAAGCGCGATACACCACGAGCATCGTATCGAGAATGGGGTTAAAGAGGCGATGGCGCCGGTTGTGGGAGAAGTTGCAGCTTCTCCCACAACCATCGATGACGATAACGAACCAATCCAGCAAGAATCATCTCCTACCGTCAGTCCCACCGTAGACGGTCTATCCGCCCAGTCAAGCAACGCCTGGGGTATCCCCGACACACTGTGGATCAACAAAAGCGGAGTGGTGCGCATCCTGGGCTATGGATTCTATGTAGGACTCCGGTTTAAAAACCGGCTCATATACAGCCACGTTACCGATGACACCGCTGAGTTCTTCACTGATCATGATGGTGAAGCACTGTTTTCATTCCCACTGCCCATCAAGCTACTTGAGCGTCCAGCCGGCGGACAGATCAACATCGGGCATGTCGAAGGAATGTGGCACCGCCGACCACCAGAGATCAAACCAATCCTGTCGCGTCCGCGCCCGTCGAGACGAAAGAAACCATAACCGGTAAGACGAGCTAGAGACTGTCCAAAAACACCAAAGACTCCCTGCCCAAAAAGCAGGGAGACTCCACGTCCAAAAAGTCATTGGACTCCTAGCCCAAAAAGTTACTGGACTCCGTGTCCAAAAAGTCCATGGACATAACATTCTTTTTCTAGTGCGGCAATAGCTCTTAGATTAGTGGAGAGTGTCTAGTGGCTTTAGCCGAGAACCGGAGACTGCTAGCGGCACGCGACTCATTTTCTTTGTGTTGAGAAGAGAGCGGCTTCCTTGTCGTGTGACTTTTGCCATATTGGTTTAAACTCTGCCAGCAGGGGAAAGCGAGTACCCGTTGAAGGCGCGGGCATTTACCGGGGTGCGCCACAACCTGAGGGATGTCGGTGAGGCGTTGCGTATCGCCGGTCTCCTTTTGGACCCCATCCTGGGCGGGGATCCTGCCACCGCGGCTGGGGTGTGGGACCCTGTCAGCCTTGCCTGGCGGTAGGCGACGTCTCCTGCCGGCCACCGGTGCCCGGGGAGTGGGGCGGGCATGACCCGCGGTGTGTTATCGCTGGCGGATTTTCTCGGCCTGCGCCTGGACCATGCCGGTGAAATCTTCAGATGCGACTTCGGGGGAGCCGGAGACGGTGTAGGTGGCCCCGTCGATCTCGACGTAGGCGATGCGGCTGACGGAGCCGTTGTCACCGGAAAGGGGGGAGGAGGACTGCGTCAGGGTCACCTCAGCGGCGGTGACGGAGTCGGCGCCGTCGACGCGAAGCTCCATGGGTGCCGCAGTATAGGACGTGGATCCGCCGGCGAGGGCCCTAGTGATCGACTCGCATACCGACACGTCACGGGGGTGGTTCAACAGCTGCGGGTCGGATGAGACGGCGACGCTGAGTGTCGCGTCAGTGGACTCGTTGGTGAAGTCGCGGGCCGCGATAGCGTCGGGGTTCTGAACGATTTTGGAGATGTAGGTCACGCCGGTGGGGATTAAGGCGGCGCATTCGGCCGGGTCGGCGGTGACTTCCTGGGCCATAGAGACCATGTCCTGGTTGATGCCGGGGCTTTCGGCTTCCTGGTCCTGGATCATCTGGTTGATGCTGTCCATGGTGTAGCCCTGCGGGGCGGCGGTGTCGTCGACGACGGTGGTGTGGGGGTCGACGGGGCCCTTGTCGACTGTCGGGGAGGCAGAGACCCCGGTGGCGGGGTTGTCCCCGGTGTCCTGGTTGGTGGAGCAGGCGCCGACGGTGGTGCAGGCGGCGGCGAGGGCGAGGGCGGGCACTATGCGTCGGTTCATGCACACACAGTAACAAACACCCCGGTCATGCCCCCTGGCTGGCTGGGGATCGGAGGTGTGCGGGGCGAACATGTGTCGGGTCCCGCCGCCATGAATTCCGGTGCGGGGACACGTGGGGTGAGTTACCATTGCCGCATGCTGTCGCTTTACGAGGAATTTCCCGACGACCCTGTTACGCAAAGGAGCGCTAAGGAAGAGGAAGTCGAGTTCCACTTCATCGTCTCCTCGGTGCCGGAAAAGGAGGTCGTGGGTGACGACTACGCCAAAGATAATCTCAAACTCCAACTTATGCTTATGCCTGGTGTAGCTCTCCGGCTACTTCCCGACGGGGAAGTAATCACCGGGGAGATCAATGTGTGTTACCCGCACCTGTTTCACACCCGGCAGGGAAAGACGCTCTGGGATCCGCGGGAAATCGCCGATCTGGAGCCGTTCAAGGTGTATCGCGCGCGGGGTAGCTACTTCTTTTCCGATATCAGGAAGGAACCCTACGTCACCATTTGGGAAATGCTTGACCCGCTGCCCGACCCAGAGATGGAAGAACTCTCGGCCAAGACCGCCGAACCGGTGATCCTGGAGGCCAATATCGGACAACTGGTCCTTGACCGGAAGTTCTCGACTTTCGAGGGTAAAGCGGACGACCTCGGCGTCAAGGTCAGTGTGTGGTACGAGGGGCCGGAACTGCTCCTCGCGGGCCAGGGGAACATGGCAAAGAAGTTCAAGTCGGCGCTGAACTTCATCAACAACGTCCTCTCCCAGGAGTACCTCGATAACGCGCGCATGCTGGGGGCCGAAAAAGCGCTTCCGGCCGCGAACCGGTGGCGCCACGATGTGGCCGAGGCGGAAGGGAGGCCGACACCCGCCCCGAAACTCGGGGTGGAGGACGTCTACGCCAAGCTGACTCCGACTGAGGTGAGCATTCCCCACAGGGGAAACGTTGGTGTCGAGTTCGACGACGGGTACATGTTCGGTGGGCACCCTGTGACGGTGAAGACGAAGAGGGACGGAACTCCCACCTCGATCGAGATGGACGTCTAAGATGACGGTTTTGTTGGTTGATCGGCTCGGGATATAGATCTACAGGGATATAGTTATAAGCCACCTGGGAAAATCGATAAACCCGCAGGTTGAAGTGCCTTCGGATGGGTAAATATGCGCAGTCTTCGCTGAAGCCGTTGCAGCCAGTACCCGCTTTACTGCAGCGCGGAGGTAAGGCGCATGACATTATCCACGTAGCGGCGGATGAAGCCGCGCTCATTCCATTCCTCAAGGGTCAGTTCGTGGCATACGGCGCGGTAATTGGCCACGAGCTGGTTGAATTGGTCAATGAGGTCACCCTTGGCCACCAACATGGTGGATTCATAGTTCAGGCCGAACGAGCGGGGGTCCATATTGGAGGAGCCAAACATGCACAGTGGATCGCGGCCGGGGTCATCCGGGTCGGTGATGATGAACTTGGAGTGCAGCACAAAGGGGTAGGGGAATTGGTAGATGTGCACGCCCGCCTCCAGCAGCGCCTGGTAGTAGGAGGATTGAGCATGGTTGACCATAAACTGGTCCGCCTTTGCCGATACATAAAGCTCCACGTCCACGCCGCGGTAGCAGGCGGTGGTCACGGCCTCCAGTAGGGATTCATCCGGGACGAAGTAGGGCGAGCACAGTACCAGCCGGTCCTTGGCGTGGTGTACCAGGGAGTTGAACATGCGCAGGTTGGGCTCAGTGGTGTAACCCGGCCCGGAGGGGATTATCTGGAGGTGGTTGGCGTCGGCAGTCTGGGCGTCGTCATATGGCAGCTCATCCAGTGGCAGGTTCTCTTCTGCCTCGAGGTACCAATCCACGGCGAAGATTGCGGACATGGAGGTCACAATCGGGCCGGAAAGCTCCACCATGTAGTCAATCCAGTAGCGGTCCTTGGTCTTGTACTGGCGCTTAATCATATTCAGCGAGCCAATAAAGCCCACCTTGCCATCGATGATGACCAGCTTGCGGTGATTGCGCAGGTCAGGGCGGCGGAAGCGGCCCTTGTGCAGCTGGATGGGTAGCATGAGATGCCAGTCGACGCCTATCTCCGTTAGCCGCTTGCCCAGCTTTAAGTAGCCCTTGTACTTGAAGCTGCCGATCTGATCCAAGAGCAAGCGCACCTTTACACCTCGGGCGGTAGCCCTGCGCAGCGACTCAAAGAAGACGTCTGTGGTCTCATCCCAGGACTGGATGTAGATCTCGATGGATACGTACTTCTCGGCGCGGTCAATAGCGGCGGCAATGGCGCGAATGGACTCGTCATAATCCGCGTGCAGGCCCAGGTTGTGGCCCACCAATGCTGGGAACCCAGTCAGCTCGCGGTTAAGCCGAATAACCGACTCTACTTCCGCCGAAAGGAGGCCCTGCGGATGATCCGGGGTGCGGGCTGTGACGTTTTCAATCTTCTCATTGGCTTCTTGCTGGATGCGGTGGCGACGCCGGTTGATATACGGCGAGCCCATGAGCAAAAACAGCGGCAGGCCGATAAACGGCAGCACCAGAATTGCCAGCAGCCACGCGGTCGAACTGGAAGGTCGGCGGCCTTCGGGCACGAAGCCAACGGCAATGATCTTGATGCCGTAATCAAGGATCAGGAATACGAGCTGCCAGAAGCTGAGATCAAGAGACCAAGACATTTAACGCACGGAATTGAAATCGGGCAGATTGTAATCTGCGAGAAGCGGACAGTGATCGGAGGTTTTATCGCCGGCGCGCTCGACCATGTCTACTTGCGCGCCGGTCACGTGCTGGGCAAGCGGGGCTGAAGCCAACTGGAAGTCGATGCGCATGCCCTCGTTCTTTTGGAAGCGCATGCCCTTGTAATCGAAGTAGGTATAGCGCTGGTCCTCCGTGAACCGGCGAGTAACCTCCTCGAGGCCTGCTTCTTCCAGCATCTGGAATGCGGCGCGCTCTGGTTCGGTGACATGCGTCTTGCCACGGAAGGCCTCTATATCCCACACGTCTTCATCGCGCGGGGCAATATTGAAATCACCGCTCATAAGCAATTTGGACTGCGCATGATTTTCCGCATAGCGCGCCAAGTGATAGAGAAAGTCCAGCTTGTAGTCATAATGGCGATCCGTGATCTCGCGGCCGTTGGGCACGTAGAGAGACCAGATTTCTACGCCACGGAGGCGAGCCCCTAGTGCTCGGGCCTCACGGTCCTGCGGCTTTTCCGGATCCTTGGCAAAGCCCGGCTGGGCCGGAAAGCCGACCAAGACCTCCTCGGGCTCTTCCTTGGACACAATGGCCACGCCGTTCCACTGGTTGAGCCCGTGGCAGGTGACATGGAGGCCCGCATCCTCGAAGACCTCGCGTGGAAACTTATCGTCTTTCACCTTAGTTTCTTGCAGGCACAAAACGTCGATGTCGTGCTTGGAGATAAGGTTCAGCGCCCGCTGTGTGCGGGTACGGACGGAGTTAATATTCCACGTGGCGATGCGCATGCCACATAGGTTACCTGGGTAGTGAGTCAAGCTCACTACCCAGCCCACAAGGAGTCCCATAACGTTCACCGCCCAGACCGGAAGTTCGCAGCGCGGAGCTTAGTCGCGCAGGCGGGCGTAGATGCGTCGGTGCTGCTCGATGAAGCCGAGCTTCTCCGCCAGCCGCACTCCTGCGGTATTGGAAGCCGGCACGGTGAGGTAGGCGTGCTCGGCGCCGTTATTGCGACCCCAGTGCAGCAGGTGTTGGAGCATCAGCGTGCCGTATCCGCGGCGGCGGAAGTCCTTGGCCACCTCGATGGAAGAAAGGCCCAGCCACGTGGTGCCATCGCCGGATTCGCTCAGGGTGCCGCGGGCGATGGCTATGGTCTCGCCATCGAGGACTAGGCGGCCAAAGCCGAGCGTTCCCTCGACGTGAGCGCCAAGGCTCTGCAACGCCTCGGCAGAAAGGGCATCGGTGCGGGATTGATACATCGCCAGCCACTCGTCATCGGGCTGGGCGGTGAGGTGGAAGGTGGGGGAGGAAGAGGGGGCGTCGGCAAGCGCGGGCAGATCCCTCAGGACCATGGCGAGGATCTCTGGCTCGGTCTCCCAGGCGGGGTCGGCGAGCAGGCGCTCGGCCGGCTTGCCAATGCGCTCCGGAACCACTAGGCGCACCGGGAGGTTGTGGCGAGCATAGAAGGCCTTAATCTCCTCCAGTGGCACCGGGGTAAAGCCGGCCGAAGGGCCCACCGGCACGGCAGAGTTGGAGCGGCCGGAAACCCCGTCGCTCGCGCGCAACAGCCAGGAACCGTCGCTGGTCCAGGCGTGGTCCGTGCCAGGGAAAGCCGCGGCCGCGGCAACCTCCACGGCGCGGATATCGGAATTGCGGACCATGCGTGGAGAGAGGCGCTTGATGATCTTTAGCTGCTCCGGCGGGATCTCCACCGCCTCCAGGTCGGAAGGGTAGCCGCCGACCTCTTGTGGGCGAATGACCAGCGGGTCGAGGCTGAGTACGTGACCGATGACATCGCTATGGACGCCGCCGAAATCGCGCCGGGCCACCACGCGCTCGCCTACCTGGACGGCATCGGAGCGGAAAATGCGTGACATTAGTCGTCGTGGCCGAAGGGATCGGCGTCCTCGCCCGGTAACCAGGAGTAACCCGGCTCGGTCCAGCCGTGGCGCTTAATGGCCTTCTTGGCCTGGCGCTTATAGCGGCCGATGAGGGTATCGGTGTAGAGGAAGCCATCGAGGTGGCCGGTCTCGTGCTGCAGGCAGCGGGCGAAAAAGCCATAACCCTCGACGGAAATGTCATTGCCGTTTTCGTCCTTGCCGGTCACGCGCGCCCAGTCGGCGCGGCCGGTGGGAAAGCCCTCGCCCGGCACGGAGAGGCAGCCCTCGTCATCGGAGCCGTCGTCGGCAGGCATGGTCTCTGGAATCTCGGAGGTTTCCAGCACGGGGTTGATGACGCAGCCCTTGCGCATGCCTGCCTCCTCGGATGGCAGCTCGGTGCCATTGGGGCCATCCGTATCGGGGCAGTGGTAGACAAAGAGGCGCTTGCCAATTCCTACCTGGTTAGCGGCCAGGCCCACGCCATTGGCGGCGTCCATGGTTTCATACATGTCCGCGATGAGCTGCTGCATTTCCGGGGTGGAAATCTCGGATTCTTCCACCGGTTGGGTGGGTTCGTGAAGCACGGTCTCGCCGTGGATAACGATGGGGCGAATAGTCATGCCTTACAGTTTAGGCATGAACCCCTTGTCTGACCTAGACGCCGCCATTTTGGACTTCGAGGAAACCGCGCCGCGCAGCATTGGCCGCAAGGAAGAGGCTATTCGTGCGCAGCTGGATATCTCCCCGGTGCGCTACCACCAGCGCCTTAACCTGCTTCTCGATGCCCCCGCGGCCGCCCAATCCCATCCCCTCCTGGTTGCACGGCTGCGTCGCCTGCGCGAAGAGCGAGAAGACACGCGGCGCGCCGCGCAGGGAAATACCCCAGATAGTTAATTCTGAGTACTAGTGTTGCGTATGTGACTAATGTGAATCCGGAAAATTCGACCGACAAGGTATCCGACGAAACCCGCGCCGGCTCTGCTGCCGGTGCGTCCGCTTCCCGTGCCGCTAAGCGCCCCGCTGGTGGCGGCGCGCACGCTAAAAAGGGCGGACTCCCGCTGCGCGGCCTAGCGATGGTCCTCATCGCGGTGGCCGTCATGCTCGGCCTCTGGGCTTTGTACTCCATAACCTCGGGCGACGATGATTCCACCGTGGCCTCCGAAAGCAAGCAAGAAAACTCCACCGGTTCCACCATTGGTGCCGCACCCGAAGGCTCCGCTGGTTCCGCTGCCGCAGGTTCCCGTGCCCCCGGTGCCCCAGGCGCTTCCGAGGGCGCAAGCGCTCCTTCCCCTGCACCGGCGCCAGGTGAGGGCGATGCCCCGCGTGACCCAGCTTCTTCCGGTGCTGCCGACGAGGCTGCTGCGCCTCAGGGCAATGGCGCTGCAGGAGAGGAAAACGCCCACTCCGCCGCGCGCGACCGCAATGATATTAAGGTCAGCGTCCTCAATAACTCCGGTGAGGTAGACAAGGCCAAGAAGGAAGCCGATTCCCTCAAGGGCGGCGGCTTCAAGGTGGGCTACGTGGGAAACCTGCCTGGCGATGTCCTTACCGTCCCGAAGACCACCGTCTTCTACCCGGAAGGCGATACCTCCGCTGAAGCACTGGCCAAAGAGGTAGCCGCTCGCTACCAGGCCGATATCGCGCCCATGAATCGCGACCTGCCTAAGGAAGCAACCGATGACGGCGCCGTCGTCGTCGCCCTAGCGGTGCCGCAGGCCTAAGCTAACTGCGTACCTGACCGAAAGTCCAAGGCCATCCGGCCCGACAGAACCTCCATTGTTCTGTGGCCGGATGCCCTTGGACTTTTATGATCTGAGCTATTGCCTATCCGCACGGCCGCCGCTGAGAATGGGTTAAATAAAATTCACGTCTTAATACCTGTCAGCCGTTAAGCTGAATGGGTGAAGATCCCGGCAGAACAATTCGCCCGCTCTCCCGAACCAACGCTAGGCGTGGAATGGGAGGTAGCGCTCGTGGACCGCGAAACGCGCGACCTCGTCCCGCGCGGTGCGGAACTTATCGATCTGGCCAATGCGACCTATCCCGATATCCATCTGGAAAAGGAATTTCTCCAAAATACGGTGGAGCTAGTTACAGGCATTTGTCACACCGTGCCGGAAGCAATCGCTGACCTGCAAAAGTCCCTGAACGCGGTGGAAGAAGCCGCCGATAAGCTGGGCGTAGATGTCTGGGCATCCGGTGGGCACCCATTTACGGATTTCCGCGAGAATCCGCTTTCGGATAAGCCCAGCTACCAAGAAATCATCGCGCGCACCCAGTACTGGGGCAAGCAGATGTTGCTATGGGGCACGCACGTACACGTGGGCATTAGCCACGAGGACCGCGTGTGGCCCATCATCAATGCGCTAATGACCAAGTACCCCCACTTGCTGGCCTTATCTGCGTGCTCGCCGGGGTGGGAGGGCCTGGATACCGGCTATGCTTCCAACCGCACCATGCTCTACCAGCAGCTGCCCACCGCAGGCATGCCATATCAATTCCGCGATTGGGCCGAGTGGCAGTCCTATATGCGCGACCAAGCGATTTCCGGCGTTATCAACCACACCGGCTCCATGCACTTTGATATTCGGCCGGCCGCCAAGTGGGGCACGGTGGAGGTGCGCGTGAGCGATGCGACGTCGAACCTGCGCGAGCTTTCCGTCATCGTTGCGCTCACCCACTGCTTGGTGGTCTACTATGACCGGCTTATCGACGCCGCGGAACCCCTTCCCACCCTGCAGCCCTGGCACGTGGCAGAAAATAAGTGGCGCGGCGCCCGCTACGGCATGGATGCGCTGGTGATTACCTCCCGCGAGACCGATGAGGCCTGGGTCAAAGACGAGCTAGCACAGATGGTAGAAGAGCTCGCCCCCATCGCCCGCGAGCTGGGATGCTTCAATGAGCTGCAGCTTATCCACGAAATCATTGATGGCGGCGCCGGCTATGAGCGGCAGCGCCGCCTGTTCAAAGAAACTGGCAGCTGGCGCGAGGTGGTTGAGGAGACCTGCCGCGAGCTGCGCACCTTCCGCCCGCTCTAAAGCGGGAGGGCAGGGGGTGGCCGGTAGCCGCCTCGGGCTTAGTCCTCGGAGCGCGAGTGGCGCCCATAGGCCGGGGTATCGGGGATATCGGTGATGTCCTGGGACGCGGGGAAAGCGCGCGTTTCGGGACCCACCGCGGGCATTTCTGCCGTTTCATCGCTGATAGTGCGCGCTGCTCGTGAATGACCACCACGGGTCGTAGACTCGGTGTTCACTGAATGCGCCGGACGGCCCGTGGTCGTGGTGGCAGCAGATTGCGCGGCAGCTGGCTGCTGGGGGCTACCAGGGGTGGTCGTTTCCTTGGCCGGTTGGGTGCCAGGGATAAATCCCCACACCGCGTAGAAGGCGATATAGATGACGCCGGCGCCGGTAAAGGCCAACATGCCCCAGGGCTGCAGATCCCAGTGGTTGAGGGAGCGGCTCGCAGCAGATAGCCACACGGGGGCGGAAATGAACGGCATGGTTACCGCACACATGGCCAGCACCGATACGAAACCAGCGAACTGTGCGCCGAGGAAGCCGTGCAAGCGCCTGCCCAGCGCCTGGTTAACGGAAACTAGTACGACGACGGCCAAAGGCACCGTCCATACCCAGTGGTGATACCAGGAGAAGGGAGAGACCAAGCAGGAACTGATACCGGCGAGCGCGAGCGCCGCCGAGTTATTACGGTGCTTCATCGCGGTACGCAGCGCCAGGCAGGTCAGAATGAAGACCACGACCACGGCGGCGAGCCAGACCCAGCCGCCGTCGATGCCCCACGCGCGGACCATCACGGAGCGAATGGACTGGGCACCTGGATTAGTGTGCTCGCCCACGCGGGAGGATTTAAAGATTGCGTCGGTCCAGAATTCGGCGGCATCCGGGATGGTTACAAAGCCAATGGCAACGGTTACCGCGAACGTCAAGATGGCGATAATCGCTTGCCACCAGCGCTTCTGGAAGAGCAGAACCAGTCCCATATAAGCGGGGGTAAGTTTCATACCCGCAGCCAAACCGATGCCGATGCCCGGCAGGGCCCGCTTGCGCGGGAGGAGGTCCAAGGCAACCAGCAACATTAAGAAGATGTTGATCTGGCCAAAGAATAGGGTGCCGTGTACCGGTTCATTTGCCGGGGTGCAGCACAAAAGCAAGATGCCCAATAACCACATTGCCGGGGAGAGCTTGAGCCCGCGCTCGCGCAGAACCAGCATGATGACCGTAAACAGGGCAAGGGCGGTGCCGCCTTGCCAAAGGAGGATCAAAGGGTCGTCGGCAAGCGAGGAAAGCCACGTGAAAAGAGTGCCGGAAAAGGGCGGATAGGTAAAAGGCAGGTCACCAATATAGGCGTTATCGTACAAGTTCGCGCCCTGCGCTACCTCACCACCGGCGAGCCAATAAATCTTCAGATCTAGCGGAACGCGCCACACAAAGGCGCTATTGCCATCGTAGATGCTGAAGCGATAGACAATGACGCCGATGAGGGCGGCGAGCAAAGTCACCACAGTGGGAAGCCCATAAAGCTTTTTCACGGTGAAAAGCGTCTCCTACTTGCGGCGCAGCGACTTCGCGGCGGGGCGGTCGTTGCGGGACATGGTTTCCTCGGTGCCGTACAGTCCCTCACGGCGTGCAATACGTGAGGTGCGCTGCGCGGTTACCGGGCTAGTGAACATGGCAAACAGTACCAGCAAAATGAGCATTCCTAAATCCCCCCGCTCGGCCACGCTGAAGGATTCCGCGCCCGTGAGGCGGATGATCGCGCCCAGGATGGTGAGGATAAGACCGGTGGTCTGCGGCTTGCTCACCGCGTGTACGCGCGACATTGTGTCCTTGAATCGAGCGATGCCGATGGCCGCGGCCAAGGTGAGGAAGCTGCCGCTAATAATGAGGATGAGCGAGAGCACATCAGCGATAAAGGACCAGCTCATTGGTTATCCCTCTTCCTAAACCTTGTAACCGACACGGTAGAGATAAAGCCCAAGAGTGCAATGACCAGCATGGCCGAAACCACCGTGGTGTTGAGCGACCAGCACATGTAGGTAGCGAGCGCGCACTGGAACATGGCGGTAAAGCCATCCATACCCACCAAACGGTCCAGCGAATTCGGCCCGGTGATAATGCGCCAGACGGTAATGAGGAAGGAGACGACCAGCAGCGCGGCGGCCACCAGCAAAATCGCATTGTAGATCTGAGGATCCATTAGGGGTGGCTCCTTTCAAAGATTTCGATGAATGAGGACTCCATACGGGCCACGGCATTGATCTCGCGCTGGATTTGCTCCTCATCGTGGGCATCCAAGATGTGGACGGTGAGCATGCGGTTAGCAATATCAATATCGGTTACCGTGCCACCCGGTTGCAGGTTGTACAGCGTCACCGCCAAAGAGATGGCAAACTCATTATCCAAGCGCATGGGCAGCTCTAAGATGGCGGTCTTGGGCACCGGCTGCGGGCGCACGGCCAGCCATCCCACCTTGAGCGAGGCGTAAAACAACTCCCAGAACCAGCGGAGCATAAAAGCAATGAGCTTGCCCCAGGAGACGTCGATGCCGGTAATCGGCATGGCCGGCAGCGGTAGGGCAAAGACAATAACGACGCCGATGATAAGTCCCGCCACCAAGTTTCCCACGGTAACCTCGCCCATCAGCATGCACCACATGACAACTAGCCAGACGATAAACCACGGGCGGAAGCGGTGGCGTATACCGGAAAAGCGCGTATTAGTCATCGCTAATATCCTTCCTCTTGGCGGCATCCGGGGACTTTACGTCGGTGGAATGCGCATCGCGTCCACCGGCTTCCGGGTCGGTGCGGGCATCCAAGCCCGCTGAGGCCGGAGGCTCCGCCTCAGGAGAGGGGCTGCGCCTATTTTCATAGGAATCAGCGCCGCCGGTGTAGCGCTCCTTCTGGTTGAGGTGGCGGGTGGGGTCATCCGCGCGGTCGCCCAGTACCGCGTACTGGTAGATGGACGTATCCTGCGCGGATTCGGCCGCGCGCGAGGTTACACCGGAAATCGGTCCGGCCAGGAAAGTAATGGACGTAGACGCGGCCACCAGCAGGGTCGTAGAGGCGATCATGCCGAAGGGCACCCTGCCCACATCCTGGCGAGAGGAAAATTCCACCTCATCGGTGATATCGGACAGCGGGGCCGGGCGGGCGAGCGCCACGTTGCCTTCGGGGGCATCGGCACGGTCGCGTTGAAAGCCCTTGGCCCACACCAGCATCATCACGTAGAGGGTAAGCAGGGAGGTAGCCACGGCTCCAACGATAAGTACCCAGGCCATCCAGGATCCTTCATTCGCACCGGCTTGCAGCAAAATGACCTTGCCGAGGAAACCGGAGAACGGCGGGATGCCGCCCAGATTAATGGCGGGGATGAAATACAAGATTCCGATGAGCGGGGCGGAATACATCAGCGAGCCCAAACGGCGCAGCGAAGATGTTCCGGCCTGGCGCTCAACCAGTCCGACCACTAGGAAGAGCGCAGTCTGGACCAGAATGTGGTGTACGGCGTAGAAGATGGCGCCAGAAAGCCCCTGCGCGGTACCCAAAGAGACGCCGAAGATCATATAACCAATGTGGCTGACCAGGGTAAAAGACAAAAGGCGCTTAATATCGGATTGCGCGATGGCACCCAAAATACCCACCAGCATCGTGGCGAGGGCTACCCACATGAGCACGGTATCGAGCCCACCGGCAGTGAAAATGGAAGTGCGGGCGCGGATGATGGCGTAGACACCCACCTTGGTCAGCAGGCCGGCAAAGACGGCCGTGACTAGCGAAGGTGCCGTGGGATAGGAGTCCGGCAGCCAGGCATCCAGCGGGACCACGGCGGCCTTAATACCAAAGGCGACGAGCAGCGTGGCAAAGATAGCGGTGCGAGTTCCTTCCGGAATGTCCTGCATGCGCTGGCCAATCTGTGCCATGTTCATCGTGCCCACGGAGGAATACACATACCCCAACGCGAGCAAGAAGATCATGGATGAGGCCATCGACACCATCACGTAGCCCACGCCGGCGCGAACTCGACCAGCCGAGGCACCTAAGGTCAACAGCACATAGGACGCCACGAGGAAGACCTCGAAGCCCACGTAAAGGTTGAAGAGATCGCCGGCCAAAAAGGAGATATTAACGCCCATGGTCAGCAGCATGTAGGTGGGCAAGAAGACGGCCACCGGCTCGTCCTTGGTGCCATCGCGCACGCCCTGGGAAATGGCGTACCAAATGACAGAAAACAGCACCACGGAGGACGTAAAGAGCATGACCGCAGAGAGGCGATCCGCCACGAGCGTGATGCCCACCGGGGCGTCCCAGCCTCCTACCTGCAGGGTTTGGATGCCTTCAAAATCCGCGATGAGGATGAGTACGGCATTGACCACGGCGGTAATAAGCAGTGAGAAAAATACGATCTGGCGCTGCGCATTGGGAATGCGGCAAAAAATCAAGGCGAGGGCCGCGGCCACTGCCGGGATGATAATGGGCAGCGGAATGAGGTAGCCGATGTAGGGGAAGAGGGCGTCGACAAGCGGCTGGACGGTCTCACTCATCGCGGGCCCCCTTTACTGGTTCCTCGAAGGATGCAGGGCCGAAGTTATCGCCTTGCTTGGTGGCGCGGCCGGTAGCCGGATCATTGGACGCATCGTGGTCCGGGCTGGCGGCCGCATTGCCGGGGCGCGCAGCCTTGGCGGCAATAGCGGTATCTTCCGCGTCATCTTCAATGACGTCATCCGTGCGGTAGCGGTACTGCCGGTAGGCCAGGGTAAGGATGAAGGCCGTCAGCGCCATGGAAATGACGATGGCAGTCAGAATCATTGCTTGTGCCAGCGGATCTGCAATCTCGGCGCCGAATGGTTCTGAGTCGCGGCCATCGATAGGCGGGGAACCGGCCGAACCGCCGGACTGCAGCAGGAAGAGGTTTGCGCCATTGCCCAAAAGCAGCAGTCCAAGCAGCATTTTGGTCATGGCGCGGTCCAGGAGCAGGTAGACGCCCGCGGCTACGAGCACACCGGCGGCCAAAAGGAGGAAGAGGTTGGCTTCCATTTATTTCTCCTTCCCTGTGGTGGCGGCTGTGTTTGCTGTAGCGGCTTGTTTCTTTTCCTTGCGTTGGGCCCGTTGCGCTTTTTGCTTGGCGGTGCGTTGGCGCTGCTGCCGGGCCAGCGAGCGGGCGCGATCGCGGGCACGTTGCTTACGCATATCTTCTTCTTCATCCAGCTTGGCGCCCAAGGAATTTAGGATGTAGAGCGTGAGTCCCACGACGATGAGGTAGACACCTGCGTCAAAGACCAACGCTGAAGGCAGCGAAACCTTGCCGATGAGCGGAATCTCCGGCGAGGTGTATCCGCTGGTAAGCGGCGGGTGTCCAAAGAACATCGGGGTCACCGTGGCCAGTGCGGACAGCAAGAGACCGGTGCCCATGGTGCGGCCGGCATCAATAGGCAGGGTTTCTTCCAGCTCCGCGCGCCCACCAGCCAGGTAACGCAGGATGAGCGCTAGCGCTGCGACGAGGCCGCCGGCAAAGCCGCCGCCAGGGGCATTGTGGCCGGAGAAGAAGAAGTAGAAGGACAGTGCGACCATGGACGGGAAGAGCACGCGTGTGGAGACATCGATCATCAGCGAGCGGTTGAGTGCTTGCTCAGATTCCACCCCGGCGGCCAGCCACCGCCGGCCGGTAACCCGCAGGGTGGGGCGGCGGCTTTCACGGCCGAAAGATTGGGTGCGATAAATCAGCGAGACCACGCCCAGTGCGGCAATGATAATCACCGTGATTTCGCCAAAGGTATCCCAGGCGCGCAGGTCCACCAGCAAGACATTGACAGTATTGGCACCGTGTCCAATCTCTTTGGCCAGATCCGGCATGAACTCGGAGATGGGCTTGGACTGACGCGCGTTAATAGCAAACATCGCTACCACGGTGACGGTAAGACCCGTTCCCACGGAAAGCCAGGCGCGCAGGCGGCCCATCTTGGGGCCCTGCTTCCATTCAGTAGAGGCCGGCATGCGGCGCAGAACCAGCATGAAAAGAACCATCACGATGGTCTCAGTCAGCAGCTGCGTCAGTGCCAAGTCCGGCGCACCGTGCAGAGCGAAGATGAAGGCGAGAGTATAGCCAGTTACCCCGACGATGATGACGGCTGATAAACGATTATCCGTGACCGTCGCGGCCACGGCGGCCACCATGATGATGAAGGCGGCGACGATCTGCCATGGATTCTCTGCCACGATCATGCGGATATCGGTGAGATCGCCTTTGATGATCATAGCCAGTGGCAGCAGCATCAACGTGGCAAAGATAACCGTCAAGTTCAGCTGCAGGGAGCCGCGCTGCGTGGTTGCCGTCGTGCGCAGCGAGAGCTGCCGCAAAAGAGCGATGACTGAATCATAGGCGTCATCCGCATTGCCCAGCGCGGGGTAGGAGAATTGCCACTTGACCAGGACCTGGCGTTGCCAGTGCATAATAATACCGGCCACAATAATGAGTGCGGAGAGGCCCAGCGCCACCGTCAAGCCATGCCACAGGGCTAGCTCGCTATGCTCCTTCGGGCCGAAGGTGGAATTGAGGTGTTGGTCAAAGGCCGCCGAAAGCGGCTTGGGGAATACGCCAAGTACCACTGTCAGGACGGTAAGTAAGACAGGGGAGAGCCATAGCCCTAGGTTGACCGGATGCATCTTGGCGACGGCCTCTGCCAGCTCCGTTCCATTGACCTCCTTCTTGGTGGCAAAGGCACCCCACAAAAAGCGCAGCGTATAGGCCATCGTGAGGATAGAACCGAGGACATAGGCCACAAGCATCATATTGCGCGGCATGCCGACCAAGAGCTCTTCGTGCATGGTGGCTTCCAGCACGGCCTCTTTAGCCACGGAGCCAAACAGTGGTGGGACGCCGGCCATGGAGAACCCGGAAATGATCGCAATACCGAAAAGGAAGGGCTCCTTGCGCCCCAAGCCGGATAGCTTGGTGATATCCCTCGTGCCCGAGCAGTGATCGATAGCTCCGACGACCATAAAAAGCGCCGCCTTAAATAGCGAGTGCGCAAAGGTCAGCGCGAGGCCGGCCTGCATGGCTTCCCGCGAGCCTACGGCCATGATGGAGGTGATAAAACCCAACTGGGAGACGGTGCCATAAGCCAAAATCAGCTTCAGGTCGCGCTGTTTGAGCGCCATCCAGCCGCCGAGCAGCATGGTAAATACGCCGAGGGAGATAACCACCACGTGCCAGGTGGCCACCTCATACATCGAGGGTGCCAAGCGCCCGACGAGGTAGATGCCGGCCTTAACCATCGCGGCGGAGTGGAGATAAGCGGAGACCGGAGTCGGCGCGGCCATCGCGCCGGGGAGCCAAAAGTGCGCCGGTACGATTGCGGACTTTGTCAGCGCGCCCGCCAAGATGAGCACGATGGCCACCGTGACATAGGGTGTTTGCGCAAAGTTCTCATAGGCGGAGATATCACTAAAGGTCCACGCCCCAGTTTGCCGCCCGAGCAAGATAATGCCCATGAGCATGGTTAGCCCGCCCAGCGCGGTGACCATCAGCGCCTGCTGGGCCGCGCGGCGGGAGGAGGCTCGTTCCGCATAGTAGCTAACCAAGAGATAAGACAGCAGGGAGGTAATTTCCCAGAACACGTACATCAGCAGGAAATTATCCGCGGCCACTAGACCAAACATGGCGGTGGCGAAGCCCACCATTTGCGCCGCGAACATGGCCAAACGGCGTCGCGTGCCGTCGAAATAGCCCCAGCAGTAGATCAATACCAGCGCGCCCATGCCCAAGATGATGAGGCTAAACAGCGCGCCTAGTCCGTCTAAGCGGAGGTCAAAACTTAGGTTCGCGGAGGGCATCCATTCCACGGTGTGCTCAACCGCGCCACCGTCTGCGAAGGTGCCGCGCAGAAAGTGCATGAGCGTCCACACAAAGCCTGCGCCGGGGACTAAGGCCAAAATTCCAAATGCCGGGCGACCCATTCGCATGATGAGCAGCGGTGCCACCACGGTGGCGGCGATGAGAGTACCCAGGAGTATTAGCACGTTGGTTACTGCGCTCCTTTTGGTTGTATCGCGTGTTCTTGCCCCGCTGCCGCGAATACCACGAGCATCACAACTACTGAGAGACGAGAACATTCACGAGCCGCACGCCGCTGAGTACGCTGCGGTGGCATAGTGCAAGCAACATGGCCGAGCGCGGGGCCAACTTTTTGCCACTTTACCGGCTTTTCTATGGCTTTGAAAGAACTATTTTTGGCTCTGTATTATATGCTGCTATTTTGCGGCATAAAGAAACCCCGCTCCGTGGGGAGCGGGGTACGCCGCAGTGCCGCGGCAATAGCCAGGACCCAGGCTGGACTAGGGCCGCAAACCTTAGGAGTAGCGCTGCAGGAAGAGTGCCTCGGCTGCGGCAATATTTTCGATCTCGGTGGGATCCACCGACTCATTGGCGGAGTGAATGGTGCACTTGGGCTCCTCCACACCGTAGAAGGCGATCTCCGCGTTCGGGTGCGCCTCTTGCAGCTCGGTGGTCAGCGGAATGGAACCGCCCATGCCCTGTGCGGCGGTTTCTGCGTTATAGGCCTCGGAAAGGCATTCGCCTAGGAGGGCAGCGGCTGGCTTTTCCGGATCGGTGGCAAAGCCGGCATTGGACTCGAGCACCTCGGCCTTGACGTGGGCGCCCCAAGGGGTGTGGCTGCGGAGGTGCGCACAGACGGCGTCGGCAATCGCGGCGGCATCGGCGCCAGCCGGAACGCGCAGGTTGAGCTGGGCGGAAGCGGTAGCGGGCACGGCGTTTACAGCCTCGGATACTGGGGTGGAGGTAAAGCCAGTGACGGTAATGGCTGGGCGGGACCAGACCATAGAGGCCACTGGCGTGGCGCCGGCCGGGTCATCTTCGCCCATGATCTTGGTGCCCTCCAGCAGCTGTGCATCGGCACGGAAGGCCTCGGCTGGGTACTCCTGGCCGGACCACTCGGCGGTGGTATCTACGCCATCGATAACGGTGCGGCCGTACTCATCGGAAAGGGAGTCGATGGCGCGCATCAGGGCTTTGGCGGCGTCCGGGGCCGCGCCACCAAATTGGCCGGAGTGAACGCCGGCGGCCAGCGTATTGACCTGCACACCAATCTGCGCGCCGCCGCGTAGGGAAGTGGTCAAGGTGGGCTGGCCTACGGCGGAGTTGCCGGCATCGGCGATGAGGATGGCATCGGCCGCAAAAAGCTCCGGGCAGTCCTTGATGAGCTGGGACAGGCCCTCGCCACCGCGTTCCTCAGAACCCTCGATGAGGTACTTCAGGTTGACCTTGGTGCCGCCGTTATTGTCCACCGCGCGCAGGGCCGCAAGGTGCATGGCCACATTGCCCTTGCAATCGGCGGCGCCGCGGCCGTACCAGCGAGTAGAGCCATCGGCGGCCTGGCGCTCAGTCAGGGTAAAAGGATCAGAATCCCACGCTTCGCGGTTGCCCGCCGGTACTACGTCATAGTGGGAGTAAAGCAGGACGGTTTTGGCCCCCTCGTCGCCCTTGCGCTCGCCCAAAATGGCGGTGGAGCCATCGGCCGTGGTGATGGTTTCCACGCTCACTCCGGCTTCTTCGAGTGCGGACTTAACCCACTGGCTCGCGCCCTTGGTCTGGTCCTCCAAGCCCTCCTCATTGTGGACGGAGTTGAAGGCTACGAGCTCGCTGAGCTGGCGGAAAATGGTCTCGCGGTCGTTGCGGATGCTTTCATTAAGTGCAGTCATGTGTACTACCGTACCCGCCCTGCCCAAGCTATAGAGCAACCGGAATAGGAAAACGCTGGGGTGGTGAACTAAAATTTATTCATTCCACCCTGTGCGGATTTTGTCCGTTCGGACCTCATTCCGGCGAGGAATCGGGGACAAACAGACAGGAACGGACGTGGCAGGCTGCGGTTTGTTACGCGGGGTGAAACGAGAAACTTTCATAGCCGAGAATAGAAAGGACCTGGCATGGCGAACGCATCATCCGCCGCAGGTTCCAAGGCCACCCTGCCCGAGCTGACTCTGCGCGGCATTATCATCGGCGGCCTGATTACCCTCATCTTCACCGCTGCCAACGTGTACCTAGGCCTGAAGGTGGGCTTGACCTTTGCTACCTCCATCCCCGCTGCCGTGATTTCCATGGCAGTCTTGCGCCATTTCAAAGGTCATAACATTAAAGAAAATAATATTGTCCAGACCATCGCCTCTGCTGCGGGCACCTTGTCCGCCATCATCTTCGTCCTCCCGGGCCTAGTGATGGTGGGGTACTGGCAGGGCTTCGGCTTCCTGCAGACGGCCGGCGTGTGCATCATCGGCGGCGTGCTGGGCGTGATGTATTCCATTCCGTTGCGCCGCGCTTTGGTAACGGGCTCCGATCTGCCCTACCCGGAGGGCGTGGCCGCGGCCGAGGTCCTCAAGGTAGGCGATGAAAATGCTTCCGGCGCCAGCCAGGAAGAAAATGCCAAGGGCCTGCGCATCATCGTCGCCGGCGGTATTACCTCGGCCGTCATGACGCTGCTGACCGCAATGAAGGCGGCCGCCTCTGAGGTCACCGCCTATTTCAAACTCGGCGCCGGCGCGACCACCCTGGGCACAAGCCTTTCTACCGCCCTTATCGGCGTGGGCCACTTGGTGGGCCTGCCGGTGGGCATCGCCATGCTGGTTGGCGTAGTGATTTCCTATTTCATCTTGCTGCCCATTTTCACCACCGGCGATATTTCGGGCGCCACCGCGCTTGCCGACGTCGTCGATACCACCTTCTCCGATGACATCCGCTTCATCGGCGTGGGCACCATGGCCATTGCCGCTATCTGGACCCTGCTGAAGATTGCCGGGCCCATTGCGCTGGGTATCCGCCAGTCGCTAGCCTCCTCGCGCGCCCGTAAGTCCGGTTCCGCCGTGGATGTGACCGAGCGAGATATTCCCTTCCCTTATGTTGCCACCACCATCGTGGCGTTGATGGTGCCCATCGCGCTGCTGCTGTGGGACTTCGTACGGGGTACCGATATCCACGACCATATGGCCGTGCTCATTACCGTCTCCGTGCTCTTTACGTTGTTGGTAGGCCTCATTATCGCCTCCGTGTGCGGCTACATGGCGGGCCTGATTGGTGCGTCTAACTCGCCGATTTCCTCCATCGGCATCATCGCCGTGCTTGCTGCCTCCCTGCTCATCGCCGCCGTTACCCGCGGTACTAGCGCTGATCCTTTGTCCTTGGTGGCCTACACGCTCTTTACCGCGGCCATTGTCTTCGGTATCGCCACCATTTCCAATGACAACCTGCAGGACCTGAAGACCGGCGCACTCGTTGGCGCTACCCCGTGGAAGCAGCAGGTAGCGCTCATTATCGGCGTGGTCTTCGGCTCCCTAGTCATCCCGCCGATTTTGCAGGTCATGCTCAACGGTTTCGGGTTCCAAGGCATGGAGGGTGCGGGCGAAGACGCCTTGGCCGCCCCACAGGCCGCCTTGATGTCTTCGGTTGCCTCCGGCATCTTCGATAGCTCGCTGGATTGGGACCTCATCTTTATCGGCATGGCCATCGGCTCCGTCCTCATTATTATCGACGAACTCCTGCGCAAGTTCACCGATAAGTACTCATTGTCCCCGCTGGCAGCTGGCATGGGTATGTACCTGCCGGCCGCGCTGACCATCGTCATCCCCATCGGCGCGATCCTGGGCACTTTCTACGATAAGTGGGCCGCGAAGCAATCCCGCCCCGAGTTTGCCAAGCGCATGGGAACCCTCCTGGCTACCGGCTTGATCGTAGGTGAGTCCCTCTTTGGCGTGGTCAATGCCGGCATTATCGCCGCTGCTGGCGGTGATAGCCCGCTGGAGATCTTTGCAGGCGGTACCTCCGCCACCGTGGTTGGCGTGATCCTCTTTATTCTTGCGCTGACGTTCATCTACCGCTGGACCAAGCGCACGGTGAAGAGCTCCTAGTTTCTGATCCATTCCTTAATATAATGGCGTCCCTGCATGGGGGCGCCATTTTTTCTTGCAGTCGCGATGGGAGAGTGCCAGAATGGTCGTTAGCACTCGCACAGTATGAGTGCTAGATAAATCTACATCGTTGTGGTTGAGGTTGGTTCACACTCACCAGCCATGCCGTCGCGGGCGTCCGCAGCGAGAAAGACGTGAGTGTCGTCCTCAATAAACCAAGGAGCACAAACACAATGGCAAAGATTATCGCTTTTGATGAAGAGGCCCGCCGCGGCCTTGAGCGCGGCCTGAACACGCTGGCCGACGCCGTCAAGGTCACCCTCGGCCCTAAGGGCCGCAACGTCGTCCTGGAAAAGTCCTGGGGCGCCCCGACCATTACCAACGACGGTGTTTCTATCGCTCGCGAAATCGAGCTCGAGGATGCTTATGAGAAGATTGGCGCCGAGCTGGTCAAGGAAGTAGCTAAGAAGACCGATGACGTCGCTGGCGACGGCACCACCACCGCAACCGTGCTGGCACAGGCTCTGGTACGCGAGGGTCTGCGCAACGTAGCCGCAGGTTCCAACCCTATGGGCATCAAGCGTGGCATCGAGACCGCAACCAAGAAGGTTGTAGACTCCCTGCTGTCTTCCGCTAAGGAAGTAGAAACCCAGGAGCAGATCGCTACCACCGCAGGCATCTCCGCTGCTGACCCGGCTATCGGCGAGAAGATCGCTGAGGCTATGTACACCGTGGGCAACGGCTCCGTAAACAAGGACTCCGTTATCACCGTGGAAGAGTCCAATACCTTCGGCGTTGACCTCGAAGTAACCGAGGGCATGCGCTTTGATAAGGGCTACATCTCCGGCTACTTCGCTACCGATATGGAGCGCCAGGAGGCAGTCCTCGAGGATCCTTATATCCTTCTCGTTTCTTCCAAGATCTCCAATATCAAGGATCTTGTCCCGCTGCTGGAGAAGGTCATGCAGTCCGGCAAGCCGCTGCTTATCATCGCCGAGGACGTTGAGGGTGAGGCCCTGTCCACCCTCGTGGTGAACAAGATCCGCGGCACCTTCAAGTCCGTTGCTGTGAAGGCGCCGGGCTTCGGTGACCGCCGCAAGGCCACCCTGCAGGATATGGCCATCCTTACCGGCGGCCAGGTTATTTCCGAGGAGGTCGGACTCTCCCTCGAGACCGCCGAGCTGGAGTACCTGGGCCAGGCACGCAAGGTTGTTGTCACCAAGGACGAAACCACCATCGTTCAGGGCGCTGGCTCCCAGGAGCAGATCGACGGCCGCATCAAGCAGATCCGTGCCGAGATCGAAAGCTCCGATTCCGACTATGACCGCGAGAAGCTGCAGGAGCGCCTGGCTAAGCTCTCCGGCGGCGTTGCCGTCCTTAAGGTCGGTGCCGCTACCGAGGTTGAGCTCAAGGAGCGCAAGCACCGCATCGAGGACGCAGTTCGCAACGCAAAGGCTGCCGTGGAAGAGGGCATCGTTGCCGGCGGCGGCGTAGCACTGCTGCAGGCTGCTTCCGTTCTGGATTCCCTGGATGACCTCAAGGGTGACGAAGCTACCGGCGTCAAGATCGTCCGCGAGGCTCTGTCCGCACCGCTGAAGCAGATTGCACACAATGCTGGCCTGGAGCCGGGCGTTGTGGCTGACAAGGTTGCCTCCCTGCCAGCAGGCGAAGGCCTGAACGCGGCTACCGGCGAGTACGTCAACCTCATGGAGGCTGGCATCAATGACCCGGTTAAGGTCACCCGCTCTGCGCTGCAGAATGCTGCATCCATTGCAGCTCTGTTCCTGACCACCGAGGCTGTCGTCGCCGACAAGCCTGAGCCGGCCGGCGCCAATAACGGCATGCCGGACGCTGACGCTATGGGCGGCATGGGCTTCTAAGTCCAATCCCAGATAGGTCTAGGAGACGGGCTTAGACAAGGCCCTTAGCGGCCCTCCTAGCACCTTTTGAGCGCCCCGCTTCTGTGCTTTAGAGCGCATGAGACGGGGCGCTTCGGCGTGTCTGCACCAGTTTGCTGCGCAGATACGATATAAGCGCACCGCGATTTTTCGGGCCAATCGCTGAATCTGCTTGTCACTGTAGCTTTCTAATCGGTGCGCATGTTCAACTCACAATGCCCCATTCATTGGCCAAGCAGGCTTACAATTCAGCGCCACGGGACTTAACACGCGAACCATGCACCCCACTGACCCCGTATAGGGGTAATTTTAACGGACTGGATTAGAAAAATTTTCTCGCTTGGGAGGGCTAGTTTACGGGCATAGCTATCGTTCGTTACACCTCGAAGCGTTACAGTGTTAAATTTTATTTAACGCAATCAACTATATGGCAAAAGAAAATCGCAGTTCAGAGCGATTGTGTCGTGAGGTAAAAATATTCCAATACCCCCTATAAGATATAGCTCTTTTCTTATCAAATTGCCAAGATATGAAGACACCTATGCAAACTTGACTTGCTTTAGATTGAACTTGTGCCAAAATATTTCTTGTGACGCCCACTGAGGGTGTCTGCAAACTGCAAACCCCTCCGCGGCAAATAGCTTCGGATCTATTTTAGGAGTTCAAATATGGATCTCTCCACCATCCAGATGCACCTGGACAACTTCGTTAACACCTGGGAAGGCTGGCACAAGGTTGTCGAGGGTCTGTCCAACTGGGTTGGCATTGCTAATGCTTTCGACTCTTTCAAGACCTCCCTCGAGGTAGCTGACGCAGCTCTTCCGGCTCTCAGCTCCAACTAATTCAACCAGCTCTAATTTTCTAAGGAGACACTAAAATGGAGAACCTTTCCTCTACCCTGAACTTTGCTTTCGACATCTTCGGTGGCCTGTTCAACGCTGCTTACACCCTCATTGAGCCGCTGACCGAGGTTGCTAAGGGTGTTTCCCAGCTGATCGGTATGTTCGCATAAGAACATACTTCAGCTCTGAGCTTTAAAGCTCACTGAAGCAAGAAGGCCTACCGTTTCGGTAGGCCTTCTTCTAGTTTTGTTGGCTGCTTGGGGAAGGGGTAACTGCGAACATTTGGCGCGCCTGCTGTCTATATTCGGGTTACACTGAATGCATGACTGATATTAAAGACGACGACCTTCCCGAGATCGACCTGGCAAAAACTGACGGCTACGTCGTCGATGGAACCGACGAGGATGATCCTTCGCTGATCATGCCGGACGGTTCCCCGGTTCAGACTTGGCGGGAAAATTACCCCTACGATGAGCGCATGACTCGCGATGAGTACGAGTCTGTGAAGCGTGCGCTACAGATTGAACTGCTGAAGTGGCAGAACTGGACTAAAGAGACTGGCCAGCGCCACATCATCATCTTTGAAGGTCGCGACGCGGCCGGCAAGGGCGGTACTATCAAGCGCTTTAATGAGCACCTGAACCCGCGTGGTGCCCGTACTGTGGCCTTGGAAAAGCCGTCGCCGCGTGAATCTACCTCGTGGTATTTCCAGCGCTATATTGAGCATTTCCCGGCTGGTGGCGAGATTGTCTTCTTTGACCGCTCTTGGTACAACCGCTCTGGTGTGGAGCGCGTTATGGGCTTTTGTACCGAAAGCCAGCATGCGGAGTTCCTTCGTGAGGTTCCGATGCTGGAGAATATGATCCTCGGCTCGGGTATCTCCCTGACTAAGCTGTGGTTCTCGGTTACGCGTAAGGAGCAGCGCACCCGCTTCGCCATTCGCCAGATTGACCCGGTGCGCCAGTGGAAGCTTTCGCCCATGGACTTGGCTTCGCTGGATAAGTGGGATGACTATACCCGTGCGAAAGAGGAGCAGTTCCGCTACACGGATACGGAAGAATCGCCGTGGATCACCATTAAGTCCAATGACAAGAAGCGTGCCCGTATCAACGCCATGCGCTACGTGCTGTCCAAGTTTGAGTACACCAATAAGGATCATGAGCTGGTGGGCGAGGTCGACGAGAACATCGTTAAGCGTGGTCGCGACCAGATTGGTGACTAGGTTGAGCTAAATTAGCCGCACATTAGGCGGGAAACTCGGTAAGTCCGGGTTTCCCGCTTTTTGTTTTAGAGGTACCAAAAGGGGGGTAAATAGGGAGGAATAGTTTCGCGGAAATCTGGGCATTTTAAAGGGCTATTTCCGTGCGGTTATGTTACGGAACCGTAGGTAACATTGTCGAAAACTATTTGTGGTCTCCGTCTCGGAATATTTAGCATCACTGTTATCTCAATCTCATCTGGCGAACCGATATGAGCTACGACACCTCAAGGAGACAGTGATGATGAAGAAGCACCTCACCGCTTGCCTAACGGCAGCGGCAGTAGTGGCGGCACCAGTGACGGTATCTGGCACGCTTGCGGCAGGGGCAATCGCCCAGGAGGTCCCAGCGCCTGCGCCAGCGGCGGACCAAAAGCCAGATGTGTTGGGACGCCCGACCGTCTCGGAGAAGCAGGTATCTGATGAGGATGGCTATTTCGACAGCGCGCACGGCCACGGCGTCAAGATTTACTACCGCACACAAAAGGTGGCCAACCCGCGGGGAGCGGTGGTTCTGGCACATGGTGTGTCCGAGCATTCGGGGCGTTACGATTACGTCGCTAAGCGGCTGCTGGATGCGGGCTACAACGTCTACCGCGTAGACCACCGCGGGCACGGCAAGTCCGCTGGCGGCAGCGTGCCACTGGGGCACATCGATAATTTCCAGTACATCTTGGATGATTTCGACCATGTGGTGGACATGGCGAAGAAAGAAAATCAGGGCGCTAAGACTTTTCTGCTTGGCCACTCGATGGGCTCGCTGACCGTAGAGGCCTATGGCATCCGCAACCCGGGCAAGGTAGATGGCATCATCACCAATGGTGGTGGCGCGCCGCTGAACCTTTCGGGCAAGAATGTTGCGGGAAAGAACATCACGCCGGATGATATTTCTGAGACCCAAAAGAAACTGGACCCCACCATTTTTGAGCGCCTACCGCTGGCCCAGCTCACCAGTTTCAATGCCCACTACGCGCAGAACCTAATCCCGCACCGCACCGAAATTGGTGTGGACTCGCCGGAGTGGAGCAAGGGCATCACGATGTCTAATCCGTTTACAGATGGTACTTCCACTAACCAGGCGGTGAAGGACGAATATGCCTCGAGTCCGCTTATCGCGCAGAAGACCAGTGCCGGTACCGCCCTGCAGCTGGCGGCAATCGCGAATTATGACGCTGTTAATGCGGATCTCTTCACCGCACCTACTCTTATCATGCATGGCACCAAGGACGGCATCGTTCCGCCGTACTTCTCCCAGGATTGGTACAACTCCATTTCCTCCGAGGATGTGGAATACGTGACCTGGGAGGGCCAAAAGCATGAGGTCTTTAATGAGCCGGCAGCCGACCAAGCCCTCGATACCGTCGTGGATTGGCTGGACCGTCACGCCTAGAAGGCAAAGGACATAAGACTAGGACTCTTGGCAGGCATGGAGTGCTTGCCAAGAGTTTACGTATATGTAACCGCCGCGTTGCCCAGCTCAGATAGAAATTGAGTTATGAAAAATAAACTCTGTGCTTTCTCTTCTGCCCTGGCGCTTACCGCAATAGTAGGCGCGCCCGGAGCTGCGGCCCAGTCCTCGCTTCCGGGTTCGTCCTTTGGTTCTTCATTGGGGTCGTCATTCGGCTCTTCGCTGAGTTCTTCACCGGATTCCTCCCATGGCTCCTCCCACGGCTCCTCCACAGGAGACGATGCGCAGCCGGAGAAAACCACCGACTCTCGGGTGCTGTGGCAGGAAAGCTTCGATGAGGTAGACACCCCAGCGTGGTTCACGCACCAAGCACCGGAAGGGTGGAGCTCGAGCGTACAAGGCGTAGATTCGGGCGAGGCCCGCTGGAAGGGCTGGACCTTTGGCGATATGCGCCACTGGACTTGGGCTGCCGGAACCGATATGCGCCACTACTTCACCCAGGCCCATGACACCTTCGCCATCATTGACAATAAACAACAGCGCCTGGCTGAGGGCGATTCCATGACCGCCGAGCTGACCAGCCCGGCTATCCCGGTGGCGGGGCAGGACCGGGTAAATGTGGAATTCGATCACCATTACCGCCAAGGAAAAGCGGGACAAACCGCTACCGTCGAGGTTTCTTTCGATGGCGGCAAGGCACAGGAGATCGCCGCTTTTGATAAGGATGTCTTTTCCAAGCACGAGTCCATCGGCATCGATGTGCCGGCTGGCGCAAGGAAGATGCAGGTCAACTTCCGCTACAACAACGGCAATGATGACTGGTGGTGGGCGGTGGATAATGTGGGCGTCGTCAAGCCGCTGGGCGAGCTTAAAGGCTCACCGCAAGCCACAGTAGACGTGCTTTCCGACGTCCAGGGCGACCCCGAAGACTACAAAGACGCGGTGCGCCAGCTCAACGCCATGGAAGATAAGGCAGGGGCGCTTGTACTCAATGGCGATCTAGTAGATGACGGATCGCAGCAGCAATGGGATGATTTCCTCGCTGCGCATAGCGAGGTGCCGCACGATTCTGGCAAGGAATTGTGGACCATCGGCAACCACGAAATGTATGGCGAAGAGGGCTCCGAGACTTACCTGGGCCGCTTCCTCAAGTACTCCGGACAAGAAAAGCCGTGGAAGGAAGAAGTGGTAAACGGGGTGCCGCTGATTTCTGTCAATACCGAGTTCTATTCCGATATCCTGCGCCACGGAAAAGAGCCATTCCAGCGCATCAGTAAGGAACAGCTCGATTGGCTAGATGAGCGCCTAGCGTACTGGGATGCCAAGGGGACGCCGGCGCTGGTCTTTAGCCATCCTCTATTGCCGCAGACGGTATCGATGTCCCATTCGGCGTGGTACCAGAATGACTTTGAGGACCTCGAGGCGCTATCCAATGTGGTCAATAAGTACAACAATATTGTGTGGTTTAGTAGCCACAGCCACTCTTCGCTGCGCCAAAATAATTGGTGGGGAACCCGCCGCTACGACGGTACCGGCGAAGCTGGGCGCACCGGCTTCCCTGTGGTCAATACCGGCGCCATTCTCAATGAGTACCTGCCGGATGGCGATAACGACGAAAAAATTGTTAAGGAAAAGGAAGAGGCCTCCACTGGTCTGCGGGTCAAGGTTTATGCTGATCGCGTCCGAGTGGAGGCCTGGGACTTCAAGTCCGGCGACATGATTAAATATCAAGATTTTGCGCGGTAGGCAGCAGCTGCGGCCTACCGTGACATAGGAGAATGTGGCTCCTGTAGCCCTACCGCCGCCATGGCTCGATGGGGTTGCCCTGCCACACGGCGTTGGTGGGCACGCGGTCACCGCGCATAACCAGCGATCCGGGCCCCACGGTGGAGGCGGTGCCGATGAGCGAGGCCGGCAAAGCCACCGAGTGGGCGGCCAGCGTGGAGCCGTCCTGGATGGTAACGGTATCCAAGCTCATCACGCGGTCCTGGAAAAGGTGGGTTTGCACCACAGTGCCGGGGCCCACGGTAGCGGCCTCACCTATGCGGATGAGGTCCGTTTCCGGGAACCAATAGGAATCGATCCATGCGCCGCGTCCGATCTCCACGCCGAGGGCGCGCAGGCCCAAGTTGATCTCGCCGGAGCCATAGGTGTGCTGGAAGAACCACGGCGCGGCGACGACCTCCACGAAGGTATCCTGTAGCTCATTGAGCCAGACAAAAGCGGACCACAGTGGGTGGTCGGCCGCGCGGTGCTTGCCCACGCAGATCCACTTGACGGCGACGGTGACGGCCATGGCCACGGCACCCATGCCCATGAGCACGAGGCCGGAGAGGAGCCAGGTGAGGGGGAAACCGAGGGCGTCGAGAAGCGAGTAGTACACGCCAAGCGTCGCGGCAAGCAGCATGGCAGAAAACATGGGCGCCAGAAGGCGCATGGTTTCCACCACGCCGCGGGCGGCCTTCACCGCAAAGCCCGGGTTATAGGTCAGCGCCTCACCCGAGTTGGCAGGGGAGTCTACCTCCACCGTCACGCGGCGCATGCGCTCTGGAGGAGCACCCCACCAGTTGGCGCCGGCCTTGGTTTTCTTCGGAGTAGAAGAAAGCACGGCAACGAGCGAGTTCTTCGATAGCTTGCGGCCGGGCGCGGTGATGCCGGAGTTACCCACGAAGGAGCGCTTGCCTACCTTGGTTTCGCCGGTGCGCATCCAGCCGCCGCCGAGTTCGTAGCCGCCAATCATGGTGTCATCGGCCAGGAAGGCGCCCTCTTTGACCTCGGTGAGCTTGGGGATCATCACCGCGGTGGAAATTTCCACGTTGGTGCCGATCTGCGCGCCGAGCGCGCGCAGCCACGTCGGGGTGAGCTGCGAGGCATAGAGCGGGAAGAGCTTGGTGCGCGCCTCGTCCATGAGGCGTTCGATGGCCCACAGGCGCCAGCCCTTGACCGAACGCACAGGCGTTACGCCCGGGCTAATGCCGAGGGAGAGAATGCGCACGCCCAACCAAGTCTGCAGCATATAGGTGGCAAAGGCTGCCAGCGCACCGACGGGCGCGAAGAAGATCGCACCGACGAAGCTATCGCCGCCGGTGGAATGTACGAGGGCCAGGACGACGGCCGCGCCTACCGCTAGCGCCACGACAGGCTGGATGGCCAGCAGGACGGAAGTGGCGTCATAGATGGCCACCCACCACGGCCGACGCTTTGGCGTATGGGACGGGAAGCGGTGCTTGGAGCGGCCCACCTTTTGGGCAGGCGAGCCGGACCAGCGCTGGCCGTCCTTGATCTTCTTTCGGCCAGTGACGGTGGAACCGGCCTCCACGTGGGCGTACTTGCCCACCACGGTGCCAGGCAGCAGCGTGGAGCGCGCGCCCACGCGGGCGCCTTCCTTCACATCGATGGCGCCTACGTGCAAGATATCGCCGTCTAGCCAGTAGCCGGAAAGATCCACCTCGGGCTCGATGGCGGCGTGCTTGCCCAGGGTGAGTAGGCCGGTAACCGGCGGCAGGGAGTGCAGGTCCACGCCGCGCTTGACCTTGACGCCGAGCGCACGGGCGTAGTTATTCACTCGCGTGGCACCGGCCAGGGAGCTTGCGCCGGAGGCATTAGCCCAGCGTTCAGCCGCCCAGATGCGTAGGTGCGTAGAACCGCCGCGCGGGTAGTCTCCGGGTTTAATGCCCGCCGTAATGAGCCGCGCACCGTAGCCGCCGAGGGGGATGCGCCCCACCGGGGTGACAAAGACAATGAGCATGGCGATGACCAGCCACCACGGGAAAGCAGTGGCCCACTCGAAGCCCAGTGATGCCGCCACGGTGGAGCCCAACATAAGCCAAGCCAGCCAGCTGGATGCGGTCAGGGTCATGACCGGAATCTGAATCACGGTCTGGGCGAGACGGGTGCCAAAGCCGACCTTGGAGACCTCGCGCATGGGGACGTCGGCAGCCGCAGGGCGCGGCTCGGCGCCGCCGATGAGCTCCGCCAGCGAGCCCAAGCGCGGGTGATCGTAGAGGTCGCGCACGGCCACGGTGGGGTAGCGCTCCCTGATATGTCCCACCAGGGTCGCGGCCGCCAGGGAGGTACCGCCGAGCGAGAAGAAGTCGGCGTTCTCGTCCTCCACAGATACACCGAGTGTTTCCACCCATAGCTCCGCGAGCCATTTCTCGGTCTCGGTAAGGGTGGTCGATTCCACGCCCACTCCAGGCAGTGGCCACGGCAGGGCCTTCTTATCCACCTTGCCGGAGGTGCGCACCGGTAGCTCCTCCATCACGCAGATGCGCGGGACGAGTGCGGCCGGCATGGTATCGGCCAGGCGCGCATGCGCGGCCTCATGATCGAAGCCCTTGGACTCATCCTCGAGGGAAACATAGCCCACCAGGACGGACTCGCCGCCGGGAGTCTTTTGCACGGCCACGGCCGAGTTATAGACGTTATCTAGCGCCGCAACATTAGCTTCGACCTCGCCGAGCTCGATGCGGCGCCCGCCAATCTTTACTTGGTCATCCACGCGGCCGACAAAATACAGTCCGTCTTCTTCCAAGCGGACGTGGTCACCGGTGCGATAGGCGCGCTGCCAGCCCATGGACTCCAGCGGTGCGTATTTTTCCGCGTCCTTGACCGGATCCAGATAGGACGCCAGTCCCACGCCGCCGATTACCAGCTCGCCGACGCCGCCCATTTCCACAGGCATGCCCTGCTTATCGACGACCACCAGATCCCAACCGTTTAGCGGCAATCCAATGGACACCGGCCGGCCCGGCAGCATCTGCTGCGCACAGGCGACGACGGTGGCCTCGGTGGGGCCGTAGGTATTCCACATCTCGCGGTCCTCGGTGGCCAAACGGTCCACCAATTCTTGCGAGCAGGCCTCGCCGCCGACGATGAGTAGGCGGATATTATCCAGTGCCTCGGCCGGCCAGAGGCCCGCCAGGGTGGGCACGGTCGACACGACGGTGATGTCGCGGCGAATGAGCCACGGGCCCAAATCCATGCCGGAACGCACCAGAGACCGCGGTGCTGGGACCAGGCAGCCGCCGTGGCCCCAGGCCAGCCACATCTCCTCGCAGGAGGCATCGAAGGCGACGGACAAGCCGGCGAGCACGCGATCCTCAGGACCTAAGGGCCCGTGCGGGTGGTTGACCAAAAAGAGGCTCGCTTCCGCATCCACGAAGGCAGCCGCGGAACGGTGGCTCACGGCCACGCCCTTCGGCTTGCCGGTAGAACCGGAGGTGAAGATGATCCACGCGGTGTCTTCTGGGCGCGGGGCATTGCGTTTCTCGGCCGGCTCTTCGGCGGACCTGTCGGGGGCGTCCGGGCGCGCGGAGTCCCGCAGGAAGCGGAAGCCCTCGTCCGTGAAAACGCCATCGATATCGGCTTCGCCGAAAACCATCTCGGCGCGTTCATCGGGGTCATCGGCGTCGACAGGCACATAGGCCGCGCCTGCCGCTAAGGTCGCCAAAATGGCGAGGTAGAGCTCCCGCTTGCCGGAGGTCATCCTAATGCCGATGCGATCGCCGCGGCGCACGCCATTGGCGTGCAGCTCGGCAGCCCATGCCTCGACCTCGTGGATGAGCTCGGAGTAGGTGATGATCTCGCCGTCGTCAAGCGCGGCGGCATCGGGGTTCATTTCCGCGGTGGTGGTAATGATGTCCCACAGCGTGCGCGGCCGCGGTGCCGCGCTTCCTAGAAGATACTGCTGTGGGACGAGCGATTCGGGACCCGCCATTTATGCCTCTTCTTCGTCCGCGGCAATGATGGACTTGGCCAACTTTCGCAGATGCTTGAGCTGCTTATTGGTGGACTCATCCAATGCCTCGTCCTCGGCGGTAGCGACCAGCACCGCCAGGTCCTTGTGGGCCTTTGTGCCCTTTTTGGTGGAAGCGACGATTTGGCGGCGGCGATCCTTTGGGTCGCGTTCGCGCTTTGCCCAGCCGCGGTCTTCGAGGGCGTCGATAAGACGCACCATGTCAGAGGCGTCAATGGCCAGGGTTTCGGACAGATAAGACTGCGACGCGGCATCCGCGTCGACCAGACAGGTAAGGACCCAGTACTCGCGCAGCGTTGTCTGCTTGGTCTGCAAAGCAGCCTCTACGCCATCGCGGGTGCGGCGGCGGAGGCGCTCCAATTGGAACGACGGGGACTCGAGTAGGGTCGTTGGGATTACAGAATTATTCGTGGAAGCCATACCATCATCATAATCCCAAAAGATTGGTTAAGGCCAATTAATCCGTTTCGATGGGAAGCCCAGAAGCCTTCCACTTATCCGTACCGCCATCGACGTTAATGGTGTCCCAGCCCAGCGCATGCTCCAGATACTGGCAGACCTGCATGCTGCGGCCGCCCGCGTGGCAGATGACGTAAATATCCTTGTCCGGGTCGATTTCCTGGATGCGACCCGTAATCTCACTCATCGGGATGTGGGTCGCGCCCTTTGCGCGCTCCACTGCCCACTCGTCATTCTCGCGGACATCAATGAGCTGAGCGCCTTCTGGTACTTCAGTTGGTTGAACGTTTTCCATGCCTCATACCCTAGTCACGCAGAGGTCCTTATGCTGCTCCGCGTGCCGCGTCCGAGAAGAGCCGTGAGGAACCAGGCGGGGCGAAAAACTGTGAGCTCGGCCCGTTGCGGCAACTGCCTGTTCCAGCAGCTTTAGCTCTTGTCTCGCCAGACTTGTAGCCCAAATGGTTATCTGCTTCGGCATTAAACCCCTTGTATTCGAGGCTTAAAGTATGCCTTGGTCCAAGTCCTTGGCATCCGCGGCGGATGTGCGCGGGGCATCAATTTCCAGCGGCAACTGAGCTGAATTCAGGCGAACCTGTCTTGGGCGTGATTAGAGTTGCGTACAGCCCAAGGTACGGCTTTCTGTTTATGGCGAGAGTGGGTCTTTTCCACCACGTTTTCAGCATTCATCTGAATTGAAAGGGAAATTTTTTGATGAAAAGTCTTACATGCATGCGGACAGAGCTTCGACAAGGCACGCTTGAAATCGAAGGCATGACCATTGAATGCGGTGTCGAGGTGAGCTTGGAGCCTCACACCGAATATATTGTCAACCTCGAATTTGAAGTTCGCCAAGATACGGCTCCCACTGCAATGAGGCTTAGGACCTTTAGCGCTGAGTTCGTACTCTTTGATAATGAGACAGAAAACAGCATTCGACTTACCGATGGCGTTAGCAATAGCTCAAGCTTCCGCCTTCGCACCGGACAGGAAAATGGCACGCTACTCGTTTTCAACGAGTACCTGCATAGTTACAAGAAAGATGTCGAACCCACCTACGAATACATGACTGGTGATTCAGGGATTGTTATCACCAAGAGGGACGGCGACACCATTCACTTTGCCTGCAACAACCGCAGTCCACGGGAGCAGCTAGCTTTTGAGGACGTCACGGGGGTGCTTACGGTTACGAAAGTGGGTTCAGCGGAAAATCATTTCATTGCCCCTGCAGGGGATGGATCGCCGATTCAGCAATATTGCTTCATCGACAGCGGCGATGAGGTACCCGAGGAAAAGGAGCTCGTTGATATTGCTACCTCGCTTTCGGGCACGATCTCCCCAAGAAGTGAAGCGGTCACTACCTTAATTGACAGGCTTGAAGGGCTTAACTACACCATCATTTCTTCCGCAGACAATGCCGTAACCATCGAAGTCGACATCTCGGATGAGGACACCACCCAATTCGCTATGGTCGATGAGGCCCGACTTTGGAATCTCAACCTTGTGAAGGTTAAAACTCGCACCTTGCTGAATCAGAGCACAAACCGGCCAGAAAGTTAGGCCACGACTGCTCAGAATTTGGATGCGAGGGACCGTGTGATTCGTCGTGTTGAAGAACGAATTTTGGCGGAGAGCACGCAGGTGCAAGCCGCGGATCTGGCTGTGGCACTTAAATCGTCGGTTCGTGTGAGGAGTCGATGTTGTTCATGGTAAATAGCGCCGGAAAATGGGGGTCGCGCGCTATTTACCGTGAGCGTCGTGCGGGCGGTCCGCGACGATACTTGGTGGCGCATGGGGTCAAAGTGACGTACACGGCGCTGGCCCCGCGCAGGCCTGCGTGCGCGTTTTAACGGTGCGCGGAGAGGTACTCCAGAATCGCCTTGACGCGGCGGTTGTCCTCGCTGGGGTCTAAGCGAAGCTTGGTGAAGATGTTGGAGACATGCTTGGCCACCGCGGCGGCGGATAAAACGAGCTCGGCGGCGATGTCCTTGTTGGACTTGCCGCGGGACATTAATTCGAGAACCTCGCGCTCGCGCGGGCTGAGCTCGCCCAAGCCGCTGCGTCCGGAGCTCATGAGAGCTTGAGCCACGGTGGGGTCGATGACGGTGCCGCCCTGGGCCACCACGTCCAGGCTGGCCAGGAAGTCGCGCACCTCGGAGACACGGTCCTTCAAAAGGTAGCCGGTGCCGGCCTCGGGGGAGTCGAAGAGCTCCACCGCATATGCAGGGGCTACGTACTGGGAGAGCACCATGACGGGCAGGCCCGGGTAGGCGTTTCTCAAATTCACGGAGGCTTTCAAACCATCGTCGCCCATGCCCGGCGGCATGCGCACGTCCGTGATGACGATGTCCGGCAGGTCGTCGCGCAGTTTATCCACCACAGCCTCGAGCGAAGGAGCAGAGGAAGCCTGGCCCACTACAGAGTGCCCGCGGCGCTCCAACAGGCCGGCCAGGCCCTCGCGCAGAATGGCGGAGTCATCCGCTACCACAATCCTTAAGCTCATCTCTTACACTCCTGGCTGTCCGCGATCGAGAAGAAGGGGAATGGACCCGGCCACCCGGGTCGGGCCGCCAGGCGGTGAGGACAAAGACATTTCTCCGCCGAAGGCAGCAAGACGCTCGGCCATCCCCGCCAGGCCGTGCCCGGGGACGACCTGTGCGCCGCCGGGGCCCTCATCCACCACGGTGATGCGCAGCGAATGGTCCGAGGTCACCAGCACCGAAACCGGTGCGCCCGGCGCATGCTTGGCCGCATTCGTCAAAGCTTCCGTGCCGAAGAAATAGCCGCAGGCCAGCACGGAGGCGGAGAGCTCAGGCAGAGGATGCGGGGCGAAGACGCTGACGTGGGGGCCGTGGGAGGAGGCGGCGTCGGCAAGCGCGGCGACCAGGCCGTGATCCTGCAGCACCTGTGGGTGAATGCCGTGCACCGTGGCGCGCAGGGAATTCAGGCCGCGGTCCACGTCCTGCTTTGCAGCGGTGAGAAGCTCGGTGAGGCTAGCGGGGGCGTCGAGAAGAGCCTCGCCCAACTTCATGCTCGCGGCCACGAGGTATTGCTGCGCGCCGTCGTGCAGGTCGCGCTCGATGCGGGCGCGCTCGACCTCGTAAGCGTCCGCGATGGCGCGGCGCGAGGCCGTGAGCTGCGCAATCTGCTGCGCCTGCTGCTGCTCGTGCGTGGTAGGTTGGGGCTTTTTTCGGAACACGGTTCACAGCATATCGGGCGCCCCGAACTACAGGGGTAGTGCTGGCACTACCTTAAAGAGCAACGCTAGGGCTGTTCTTTCCGCGGGCCCAGCACGGTGGAATGAGAGACATGGCACAGACACTTTCCCTGACAGACATCACCAAGGACTTCGGCGGCGGCCCGGTGCTCGCCGGAATTTCCCTCGACATTGAACCGGGCGAGCTCGTGGCCGTCATGGGGCCGTCTGGCTCCGGCAAGTCCACGCTGCTGCACTGCATGTCCGGCGTGCTCACCCCCACGCACGGTAGCGTGCGTTACGGGGACGAGGAGCTCTCCGCGCTTTCCGACGCCCCCCGCTCCCGCACCCGCCTGCGCAACTTCGGCTTCGTCTTCCAGGATGGTCAGCTGCTGCCGGAGCTCAGCAACGTGGATAACGTGGCGCTGCCGGCCATGCTTAACGGTATGGGGCGGGGTGCGGCCCGCAGGCGCGCGATGGAGCTTCTCGATCAGCTGGGCCTGGGTGGCCTGGCGGACCGCCGCCCGGCGCAGGTCTCCGGTGGCCAGGCCCAGCGCGTGACCATTGCGCGTGCGCTGGTGGCGAACCCAGGCGTTGTCTTCGCCGACGAGCCGACCGGTGCGCTGGATCAGTCCACCGGCCACGAGGTCATGCAGATGCTCACCACCATCGTGCGCCAGGCCGGGGCGAGCCTGGTCATGGTCACGCACGACCCGAAGGTGGCCGATTGGATGCAGCGCCGCGTGGAGATTCGCGATGGCATCATTCACGACGACCGCCGCCTTGGGGTGATTCGATGAACACCGCGACCCTAGTTATGGACCTGCAGCGCGAATCTATTCGCGCGCGCTCAGGCACGGGAATCGTCTCGATGCTGGCGATTGTGAGCTTGACCATTGGCTCCGCCATCGCCTTCCTCGTTGCGGGTGGTACCTGGATGTTCTGGCAGCGCGCCCAGCACGTCGAGGATGCCGCCCCGGCACTCAAGGAGGCCTTCGGCAACGATATTACGGCCTGTTTTTATATCTGGTTCGCCCTAGCCCTTTTTGCCTGCGCGTTCATTCTTCCGGCGCTGTTTAACCTCACAGCCCAAGCAGCCGTCCTCGGTGCGTCCGGCAGGGAGCAGCGCCTGGCCACCCTGCGCCTGTTGGGGCTGAGCTCCCGGCAGGTGGAGCGCATGGCCATTGTGGAGACCGGCCTCCAGGCGGTGATCGGCATCGTGCTCGGTGGGCTGATCAGCCTGCTCGTCGCGCCGGTCTTCACCCAGCTGGATTTCCAGATGCGCCCCATCGCTCTGTCCGAGCTTCTCCTCCCGTGGTGGGGCTACCTCGCCGTGGCGGGTGTGCTTTTCCTGCTGGCCATCGGCGCCGCATTCGTCGGCATGCAGCGCGTGCGCGTGAGCCCGCTGGGCGTGGCCAAGCGTCAGATGCCCGCGGCTTACCGCTGGTGGCGCGCCATCGTCTTCCTCATCATCGTGGCGGCCGGTGGGGTTTTCCTCTTCGGCAAGGCGGGCCCGCCGACCGCCATGGTCATCGTGGTCATGTTCGGCATGCTGATGAGCATCAACCTCATCGCTCCCTTCATCCTGCAGCTCGGCGCGCACATCTTGTCCCTCTTCCCAGGCACCGCGCACTTCGTGGCCTGCCAGCGCGTGGCGGGCAATGCGCGCCCCGCCTGGCGGCGGAGTGCTGCCATCGGTTTCTTCGGTTACTTGGCGGGATTCCTCGTTGCCGCGCCCCTGGGCGCAGACGCTTTGGCCCTATCTCTGAAGGAAGACCCGGGGACGAACGTGGTGTTCAAGGACATCTCCACCGGTGTCTTGTTAACCCTCATCTTCGGCTTCACGCTGACCACCATGTCCATCATCCTGGGCCAGGTCTCCGGCATCTTCGAAGACAAGGAGCTCATCCGCTCCCTGGATCTCATGGGCGTGCCGCGCGGCTTCCAGTTCCGCTCCGGGGCGCTGACCGTCATGGGGCCGGTCGTGGCCTTGAGCTCCTTCGGCTTCCTCTTCGGCGGTGGCATCGCCTCGCTGATGTTCTTCTCCGGCCTCGATTCAAGCGACGTCGACGTGAGCGCTCGCCTGCTTATGGCCTTCGGCTTCCTGGCGGTGGGCTGGGTGGTCACGCTTCTTGCCATTGTCCTTGTTGAACCGTTGCGCGGCTACGTGCTGCGCACAGGAGGTCGAAAAGAATGAAAACTGTGCTGAAAATTTTGGCGGACTCTTCGGCGTTGCCTTTATCGCGGTGCTCGCCGCCGTGTACTTCCTCGGCCCCTCCTATGGCGGGGCGCTGCTGGGCAAGCCCTATATTCCTTTCAACACCAGCGAAAAACGTATAAACACCGCGATGGTGGATACCGCAGCGTATACCGGAATCTATGGCGAGAGCGAAGAATTTCAGCGCGCCCGCGAGGCCTTCAAAGAGGACCCGACCAACGCGGAGCTCCTCGTTGCCGCCATCGACGCCGCCTCCTCCGCCGAAGTCACCCTCCTGACCTTCCGCGGCCTGGACAACGTGCGCACCTTCGGCGAGCCGACCGCCGGCTACGCCTCCGCCAACGTGGTGCTGGATTACCCGGACAGCCGCTCGCTCATGCTCACTACTGCCAAGGACAAGGCGTGCACGGGCGAGGAGTTCGCCGAGGACCCCATCGCTCCTGATACCCCGGAATCTGAGCTCGACGGCTCGCTTGCCTCCCATTGTGGCTCCTAAGGCGCGGTTTTCGTCCACGGGTGCCTTTGGCGTTCACGGCAAATAACGCCCCGAAACACGCAATTTTTCGCCACTATTTACCGTGAACGACAGTGATTAGTCGGAAAACGCGAAAGGTACGCTTCGGCGCGCGGTGGGAAACCTCTTCGGTCTCCACCGTCTGCGGAAACGTACCTTCACAGTGCCGCCGTTAGCGTGCGGCAGAAGCGCTTACTTGAAGCGAGCCTTTGCCTCGTCGAGGATCTTCTCTGCCTCGGCCTTGTCGCCCCAGCCGGAGCCGGTGACTTCCTTGTTCGGCTCCAGGTCCTTGTAGTGGACGAAGAAGTGCTCGATTTCGTCCTTGATGTGCTGCTCCACATCGTTGATGTCCTGGTAGCGCTCCCAGCGCGGGTCATCGATGACGGCGAGCAGCTTATCGTCGCCGCCGGCCTCGTCGGTCATCTTGAAGACGCCGACGATGCGGGCCTCAACTACAACGCCCGGGAAGACCGGCTCCGGCAGGATGACCAGGGCGTCGAGCGGGTCGCCGTCCTCGCCCAGGGTGTGGTCGATGAAGCCGTAGTCAGCCGGATAAGCCATCGGGGTGAACAGGTAACGGTCGAGGTAGACCTTGCCGGACTCGTGGTCAACCTCGTACTTGTTGCGGGAGCCCTTCGGGATTTCAATGGTTACTTCAACGCTCACAGCGATGTCCTCCATGGGGGATTGGGTATCAATTACTGCCCATAGTCTAGCGCGTTGCGGATTCGCGCTAGGGTTAAAGGCAATGAAAGCAAAGCATGTTTGGTGGTCAGCGACCGCGCTCGTGGTAGCAGCAGCGGTCGGAGGTACGGCTGCGCTGGGCGTTACCCTCCAGCGCGAATACGGCGATCTCTCGCACGGGGAGGCGCAAGCGGTCGAGGCTCCTGAGGAGCCGTTGAGCGCAGCACAGCCGGGCGAGGCAGACCTGGATGCGCTGAGCGCGAAGCTGGATGAGCTCGCTAAGAATAAAGACCTTGCCACTTTCGGCGGCGAGGTGATCGATACCGAAACCGGTGACGTGGTGTGGCAGCGCGACGCAGATAAGCGGCTTACCCCGGCCTCGTCCACGAAGGTCCTCACCACAGCGGCGGCGACGTTGGCGCTGGATGAGAATGAGAAAATCACCACCAAGGTCTACCGTGGGTCGAACGAAAAGAACGTGGTTATTAAGGCCGCGGGCGATGTGTGGATGACGCATGAGCAGCTCGATGATTTGGCCGAGCAGATTTCGGAAAACGTCGAGCAGGTCGATGGCGTCTACATCGATACCTCCGTATGGTCCGGCGAGGCGCAGGCCCCGGGCTGGGATCCGGAAAACGTGGACGGCGGCTTCGTCGCGCCAATGGAACCGGCCATGCTCTACGGTGGTCGCCTGGGCGCGACGACGGGGGATGTGCCGAGGAGTCATGAGCCGGCTTTGGATGTGGCTAAGCAGCTAGGCGATCGCCTCGGCGCGGGCAAGGTAGGCATGGGCTCTGTGGCAGAGAATGCGCAGGAGGTGGCGAGCGTGGATTCGCCGCCGCTAGCGGACCGCGCCCGAGAAATGGTGCGCCATTCCGATAATGTCATGGCCGAGGCCATTGCGCGTGAGCTGGCGATGTCCCGAGGCAAGGAAGCCAGCTTTGAGGGCGATACGCAGGCCACGCTCGAGGTGCTGCGGGAGCAAGGATTCGACGTCGAGGGCGTGGATATTAAGGACAATTCCGGGCTCTCGGTGGACAATCGGCTCACCGCCGGGCTGTTGACGCAGCTCATTAATGGCGCGGTTAAGGATGAGCGCCTGCGCCCGCTGGTGTCCTACCTGCCGGTGGCCGGCGGCGATGGCACGCTGTACGAGCGCTACGGCGATTCCGCGGCCAAGGGCTATGTGCGCGCCAAGACGGGCACGCTGACTGGGGTCTCGGCCCTAGCCGGCACCGTGCAGGGCAATTCCGGGCGCGTATATGCCTTTGCCTTCCTTGTAAATGACGGCGATATCTTGGCCGCCCGCAAGGCTCAAGACGCGTTGGCTTCCGCACTGCATGAGTTCTAATAAGCCCTTCTGGCCGCGGGTTTCGCCGCACTTTCTAGCGTGTCGGCGCGGCGTGCGCGCCGCTGACCTTGACCACGCAGTGGCGGTGGGGCTCTCCGGGGGCGCGGATTCGCTGGCTCTGATGGCGGCGCTGGTGGCGGAGGGGCACGACGTGCTCGCGCTGTGCGTGGACCACGGGTTGCAGGACGGATCGCGGGCGCAGGCCGAGCGCGCGGCCGAACAGGCGCGAACGCTGGGGGCGCGGGCGCAGGTGCTTAGCGTTGAGGCGAGCGCTGCAGCGGGGGCGGAGTCGATGGAGGCGGCCGCGCGGGCGGCGCGGTATCGGGCACTGGCCACCGCGAGCGCAAACGAAGGCTTAGAGGTTGCCGTGGCGCATACGGCCGATGACCAGGCGGAAACACTGCTGCTCGGCGCGCTGCGCGGGCGGGTGACCGGCATGAGCGAGCGCAGCGAGGTCGAAGGCGCCCGAGTGGTGCGGCCGCTGCTGAACGTGCGCCGCGCCGATACCGAGGGCGCCTGCGCGGAGCTGGGCCTCTCGGCGTGGCAGGATCCGCAGAACGCGGACACGAATTTCCGCCGCGTGGCGCTGCGCCGCGAGGTCATTCCGCAGTTGAGCCGCATCATCGGCGGGGACGCGGTGCCAGCGCTGGCACAAGCCGCAGGCGACGCCGCGCTTGACGACGCCGCCCTGCGCACCCCACCCACAACCGACTGCGCCGAGCTGGCGGCGATGGCGGAACCGCAGCGCCGGCGGGCGATCGCTGCGTGGCTGGTCAGCGAGGGGGTAGAGGTAACAAGGAGGGGAGTGGGGGACGTCGGCAAGCTGTGCACCCACTGGCACGGGCAAGGCCCGGTGGCCGTGCGATCGGCGCGGCAGGTGGGGCAGAGGTTGGAAGTAGCCCGTATAGGTGGCAAACTGGCACTATTGTCCGGTCATTAAAGGAGCGCACACGTGCACGACAAGAAAGACTTCGCCGTTCCCGCAAACCGCTACGGTGACGATGTAGAAGCAATCCTCATTGGAGAAGAGGAACTGCAAAGCCGCGTCCAAGAACTCGCGGATATGGTCTCGGAAAAGTATGCCGACTCTGAGCAAGACCTCCTGTTGGTCTGTGTGCTCAAGGGCGCCGCATTCTTCCTCACGGACTTTGCGCGCAAGCTATCCATCCCCTCCGAGCTGGAGTTTATGGCCGTATCCTCCTACGGTGCCTCCACTTCCTCGTCCGGCGTGGTGCGCATTTTGAAGGATTTGGACCGCGACATTGCCGGGCGCAACGTGCTCATCGTGGAAGACATCATCGATTCCGGCCTCACCCTGTCGTGGCTTATCCGCAACCTGGAAGGCCGCAACCCTGCCTCGCTGAACGTGGTCACCCTGCTGCGCAAGCCGGAGGTAGTCAAGGCCGATATTGACCTGCTGGATGTGGGATTTGATATCCCGAATGAGTTCGTCATCGGCTACGGGCTGGACTTTGCGGAACGCTACCGCGATCTGCCTTACGTGGGCACCCTCCACCCTGATGTCTATACCACCAACTAAAATCGCGCAGTAATGAAAAACAACAAGATTCTTCGCTACGGCGGGATTGCGGCCCTCATCCTTATCGCGCTGTACGCTTTTACCTTCTTTAGCAACGACGCCCGCGGCTACGTGCAAGCGGATACCTCCGTTGCGCTGACCCAGCTCAAAGACAAAAACGTCGATGAGGTGGAAATCGATGACCGCGAGCAGCGCCTGCGCATCAAGCTCAAGGACGAAATCACGGTAGACGAGCGCGACGGCGTGCAGGAGATCGTGGCCAAGTACCCGGCCCGCGCCTCCGAGCAGGTCTTTAACGCAGTCAAGGATTCCGGCGCCGAAAAGTACCAGACCAACGTCACGCAGGAATCCTTCTTGGGCTCCATGCTCAGCATGCTGCTGCCGATGCTCATCCTCTTCGGCGTGCTCTTCTGGCTCATGTCCCGCATGCAGCAGGGCGCTGGTGGCATGTTTGGCATCGGTGGTTCCAAGGCCAAGGAACTGACCAAGGATATGCCGACCAATACCTTCGAGGACGTGGCCGGCGCGGACGAGGCCGTGGACGAGCTGCAAGAGATCAAGGACTTCCTGGATGACCCCACCCGCTACCACGACCTAGGCGCCAAGATCCCGCGCGGCGTGCTGCTTTATGGCCCTCCGGGTACCGGTAAGACCTTGCTTGCCCGCGCCGTGGCCGGCGAGGCCGGCGTGCCGTTCTATTCCATCTCCGGTTCTGACTTTGTGGAGATGTTCGTCGGCGTGGGTGCCTCCCGCGTGCGCGACCTGTTCAAGCAGGCGAAGGAAAATAGCCCCTGCATCATCTTCGTGGACGAGATTGACGCCGTGGGCCGCCAGCGCGGTTCCGGTACCGGCGGCGGCCACGATGAGCGCGAGCAGACCCTCAACCAGCTCCTGGTAGAAATGGACGGCTTTGGTGACCGCGAGGGCGTAATCCTCATCGCCGCCACCAACCGCCCGGACATCCTGGATCCGGCGCTGCTGCGCCCGGGCCGCTTCGACCGCCAGATTCCGGTCACCAACCCGGACTTGGCCGGACGCGAGCAGATCCTGCGCGTGCACGCGAAGAATAAGCCGCTGGCAGAAGAGGTTGACGTAGCGCAGCTGGCCAAGCGCACCGCCGGCATGTCCGGTGCGGACCTGGCCAATGTGCTCAACGAGGCCGCATTGCTGACCGCCCGTATCGGCGGCAACGTCATTACCTATGACGCTTTGGAAGAGGCGACCGACCGCGTCGTGGGCGGCCCGCGCCGCCAGGGCAAGATCATCTCCGAGCACGAGAAGAAGGTCACCGCTTACCACGAGGGTGGACACACGCTTTCCGCGTGGGCACTCAAGGATATTGAGCGCGTGTACAAGGTCACCATCCTGGCCCGCGGCCGCACCGGCGGCCACGCCATGACCTCCCAGGAAGACGACAAGGGCATGTACACCCGCGACGAGCTCTTCTCCCGCTTGGTCTTTGCCATGGGCGGCCGCGCGGCCGAGGAACTGGTCTTCGGTGCACCGACCACCGGTGCGTCTTCCGATATTGAAAACGCCACCAAGATCGCTCGTTCTATGCTCACCGAGTACGGATTCTCCCCAGATCTCGGCACCGTAAAGTACGGCAAGGAGCAGGGCGATCCCTTCAGCCAGATGGGTGGCGGCGGCTCCATCGATTACTCCGATGAGGTTGCTTCCAAGATTGATGAGCAGATGCGCTACCTGCTCGAGCGCGCGCACGAGCAGGCCTATGACATCTTGCGCAATAACCGTTACTACCTGGACAAGCTGGCCGAGGCCCTGCTGGAGAAGGAAACCCTGCGTCGCCCCGACCTGGAGCGCATCTTCGACGGTATCGAGCCGCGCGAGGCCTTCGACGTCTTCCCAGGCGAGGACGATCGCTTCCCGCGTCAGATTGGCTACGCCCCAGTGAAGACCCCGGTCGAGCTGGCGAAGGAGCGCGGCGAGGAGCTGCCAAAGCGCATGACGCTTCTCGACGCCTCCCGTGCCGCCCGCGAGCGCCGCCTCGCCGGCGAAGAGCCGAAGGGTGAGGTGGGCTTCAACTTTGGCCAGCACGCCGGCGACTACGTCGACTCGGACACCGCCCGCGAGCTGGGCAGCGGTCCCGCGAAGAAATCCGCGAACTCCTCGTCGGCCCAGTCGGCCCAGCCGACCCGGCAGTCCCGCGACGCCCAGTCTGCCCCGGCTTCCGAGCCAACCGCCCGTCCGGCCGCACGCCCCGCTGCCGGTGGCGGAAAGCACCACAAGCCGGATGCCGGCGCGGATGCCGATGCCGAGACCAGCCAGTGGTTTACCCCCGGCTGGGACGAAAAGGATCGCCGCAAGAATCCCTATGCGCGCGAGGACGACAAGCAAGAAGATAACTAATGCCTGATAATCACATTCCCGCTCGCGCCGCCTTTGACCAAGACCGGGCGGAGGCAGCGGTGCGTGAGCTGCTCCTTGCGGTAGGGGAGGACCCTGAGCGCGAGGGCTTGCGCGAAACCCCGGCCCGCGTGGCCCGCGCCTACCGCGAGGTCTTCGCCGGACTGCACGAGGACCCGACCGAGGTCCTGCACAAGACCTTCGCTGAGGACCACCAAGAACTGGTTCTGGTGCGCGATATCCCCATTTATTCCACCTGCGAGCACCACCTAGTGCCGTTCTACGGCGTGGCGCATATTGGCTACATCCCGGGCAAGGACGGCCACGTTACCGGTTTGAGCAAGCTTGCTCGCCTGGCGGATATGTACGCCAAGCGTCCCCAGGTCCAAGAGCGCCTCACCCAGCAGGTAGCGGACGCCTTGGTGGAGGTCCTCGGTGCGCAGTCCGTCATTGTGGTCATTGAGTGCGAGCACTTGTGCATGGCCATGCGCGGCATCCGCAAGCCGGGTGCGACGACGACCACCTCCGCGGTGCGCGGCGGCTTCAAGAACAATGCCGCCTCCCGCGCCGAGGTGCTCAGCCTGATTCGCAGCTAAGTACACCCCGGTTCACCACGAAAGCGAGAAGGAGCACGCCATGCAGCAGGCAACCTCGGTCTCAGATCTGAGCATCGCCAACCGCACGCTGGTGATGGGCATCGTCAACGTCACGGAGGATTCCTTCTCCGATGGCGGTAAGTGGTTGGACGTCGATGCTGCCATCAATCACGCCCGCGAACTCGTGGCGCAGGGCGCTGACATGATTGACGTCGGTGGTGAGTCCACCCGGCCGGGTGCGGTGCGGGTAGAGGCGGACGTCGAAAAGCGCCGCGTGGTTCCCGTCATCAAGGCGCTGAGCGAGCTGGGCATCCGCACCTCCGTGGATACCATGCGCGCTTCGGTGGCCCGCGCCGCGGCAGCGGCCGGGGTGGACATGATTAATGACGTCTCCGGTGGCCTGGCTGATCCGGAGATGTATCGCGCGATGGCAGAGGCCGGCGTACCCGTGTGCCTGATGCACTGGCGCACGCTGCAGGAAGGCGCTTTTGGCTCCGCGGCCGGTAGCGCCGACCACGGCGGCGATGTGGTGCGCGATGTGCATGAGACCCTCGAGCGCCTGGCGAATAACGCGCTGGCGGCCGGCGTGCACCGCGATAATATCGTGCTCGATCCGGGCCTGGGCTTTGCTAAGACCCCGCAGGATAACTGGGCGCTGCTCAAGGCCCTGCCGGAGTTCCTCGACGCCGAATTCCCCATGCTGGTGGGAGCCTCGCGCAAGCGCTTCCTCGCCGCCATCCGTGAGGACCGTGGCGTGGAATCCAGCCCGCTGCTGGCCGATCCCGCGACTGCGGCCGTGACCGCCATTTCCGCCCAGATGGGCGCGTGGGGCGTGCGCGTGCACGAGGTCGCCGTCTCCCGCGACGCCGTCGATGTGGCCGCGGCTTGGAACGCCGGCGATGGCTACAAGGGCGGGGCCAATGCCAGCGGCAGCTATAGCAATGGCGCTGATGGCAATGGAACCATGAAATCCACCGCCCTACCGCGCAACCCTGAGGAGTAAAACATGGCAGACCGCATCGAGCTCACCGGCCTAGAATGCTTTGGCTACCACGGCGTCTTCGAAGAAGAAAAGCGTACGGGCCAGCCTTTCATCGTGGATATCACCTGCTGGTCCGAGTTCGCCGAGGCCGCCGCCACCGATGATCTGACCAAGACCATCAATTACGCCGAGCTTGCCGACGTCGCCGCAAATATCATCGAAGGCCCCGCCCGCGACCTCATCGAGACCGTCGCTAGCGAGGTGGCCGATACCATCATGGCTACCTTCGAGGGCCTGCACGCCGTCGAGGTCACGCTCCATAAGCCGAAGGCCCCGATTCCGCGCACTTTTGCTGACGTTGCGGTAGTCGCCCGCCGCTCCCGCAAGCACGCGAGGACGCTCTAATGCGCGCGGTGCTGTCCATCGGATCCAATATGGATGACCGCGTGGAGCTATTGCGCACGGTATTCGACGAATTCGCCGGCGACATTGTCGCCGCCTCGCCGGTCTATGCCACCCCGCCGTGGGGAGTAAAGGACCAGGATGAATTCCTTAATGCCGTGCTCATTGTGGATGTGGACGAGTCACCCAAGGAACTGCTGCGCCGCGGGCAGAGGCTCGAAGAGGCCGCGGAGCGGGTGCGGGTGCGCCACTGGGGCCCGCGCACGTTAGACGTAGACATCGTGGACATCGAGGGATACACCTCCGATGACCCGGAGCTCACCGTCCCGCATCCTTATGCCCACGAGCGCGCCTTTGTACTGATTCCGTGGTTGGCGGCCGATGGTGGTGCTAGGTTGAGTGGGGAGGGCGTCGCCAAGCGGGTAGCAGCACTGGACCCGCAGGAGCGCGCCGATATTCGCCGGCTGGGCATGATGGAGGAGCTATGAAACGGACCTCGTTGGGTGCCCTCATTGGCACCGGGGTCTTCTTTGCCGCCGCCGCGGCCATCCTCACTACGCGCTTTTATGGCTCCATGCTGCACATCCCAGTGACGGTTTCGGCCACGCTGTGGCTCATGGCGGTCATCTGCGTGGCGCTGACCTGGAAGGTCGATCAAGCAACCGAGGACGAGCATGGCATCGGCCTAGATAATTCGCAGCTCAACCCCATGACCATCACGCAGTTCATGCTGGTGGGAAAGGCCTCGGCGTGGACCGGAGCCATCGTGGGGGGAATCTATGCAGGCGTGGCCGTCTACGTTATCCCCAACGCCGGCACGCTTGCGGCCGCCTCCGATGACCTGGTGGGGGTCATTGCTTCGGCGCTCGGTGGCCTTGCCATGTCCGCTGCTGGCCTGCGGCTGGAGCGACACTGTGAGACCCCGCCCCCACCAGATGGGGTACAAACGGTACATTAGTGAGCATGACTGAGCCGCGCTCTTCTTCTCACAGTACTTCCACCAAGACGTCCAAGCCGGATCTGGGCCAGATCGGACTCATCGTCCTCGTGGTGCTGGCCGTCCTAGCTAGCATCGTCATGCTGATTTCCGGCTCTGCCGCGGCGCTGAAGATTGCGCTCATCGCCGCCTTGTGGGCCGCTGTGCTCGGCTTCTTCCTGGTGATGCGCTACCGCCGCCAGGCCGAAGAATCCGTGACCAAGCTAGAACTGCAGGAGCGCGCCCACCGCGCTGAGCTCAAGCAAGCGCGCGCCACCGATGGCCAGCCCCTACCGGACCAGGAGCTGCTCGATGAGATCCGCACCGAGCTAGCCTCTATCCGCAAGCAGATTGAGGATCTCTCTGGCCACGACTTCACCTATGAGCCGGCCGCCCTGCACGCAGAAGCCCGCCGCATCATGCAGCTGGAGGCCCAGACCGCAGCCGCCGCGCGCCCGGATGCGGAGGAAGGCAACGTGGACTTCACCCAGTCTTCTTCCGGCGCCCCGTCCGCCGATGCTATCGCCGGCCGCCTGGGGAACCAGCCTTCCGCGGCGCATGCCGAGTCCAACCCACTCAATGACATCATTAGCGAAAAGACCCGCGCGCAGCGTACCTCCGGCAAGTCTTCTGGCGCCTCTACCTTTAATACCGGCGGTTTCCAGGCCGTGCGCTGGGATACCGGTGGCGATGACTCCCTGAAGACCACCCACGCTTCCGCCTCCAGCGAGCACCACGGCAGCCACCGTAAGCCGGAGGTTGCGACCACGGCCAATGACGAGACCCAGGACATCCCGCAGCAGCCGGCATCGCAGCGCGATGAGCGCGCGGAGTACCCGGGCTCCGGCCAGCACGTGGCCCCAGAAAAGTCCGAGCCAGTACGCCAGAAGGCGGCCCGCTCGCATCATCGCGCGGCTGCTGAGGAGCCGGATTCGCGTGGCCGCCGCCGCAGCGACGATAAGCGCGAAGGCGCAGTGTCTGTGGCCGAGCTTTTAGCCCAAGCGAAAAAGAAGGACAAATAAATGCGCCCGCCACGCATGCGGGTAGCCCTCTTTGGCCGTAGCTTGGCCGGTTTTACCTTGGCCAATGCTATGGAACGCGCCGGCCATGAGGTGCAGATGCTCTCGGATCCAGCCGAGCTTTCCTCTTTTGAGGCACTGATTATCGCTGTAGGCGATGCCCGTCTGGAAGCTACCGTGGAGTTGCTAGAGCCACACGTCCATCGCGGACTAATTGTCTTCCACACCTGCCTTTCACGTGGGGTGCAGGTATTGGATCCGCTGGAAACTCGCGGCTGCGTTGTCGCGGCGCTCGCCCCATTTACGCTGAAGCGCTGGGCGGTGACCACCCTGGATGAGTTGGGCGAGACCGTGGTGGAACTTAATATCGCCGAGTTTTACGCAGAGACCGTAGCGCTTTCCGACGCCGAGCGTGCCCCCTTCGCTGCCCGCGCCTACTACGCCGAAATGCTGCGGCGCTTGCATATCTCTGCGGCGGTTGATGCCCATTTCCTCTCGCCCTCAGAAGAGCCACCCCTGGTGGGTGAGGACATGGACACCGAAGAAATTATTGCCGCCTACCGCGGCGCCACCGACCCCGGACTGCGACGCAGCTACGTGGAAGTTGCCCGCCGCTTAGGCGAGGTGGACGGCCGCGAAGAGCTAGAAATGTGGGCCCTACAAGAGGAGAGCCGATGAGCCTGGAGCTGGGAAACGCTACCGTCATCAACGATATTGAGCGCATCCGCATGGTCGGTAGTGCTTTTCACAAGACTGGCCGGCCGGTCGCCTTCGTGCCGCTGACTACCGGTGTGCACGCCGGTCATATCGCGCTGGTGCGCGCGGCGAAGCGCATCCGGGGCGCCGTTACCGTCGTGGCCCTGCAGTCCCCGCAGAAGGAGGACCTTGAGCTTCTGCGGGCCGAAGGAGTGGACATCGTGTGGGAGTACTCGCCCGAGTCCTTGTGGCCACACGGGCGCCGCATTGCCGTAGCACCGGCCGACGCCGCGACTGCTCTCGAGCCGGACCTTAGCGAGGAGCTCTCGCTATACCTTGCGCTCATTTTGGCGCTTGCGCCAACCGCCGTCCTTTTAGGCGAGAAGGACTACGAGCTTCTTCTTGCCATCCACCACGCGGTCCAAGACTTCCACCTAGGAGTCCGTGTGCAAGGCGTACCCGCTGTGCGCATGCCCGACGGCGTGGTGATGAGCCTGCGCAATACCCACGTGCCGGCCGAATCCCGTGAGCAGGCTGCGGCACTATCCGCCGCGCTCACCGCTGGCGCGCACGCCGCCGAGGCCGGTGCGCAGAAGGTCCGTGAGGTCGCCGCGGAGGTGCTGCACGCAGCGGGTGTTGAGCCCGAGTATCTCGAAGTCCGCGGCCGAGATTTAGGAACCCCTCCCGAGGAGGGTGATGCCCGCTTGCTCGTTGCCGCGACAATCGGCGGTGTCCGGCTCATCGATAATGTGGGCCTGCCGCTGGGCATAGGCTTTAATAACATCGAAGAACACGAAGCCAAGGCCGAGCTTGAGCGCGAGCAGCAACGTGAGCACCAGCGCGTACAAGATGCCGCTTCCCAACAGCTATCGGAGGACTAATGACCGATATCCAGATCCGCGACTTAGACCCGCGCGATGAACCCCAGGCCATTTCCTTTGCCATTGAAGGCATGCATCTGCACTGGTTTGTGAAAAATCCCCGCTTCGAGCGCGCCTACGGTCGCTATTTTTGGGATTTAGAGCGCGCCAAGGCCACCGATATCCTGGCCGCTTATGATGGTGACCGCTTCCTGGGTGTGCTTTTGGCCTCCATGAAGGGCAAGCCTGCGTTGCCGTATCCATGGTGGCGCAAGGCTTATGTCCACGCGGTGGAGATATTCAATAACCTACGCCCCGGCGGGCACCGCGATGACTATGATGCCGCCAATAAGGACATGCTGCTCAAGTACCTAGGCGAGCATCCCATTGATGGCGAGATCGGTTTCCTCGTCGCCGACCCTAACTCCGGCGTGAGCGGCGTGGGAACGGCACTGCTTGAGGCCTTCGAATCCCGCCACGAGGGAAAGAATGTCTACCTGTTTACCGATGACGGCTGCACTTATCAGTTCTATGACGCCCGCGGCTTTAGCCAGGTAGGTGAGCGCACCATCGCGGTCAACGAGGACCGCGACTTGGTATGCATGCTCTATGTGCGCCGCTTGGGCGCACCGCAGGCCTAGCGCGCCAGCGCTCCCATCGGGTCCCAGGCCGGCAGGGTGGTCACGGACTCAGACTGTAGCGCCGCTTGGTATTGCTCCGGCAGGCGGGAGGGGTGCACGGCAATTTCGAAGACAAACTCATCGAACCAGTCATCCGCCATGGTCCAAAAGCCCTTATCGGCCTTCTTTGGGCCCCAGGAATTCTCCACGCGCCAGCTTTGTACAGCGCCGCCTTCGGCGATATCGGCGCCGGTAAAGACCATCGCGTGAGTCATCAGGGATTCGTGTAGGCGCAGGCGCTGTGCCTTATCCAGGCCCATCTCGACGCCGTAGAAAGCCGCATAATCGTGCAGGTGCTTGGCCCACACGCCGTGCTCATCATCGGATTGCTGGTCGGTATCGCAGCCGAACCATACCGGCTGACCATTTTCGATGGAGGCTCGTGCGGCATCGCGCAGCACCTCGATTGGGGCGTTGAGGTAGGTCACGCGCTTGCCCACCACGTTTCCCAGGTAGTCCACGGTGTAGAGCTTGCCGTAGGAATTGCGGGGATCATTGACCACACACACGTATTCGCTGAGGTCTGCGGGCAGGTATTCCTTGGCAAACTCCTGCGGGGTAAAGGTCCCTGCGCGGTGGAATTCATCGTCCTTATCGCGATACTGCCAGACAAAGTCCTCGGGAGGCAGGCCTAGGTTGGCGGTGAGGATACGGTAGACGTCGGCAAGCGCCTGCTTGTGCGCGCCCTCTTCGCCGCTGCGGATCCGGTGCGCGGCGCGGCGCAGCACGGTCTGTAGGTTACGGTTGAGCATCGCCGTGGCCTCGGAGGACGCTGTTTCCGGCATGGCGTACTGCGGCACTACACCGTATTTTTCCACCAGTGCGACAAACATGGACCACTGGCCGCCGTCATCGATCGGATCATCCATGAGCTTGGTTACGGTGCGGTCCGTAAGATCGCGGTCCTTCAGCTCAGCCATCGCAGTGAGGAACCAGTTGGCCTTCTCGAGCTTGTCAAAGAAGTAAATATAGGTCTGGGAAAGCTCAAAATCTTTGAGTTTGGCCTTTTCCATCAGCCCACCGCGAAGGGAATTCAGGCCGGCGAAAATCCAGCAGCGGCCCGAAGCCTTCTGGTCGGCCACGCCCCAGGAATCTAGCTTATGGCTGGTCACCCGGTTAAGGGTGCGCAGTACCTCGCGGTCGAGGCTGAGCTTATCGACGCCTTCCTGAGCCACCCCATTGCGTACCAAGCGCAGCGCGGCATCGCTGGCGAGCTCAGCATTGGCGGCATGAACCTCGTTCGGGTTAATCTCGGTCATTTCTCGATTCTCCTTAGTTCATCCGGTCCCAGAGGGGAAGCTCAATCGGTTCGGTATCTAGCGCCTGAGAAAGCTCATCGCTCAGGTGCTCCTTGCGCACGGCGATGTGGAAGACGTTGTGGTCAAACCAGGCATCGGACATGGTGGCAAAACCCTTGCCCGGCACCTCCTCGCCGTCTTCCTTGCGTGGTGGCTTGGAGCCCCAAGAGTTCTCCACGCGCCAAGCTCGGTCTCCATCCACACCGGTGAGCGCCATCGCGTGGGTAGGTGCGGTCTCGCCGGAGGTAAAACGCTCCTCCTTAGTCATGGTGGAATCGATGCCGTAGAGGCCATCGGTATCCACTAGCCCTTCGTCCCACACGCCGTTGAGGAAAGAGAATTGGCGGTTGACATCGCAGCTAAACCACACCGGCTCGCCGGCGGCTAGGCTGCGCTTGGCGGTCTCCTTGAGCTCTTCCACGGTGACGTTTAAGTACTCTTGCGGTGCACCACCCAGCACATTGCTTTCATCGGCGCTGCTAAATACGCGATGCCTGGGGTTTGTGGAACGGGGGTCATCGGCCAGCACCACGAACTCGTTGAGGTGGGGCAGGTATTTCTTGGCAAACTCGCGCGGGGTGGAGTGCAGGCGCACGAATTGCTCGTCCTTCGTGCGATACGCCCAGGTAAATTCCTCGGGCGGGGTGCCCAGGTGGATGGCCAGGATGCGGTGGATATCCTTGTGCGCTTGGGCGAGGACCTCTTCGCGCGGACCGTCTTGTGCGGCGGCGCGGCGCACCACCGTGGCGAGATCGCGGTTCATTTCCGCGGTATGTCCAGACGAGCGGACCTCCGGCATGACCTCGGCAGGTACCACGCCGTACTTGGCCACCAGGTTGCTAAAGAAGCACCACCAGCCGCCATCGGCCCCGGCGTGGTCGAGCACTGCGGCCACGGTGCGCTCATCCCAACCAGCGTCCTTTTTATCCAGCAGCTGGTTGAGAACCAGGTTGGCCCGCTCCAGCTTGTCAAAATACTGCAGGTAGGTGAAGGAAAACTCGAAATTATCTACGTTGAGTTCCTGAGCAGCGCGGTGGCGGAAGACGTTTAACGCGGCGAACATCCAGCAGCGGCCGGAGCGCTTTTGATCCGTTACCTCCAAGCTATCCAGCTTGACCTCGGTGGTGGGGTAGAGGGCCGTAATAAGGTCGCGGTCTAGGGCCGCTTTCGCCGCCCCGACATTGGTGATGGCGTTGCGGGCGATGCGCAGCCCAGAATCGGCCGCGGCCTCCTCGCGCAAGTGGGATAGGTATTCGTTGGTGAGCAAAGTCATATTTCGGTTTTAGCAGACTAGAAATCCTGATGGGGCTGGTTGGGGGAAGAGCTAGAGAAATTCCGCCAGCTTTTCGACGGCCCCCGGAGTCCCCACTTCCTCTGGCAGCCACGGAACCTCGCGCACTGGGGTCTGTGGGAGCTCGGCGCGCAGAAGTGCGAGTGCCTCATCTTCGGCCGCGCGGCGGGCGGCGAGGAATTCTCCCTGATTGGCAGGGGTACGGCGGTTAACCAGCATGGACCCCACGTGCACACCATTTCCGGTGAGGTCCGCGTGGAACTCGGCTGACTCGAGTACGGGCAGGCGCTCGGCGTTAAGGACAATATGGAAGACCGTGCGCGGTGAAGTCAGCGCCGCGCGTAACTGGGAAAAGCGCTCGCGCCGCTGGAAAAGAGTGGCGCGAATTTCCTGATTGCGCCGGTCCACGGGGTCATTATCCGCGCTGTTTCCGGGCGACATTCCGCGTACTAGCGAGCCGAATTTATCGGATTTTTCGCGCCGGGAAAGTAAGCCATCGGTATAGGCGGCCATGATTTCTGGCAAGGCCATCAGCCGCGAGGTATGCCCGGATGGAGCGGTATCGAAGATGAGGTAATCGACGTCGGACTCTTGGCCGACGAGCGCCGCGATACGCTCCAATAGTGCTGCCTCCTGCGTGCCGGGCGATTGCTGGGCCAAGTCCAGGTGCTTTGTGACCTCGCCGTGCAGATGCTCGGGCATGAAACGGCGCATCGCAGAACCCACCTGCGCAAGATGTTGTTCTGTGGCGCGCGCCGGGTCGATCTCGATGGCGGAGAGGGAAGGGGTGAGGGCCACGGGGGCATCGCCAAGCGCGGTGCCAAAGATGTGTCCCAGGTTGTGCGCTGGGTCCGTAGAGACCAAGCAGACGCGGTGATCGCGGGACAGGCGCAGCGCGGTGGCGGTGGCCAAGGTGGTCTTGCCCACCCCGCCCTTGCCGCCAAAGAACATGATGGGGGCGGTCTCTAACAACATTGAATATTCTCCAGCGGGGATCTTTCCATTCCCATGCGCGTATGCCAGGCGTGGAAATCCTCGTAGACCAACGGCAAAAGCTCCAGGGTGTAGTAACTGGCCGGGTTGGGAATGCCCAAGGCCTCCGAGGCCACCAGCATCATGAAGAGATCGTCTTCCTGCTGCTGGGCTTTGGCAAAGCTGGCGCGGTACGGGGCCTGGTAGAACTCATTGAGACCAGCCCCGAACGCTCTAAGCTTGTCGAGCATGCTCGGGCAGTGGGGCGTTAAGATCAGCATCGGACCACTCCAGTGGGGCCTCCTTGCGGGCACGAGAGATGGCACCGACGGCCTCCACAATGACCCAGATGGTGGCCACCACGATGATGGCGTCCATGCAGAACAGCAGCCAGTTCTGGCTAGTAAATAGCGACTTTAGCTGCAGGAGCGCGGCCCACAGGGACATGGCGGTAACGAAGATGAGCGGGATGACCACTGGCCACGTCGGCCGACGTAGGTGGGTGAGGATGACTACCACGATGGCCAAGGAGAGTCCTGCCATGAGCTGGTTGGTGGTGCCGAATAGCGGCCAGATGGTCATGCCGCCCGAGCCGTCTACGCCGGCGGAGAAGGTCAGCCCAAAGGCCAAGCCCACCGCAATGACGGTGGCGGCCAAAGCCTTGATGCGTACGCCTATGATGTCGCCGATTTCTTGGACCACCAAACGCTGCAGGCGCACGCCCGAGTCCATAGTGGTGGCCGCAAAAAGCACGGCCATGGTGGCCAAGATGGTGCCGGAAAGGGAGGTAGGAATACCCAAGCCCTCATTCATGAGCGCGCCGCCGCCTTGCACAAAGGCGTCCACGCCGCCGGCGTTCCACTCGGAGTAGATTTCTTCCCACTGCGTGGCGGTCTTGAAGCCGGCGGTGGTAGCGATGATGGTACCCAGTGCGAGCAGGCCCTCGCCCACGGCGCCGAAATAGCCCACAAAGCGCACGTCGGTTTCTTTATCCACCTGCTTGGAAGAGGTACCGGAGGCCACCACGCCGTGGAATCCGGAGACGGCGCCGCAGGCGATGGTGACAAAGAGTAGCGGGAAGATGCTCGGGGTGCCGTCTGGTACGTTATCGCGCAACGCTGGCGCCATAATCGAGGGCCGAGTGATAAGGAAAGACCCGTACAAGATGGCCAAACCTACGAAAAGCTGCAGGCCGTTGATGTAATCACGTGGCTGCAGCAACACCCATACTGGCAGCATCGAAGCGATGAAGGCGTAGATGAATAACAAGATGATCCACACGCCATTGGCGGGAATCCCCAGGACGGTATCTGGCAAGACCACGGGCACGCGGTCGCCGATAATCATCAGCGCGTAGAGCGCGACCACACCCACGATAGATACCAGCGGTAGGTTCCACTTCAGGCGGTAGATGGCCTGGCCGATAAGCAGCGCGACGGCGATGGCGCCCCACGTGGGAATGACGGCCGTGGGAGTGGATACCAACAGGTTGGAGATGACCACTGCGAAGGCAGTATTCACCATCAAAAGCAACAGGAAAATGACGATGAGGAAGAGGTTGCGCCCGCGCTTGCCAATATAGCGCCCAGACAAGGTACCAATGGATTGGCCCTTGTGGCGTTGGGAGGCCCACAGAGCGCCGAGATCGTGCAAACCTGCGAAGAAGATGGTGCCGATGGTGACCCAGAGAAATGCCGGTACCCAGCCCCAAATGACCGCTACGGCAGGACCGATGATCGGTGCTGCACCCGCTACGGAAGTGAAGTGGTGTCCCCACAGGACGTATTTATTGGTCGGGACATAATCCACGCCGTCTTCCATGGTGTGGGCCGGGGTGGAGTAATTCGGGGATAGCCGGAAAATTCTTTGCCCTAGGAATTTGGAGTAGAGCAGATAGCCGGCGACCATCATCGCGATACCGATGATGGCGAGGACAAGAGAGTTCATAGTGTGTGTCTCCTCATAGACGGGCAGGTGGCGTGCATCACACGTGCGAGTAGTATGCCATAACTCACATATGCATTTGCCTGTGGGGGGGGACCGATGGGTGGATTTATATTTGAAGTGCGCCCGGAGACTTTTGGTTCAGTCGCCGTGGATAGACAAAAAGCGCGGCCCTTGCTCGAGCAGGAACAAGGGCCGCGCGGTGGGTACTTAAACCAGGTAGTGGTTACTTCTTATCGACGCCGATGTTGCCGTCCTTCTTCCACACCACAACCACTGCCGGGCGTGGGGTGGACTTGCCACCGTCAGGCCAGTGAGAGGTCTGCTTTTCAAAGGTGGCGTCATCGGTTTCACCTGGGTGCTGGACGTTGACCATCACGCGCTCATCGGTGACGATGGGCCCGCAGGTCTCGGCACCTGCCGGAACGGTAAGGAAGCACTTCAGCTCACCGCGGGTATCGCCCTCGGTGGTCACCGCGTAGAGGCCATCGTTGGACTCCAGCGCGTTACCGTCGGTGGAGATCCACAGATTGCCGTGGCTATCAAAGGCCAGGTTATCCGGGCAGGAAATCGGGGACACCTTCTCCTTGTCAAAGCCACCGAAGTAGGTATTAGCCTCCTTCGGATCACCACAGACCAGGAAGAGGTTCCAGGTGAACTTCTCACCAGCGTGGTCATCTTCAATCTCCATGACCAGGCCGTTCTTGTTCTCCTTGACGGGAGCCCATTCCATCGGCTCTTCCTTGTTCTTCTTGGCGTCCTCGCCGGTAGCACCGCGGTACTTATTGTTGGTCAGGGCCACGTAGACCTTCTCCGAGTCTGGGTGGACCTGCATATCCTCAGGGCGATCCATCTTGGTGGCGCCCACCTTATCGGCTGCCTCGCGGGTATAAACCGCAACCTCTTCGGCGGACATGCCGTCAACGTGGGACTCGAACTTATTGTTTTCCGTATCGGAGGTCAGCAGCTTAATCCACTTGCCCTCGCCGTCGAAGGCACCGTCTTCGGGCAGCACGCCGGAGCCGTCAATCTCGTCGGCTGGGGAGTTGCCCTCTACCTTGGCTACGTACAAGGTGCCGTGGTCCAAGATGGTGAGGTTGTGCTCGATATCGCCCTCTTTGTACTTCTTGGTGGAGATGAACTTGTAGATGTACTCGAAGCGGGAGTCATCGCCGGCGTAGCACACCACGGTGCCATCGGAGGCGATGTGGATGTTGCCGGCCTCGTGCTTGAATCGGCCCAGAGCGGTGTGCTTGACCGGCGTGGACTTAGGATCTAGTGGGTTAATCTCTACGATCCAGCCGAAGCGGTTCGGCTCGTTCGGCTCTTTGGAGACGTCGAAGCGCTTATCAAAGCGCTCCCACTTGCGCTGGGACTCGCCATCTTCCATGCCGAAGCGCTCCAGCGACTCCTGCGCCTTCTTGTCATCCAGCTTGGCGTGTGCAAAGTACTGGTCAAAGTTCTCTTCGCCGGAGAGCATGGTGTTCCACGGGGTGATGCCACCGGAACAGTTATTCAAAGTGCCCTTGACCTTCTTGCCCGTCTTATCGGCAGAGGTCTTTACAAACTCGGAACCGGCAGCTGGGCCGACCAAGGTGAATTCGGTGGTGGCGGTAATGCGGCGGTTGAGTGGGCCAAACTCGCGCTTGAGCTCACCGGTGTTGCCAACCTTGGATACTTCCACGATGGAGTGACCGTGACCAGCCCAGCCAATCTTGGCCTGCTCCTCGGTCGGGTTATCCGCATCGTAGTTGGGGAACATCTGCGGCTCGGTGGTGTACTCGTGGGAGCAGACGTAGATAAGGCGGTTGTCATCGTCTGGGTGCTCGATAAGACCGGCAAAGTCATTGTTGAAGCCGAACTGCTTCTCAGCTGCCTCGGCGGTCTGATTCTTGTCATCGAATTCCGGTGCGTCCTTAAACAGCGGATCGCCCCAGGCAATGAGGACGGACTGCTCGTAGCCATTCGGGATGACTACTTCGTCCTTTTCATTCGGCTGTACTGGGTCGAACTTCATGCCCTCGGCGGAGGTGAGCTCGACGTTCGCCTCAGAGGTTTTGCCGCCCTTGCCCTCGGAAGAAGACGCCTCGTTGGAGGCATCATCCGGGTTGGAGCAGGCAGCCAGCGCGGCGCCGCCGCCGACGGTTACAACGGACAGGCTGCCCGCGCGCAGGGCGGTACGACGGGAGAACTGGTCGCCGAAGTACGGGTTATCGGACTTGTTCTCGCACTCTCCGAAGCACGCATTGCCACACTTGTAAGTGCAGGTCAGGCTGGAACGAGAGGATGCAAAGAGACTAGAGAGAAGATTGCGGCCCTTAAGCGCCATGGGTATTGCTCCAAAAATGTCGAAAAATATTGATTACATATGGGGACAGCCATATATAAAAGGTCATCTTCGTAACTGTGTGTTGACCCCGAGGTGACAGTGAAGTGAATTATGCGTAAATCCTTTCCCGGGAGAGGGTGGCGTGGGCTAAATCGCGTGCTGCGGTGGGGATCGACTACCCTTGGCTAACGTGAGCGAGCAGAAGAATAATGAAGTAAACGATGTCCCTGAGCAGCTGCGCATCCGCCGCGAAAAGCGCGATCGCCTGCTGGAATCCGGCGTAGAGGCCTACCCGGTAACCGTTGAGCGCACCATCTCTTTAAAGGATTTGCGCCATGATTTCCGCGTCGTGGCTGAAGGCGAAGAGCCTGGCAACGAAGAGGGCGTAACCTACCTGGCCCCTGGTGAGGAAACCGAGGTTACCCATGCCATTGCCGGTCGCCTTATTTTTATGCGCAATACCGGCAAGCTGTGCTTCGCCACCTTGCAGGATGGCGATGGCACCCAGGTGCAGGCCATGCTTTCTTTGGCTGAGGTAGGCAAGGAGCGCCTCGACGCCTGGAAGTCCGACGTCGACTTGGGCGATTTCATCTCCGTGCGCGGCCGCGTGATTTCTTCGCGCCGTGGCGAGCTGTCCATCATGGTCTCCGAATGGACCATGGCCGCTAAGTCCTTGCGTCCGTTGCCGGTGTCCTTCGCCGATATGGCTGAAGATACCCGCGTGCGCCAGCGCTATAACGACCTCATTATCCGCGAAGATGCCCGCAAGAACGCCATGATTCGCGTCAAGGTCATGCGCGCGCTGCGCAACTACCTGGAAAGCCAGGACTTTGTAGAAATCGAGACCCCGATGCTGCAGACCCTGCACGGTGGCGCAGCCGCTCGCCCGTTTATCACCCACTCCAATGCGCTGGATATTGACCTCTACCTGCGCATCGCTCCAGAGCTGTACTTGAAGCGTGCCGTCGTCGGCGGCATTGACCGCGTCTTCGAAATCAACCGCAACTTCCGCAATGAGGGCGTTGACCGCTCCCACTCGCCAGAGTTCGCCATGCTGGAGACCTACGCTGCGTGGGGCGATTACAACGATTGTGCCCGCATGACGCGCGAGTCCATCCAAGCTGTTGCCCGCGATGTCTTCGGCTCGACCACCGTCACCCTTGCCGATGGCACCGAGTTCGATTTCGGTGGCGAAGAATGGCCGGAAATCGAGATGTACCCGTCCCTGAACGAGGCCCTGCAGCGCAAGTTCCCGGGCCAGCCGGAGGTCACCATCGATACTGACGTCGAGACGCTCAAGGGCATTGCAGACGTCATTGGTCTCGACGTCCCTAAGGACGGCGGCTGGGGCCACGGCAAGCTGGTCGAGGAGATCTGGGAGGTCCTGTGCGAGGACCAGCTCGAAGGCCCTATCTTTGTCAAGAATTTCCCGGTTGAGACCTCCCCATTGACCCGCCAGCACCGTTCCGAGCCGGGCGTGACCGAAAAGTGGGACCTCTACGTGCGCGGTTTCGAGCTGGCAACCGGCTACTCCGAGCTCGTGGACCCGGTTATCCAGCGCGAGCGCTTCGAGGATCAGGCCCGCCTGGCCGCCGGTGGCGATGATGAGGCCATGGTGCTGGATGAGGACTTCCTCGCCGCTATGGAGCAGGGCATGCCGCCTACAGCCGGTACGGGCATGGGCATGGACCGCCTGCTGATGGCCTTGACTGGTCTGGGCATCCGCGAAACCGTGCTCTTCCCACTGGTTAAGCCAGAGCAGAAGTAGCCGCCCAGCGGCCAATCGCTAGCCGTCAGTCCGCGTGGCTGGCGGCTTTTGCCATGCCTGGGCTAGTGCGAAAGCGGCCTGGCGGAGGTATCGCCCCGCAGGCGCTTAATAATGTTCTCGGCCGAAATCAGGCACATTGGCACACCGACGCCCGGTACGGTGGTAGCCCCTGCATAGTAGAGGCCGTCTACCTTGCGCGAGGCATTGCGTCCGCGCAAAAACGCCGATTGCCGCAGCGTGTGCGCGGGCCCAATAGAACCGGCCGACCAGGCATGGTAGCGCTCGGCAAAATCGGCAGGGCCGAGCGTGCGCTTGACGACGACCCTCTCTACCAAATCCGGCACCCCGGCCGTGGCTGCGATGTGGTTAAGGGCGGCGTCGGCAATCGCGGCAACGCGCTCGGATTCTTCTGCGTGGTAGGCATTGCCGAACCCGGGCGCCTCCGCGGCCGGCACCGGCACCAGAATGAAGAGGTTTTCGTGGCCCGCGGGCGCTACGTGCGGGTCGGTGGCTGAGGTCTTGGACACGTAGATGGACTCTGAGGCACCCAACGGCCGGGAAGGCTCCGGACCGGAATAGACGGCGCGGAAATCCGGATCCCAGTCCTTACTAAAGAGCAAGGTATGGTGTGCCAGCTCGGGCAGCTCGCCCTTCACCCCGGCCAAGATGAGCACAGTACCCAGGCCCGGATTGCGCCGGCCCCAGTAGCGCTCCGGGTACGTCCGCAGCTGCGGCGGCAAAAGCTGAGTCTCGGTGTGGTGCAAGTCCCCCGCGGAGACCACGATATCGGCGTGGATGGCGCCCTTATTCGTGCGCACGCCCGTGACCTGCCGGTTGGCAACCTTAATGGAGGTCACCTCCTCGCCCAAGCGGAAGGTGGCGCCAAACTTCCGTGCCTGCCGGTAGATGGCCTGGACCACGGCGGCGAATCCACCCTGCGGGTAGCGCACGCCCTCCACCAGGTCGGTGTGGCTCATCAGGGAATACAGTGCCGGTGCGGCGGCCGGCTCGGAGGACAAAAAGACCGCCGGGTAGCTTAAGATTTGGCGCAGGCGGACATCAGAAAACGTTCGGCCCACGTACTGCTTTAGGTTTACCGTCAGCAGAGCCATGAGGCGCGAAATCCGGGTGCGAATATCGCGGTGCACCAGGTTCAGCGGCGCGGAGAAGGTGGTGTAAAGGAAGTGCTTAAGCGCCATCTCATAGGTATCGCTGGCCTGCGCTAAGTACGTGCGTACTTTCTCCCCCGCGCCGGGCTCCAGTGACTCGAAAAGCGCGGTGACTTCCTCGATCCCGGAGTGCACGTCCATCGGCGCATCGCCATGAAAGACGCGGTAGGCGGGGGAGAGGTCCACCATGTCCAGCTCCGCCTCGGTGGAGGTGCCACACAGCGCAAAGAAGTGATCGAAAGCCTCGGGCATGAGGTACCACGAGGGGCCGGTATCCCAGCGAAAGCCGGCCTCCGCAAAGCTGCCGGCGCGCCCGCCTACCTCATCCAGCGAGTCCACGACGGTGACCTCGTAGCCCTCGCGGCCGAGCAAAGCGGCGGTGGCGAGGCCGGCGATGCCGGCTCCGATGACGACGGCGTGCATGTTGTTCTCCTTAATCTCCGGCTAGGGGCGGGGTCTGGTTGCTGTGGCCGCGACGGCGCACCGCGCGGGCCGCAAGCCAAGCCTTGGTGTGGTTCGGCACGGATACGCGCGTGGTGGGAAGTGCAGTAGCCGGAGTGGCGGCGAGGCGATTGGTGAGCTCGGCAAAGATATCCGCCGCCGCGCTCACACCGACCCGCGCGGAAGCCGGGAGCACGTCGATGGTGAGCGCGGCGGTCGCGAGCTCCTGGCGGATCTCTGCGATGAGCGCGGACTTGGTTGCCTCATCAATCCGTCCCGATGGGGCCTGCTGAAAATAGGTTCGGCCCAAAGTGGAGCTATCCTCACCCAGGTCACGCAGGAAATTAATCTTCTGAAAGGCTGACCCTAGAGCGCGCGCGCCGCGCTCCATGGCGGCCCGGTCAGCGGGGGAGACGTCCTCTTCGGCCAAGAAAATTTGCAGGCACAATAACCCAATGACTTCCGCTGAGCCGTAGATATAGTCCTGCAGTTCCGATGGGGAATACTCTCGCTGGGTGAGATCCGCACGCATGGAGTGAAAGAAGGCAACAAGGTACTCGCGGGGGAAACCACAGCGACGCGCGGTTAAGGCATAAGCGTGGACCACGAGATCCGTGTGCAGTCGCTGCTGCGGTGCGGCCAGGATGGTTTTCTCGTAGGCATCCAGTGCGGCGGCGGGGTCGGTGTGGGCTTGGGCAGCGGCGCCGTCGACAAGCTCATCGGCAATGCGCACCACCGCGTATAAGTGGCGGATATCGGCGCGCACCCGCCCGCGCAAGAGCCGCGTGGCCAGCGAGAAGCTGGTGGAGTAGCGCCCCATAACCTGTGCGGCCGCGCGGGAGGCCGCTTGGTCATAGCGAGAAAGCATATCTGTCAACGTAGCATGCAGCCCATTAACGGTTCGTGGCGCGCGGCTGCCCCTCCGCGAACCCGGCGGCGGACTGCACGCCCACAGTGGCGCGTTCGCGGAAGCTAGCCAAGGAATTGGCGCCGGCGTAAGTGCACGAGGAACGGACGCCAGAAATGATTCGGTCCACTAGATGCTCCACGCCGCCGTGCTCGGGGTCGAGGTAGATACGAGAGGTAGAAATCCCCTCTTCAAACATCTCGCGGCGGGCGCGCTCGAAGGCCTCCGTATCGGAGTTGCGGCCGCGCACTGCCCGGCGCGAAGCCATGCCAAAGGATTCCTTGTAGAAGGCGCCATCGGCGTCCTTGTGCAGGTCACCTGGGGATTCAAAGGTTCCGGCGAACCAGGATCCGATCATGACATTGGAGGCACCGGCGGCCAGGGCAAGAGCGACATCGCGCGGGTCGCGCACGCCGCCATCGGCCCAGACATGGGCGCCAACCTCGCGGGCTGCCGCAGCGCACTCCAGGACGGCCGAGAATTGCGGGCGGCCCACACCCGTTTGCATGCGGGTGGTGCACATCGCGCCCGGGCCCACGCCGACCTTGATGATGTCTGCGCCGGCGGCCGCCAGTTCGCGCACGCCCTCCGCTGTGACGATATTGCCGGCAGCAATGGGAAGCCCCAAGTCCAGCGCTTTTACCTTGCGCAAAGCGGTGAGCATGCTGTCTTGGTGCCCGTGTGCGGTATCAATGACTAGGACGTCGGCTCCCGCCTGCGCTAGGGCACGGGCGCGGCCTTCCACATCGCCGTTGATGCCCACGGCCGCACCAATGTGTAACCGGCCCTGCTTGTCGACGCCCGGCTTATACATCTTCGCCCTCACCGCCCCCTTCCTGGTGAGGATTCCGGCCAGGGTGCCATCCGGGTTGACCACCGGCGCCAGCTTGCGGGAAGTCTTGCGCAACTTGGTGAAAGCCTCCTGTGGGTTAATGCCCACCGGCAGCGTCACCAGATCCGTGGTCATCAATTGGCCGACGGCGGTGAAATTATCCTGCCCGCGCAGATCCTTCGGCGTGATAATGCCGATGGGCATGTCCCCTTCGACCACGATGGCGGCGCCATGAGCGCGCTTGTGCAAAAGGTTGCTGGTATAGCCCACGGTGTGGTGCGGCTTCACGGTAATCGGGGTGTCATAGACCAAGTCAGCCGCTTTCACGGAAGCAATGGTCTCTGCGGCCGCATCCAGGGATAGGTCCTGTGGCAGGATAGTGAGCCCGCCGCGGCGCGCGATGGTCTCGGCCATGCGGCGACCGGCCACGGCGGTCATATTGGCCACGATGAGCGGGATGGTATTGCCAGTGCCGTCCTCAGTGGTGAGATCCACCGACTGGCGCGAGCCCACCTCGGAGTGGCTGGGCACCATGAACACATCGGAGTAGGTCAATTCGTACGGCGGGCGGGAATCCTGGAGAAAACGCACTGGGATGGCCTCTCTATATATTCGGGTGGCGCGGTCTGACCGCGCGGAGGAAGACACTAAAATTATACTCCCCGACTTTCCCCATATCGGCGGCCTCAGTATCCTATCTGAGTGTCTCAGAAACCAGATCCGCACATTTCCGCAGAGGTAAAAATCAACCTCACCATCCTCGTCCTTGGTGCGATGGTGATGATCTTGAACGAGACCGCCCTTTCGGTGGCATTGCCTGCCATCATGGCGGACTTTGACATCCTGGCTACCTCCGCCCAGTGGTTGCTTACCGGTTTCCTGCTCACCATGGGCGTGGTCATCCCGACCACCGGCTTTCTCATGGATAAATTCACCACCCGCCAGATCTTTCTCGCCTCTGCGGGTGTATTCCTTGCCGGTACAGTCTTTGCGGCACTCGCCCCAGCCTTCGGCATCTTGCTGGTGGGGCGCGTTTTCCAAGCGGCGGGTACTGCGTTGATGATCCCCACCTTGATGACGGTGGCGATGACCCTCGTCCCGCCGCAACGTCGCGGCAGCGTCATGGGCATTATCTCCGTGGTCATTTCCGTGGCCCCAGCGCTCGGACCTACGGTGGGTGGTCTGGTTCTTAGCATGTTCACCTGGCACGTCATCTTCTGGACTATGGTTCCGCTGCTCGGCCTCATCGGCGTCGCCGGCTACCTCCGCCTAGTCAACGTGGGCGATAAACGCGATACCCCGCTGGATTTCCCCTCAGTTATTTTGTCCGTCCTTGCCTTTGGCGGGTTGGTATATGCCGTATCGTCCCTAGAAAATATTCTGGAGGGCGAAGGCCTCATAGACATCCTCGTCCTCGCCATAGGACTTGTGGCCTTGGCGCTTTTTACCCTCCGGCAAGTGCGCCTCGCTAAAGACAATCGCGCCCTGCTGGATATGCGACCATTTAAGGTTCCGAACTTCACCGTGGCGGTACTCGGAATGCTTTTGATGTTCGGTCTATTGCTTGGCGTTGTCAATGTCCTGCCCATCTACCTGCAGACCTCTTTGGCGGTAAGCTCCCTGGTCACCGGGCTCGTGGTCATGCCCGGCGGCTTGCTGCAAGGCGGCATCTCCCCGATGGTAGGCCGTCTCTATGATATCCACGGGCCCCGTCCGCTGATGATTCCCGGTGCCCTTCTCCTTGCCGCGGGCACGTGGCTGATGACCCTGCTCACTGAGGACAGCGCTGTGTGGATGGTCATTGCTATGCACGTCCTATTCGCCCTTGGCATTGCGCTCATGATGACGCCATTGATGACAACGTCCCTGGCCTCCCTGCCGGATGAGCTCTACTCGCACGGCTCCGCCATCCTTAATACTTTGCAGCAGCTGGCGGGCGCGGCCGGCACCGCCTTTTTGATGACGTTCCTTAGCCGTGGCACCAAGTCTGGCCTGGCACAAGGCATGAATGATGCTGCTGCCACCGCTCACGGTGCACACTGGGCATTCCTTTTTGCAGCCGTGCTCTCGTTGGTGGTTATTGTGCTGGCCCCCTTCCTCAAGCGCGTGCCGTAGACGGAGTAGCTACTAGGACAGGCATAAGGCCCGCACACGCTATGCGCGGCGGGCCGGAAACTCTGAGGTGCGATTTAAGAGGCGCACAGCGGCAGGTTCAGCCGCTCGTTTTCAGCCTTATCGCCCCACACGAGGAACGCGGATTGGGTGCCTTCAACGGCCATGACGTAAGTAGGAACATCCGCGGTGGTCTCATAGCTTTGGATGGTGCACTGGTCATTGGAAAGCTCCACCGGCTCGGCGTCGGGAAGCATGGCATCGCGCTCTTCTATGCTGGGGTAGTAGGTCACGATATAGCTAAACCCATCGCCCACGCAGGAAATCTTGGCCTCCTGGCCAGACTCCGGCTCACGCGAGGAACACTTTGCCCCATCGAAGCCCTCCTGGCCACTACGGGAGCTCACCAGGTTCGGGTACGCATCCGCCAGGTTTTGTTCTTTGTCATTCCAGCTGGGGTAGGACAAAAAGAACCACAGCGCCGCCGCGGCGGCAATCGCGGCCACCGCCAGCACGCTAATCAACGCAATGAGACCGCCCTTGCCCTTCTTCTGCGGCGCTGGCGCCATGGGCTGTTGCCCCATGGGTTGCTGCCCCATGGGCTGTTGCCCCATGGGCTGGGCCATCGCCTGCTGCTGCGGCTGTGGCTGCGGCGGGGCGAATTGCTGCTGGGGGCGCGGTTCGGGGGCTTGCACGCGCGGGATCTGCGCGGTATCGAACTCGCGCTGCGGTCGCAGATGCGCCACCACATCCTTGGCGCTATCCGCCGTGCCGGTGGCCTTATAGTCCGGGCACTTGCGCGCGACGAGTTGCTCGAATGCTTCTACCGCGTCGCCGTGCTCCTCACCCGACGGGCCGACCGCGGCCAGAACCGAAATCTGCCGCTGCTTGTCGACGCCCACCCGGGCCTCCCTCAGCCCATGGACCGCAAAGCCTGCCTGTTTGCGAGAGATCAAAAAGTCCACCGCACCGGCCAGGGGGCCAAAGATCTCCGCTGCGTCCGCACGGCTGAGATTATTGGGAACTTGCGAAAGCTGGGTGCCGACAAATCCCTCGCGGACAATGAACTCTTGCCCGTCTGCGGTCGTGCCCGTGCCTACCAGCGGTGCGATAGCCGGGTGGTGTAATCCATGTAGCGCGGTGGACTTTTCCACCATGCCGGTGATTCCTGGGGCGAAAATCTCCACGCTCAACGGCTGATGCGTGGCCCCGTCTTCCACGGCGAAGAGCGTGGAGGAAGGAGCTTCATCCACTACTGCCAATTCGTGCAGGTTGTGTTGGGTGGCGAAGAACTCAGGAAGTTGCGGCACGGTGGAGATTTCCTTAAACAGTGCGAAAGAGGAGCAGGGAACAATAAAACGATTCCAGATTACATGCCCGTGCCCCTGTTCGCTACCGGCGTACACCCGTGTGAGCTGCGAAGATGGGGAATTCTCGCGGTATTGCGGGCATCTGGGAGCAAAACCGGAAATGATCGGCGGATTGCCGCGTTAGAGTGGGTGACACATTAGAAGCGAAAGTATAGGGGAATCATGTTCGAGAGGTTTACCGATCGTGCTCGCCGCGTCATCGTTTTGGCGCAGGAAGAAGCACGCATGCTTAACCATAATTACATCGGCACCGAGCACATCTTGCTCGGCCTTATCCATGAAGGCGAAGGCGTCGCTGCCAAGGCACTGGAATCCATGGGTATTTCCCTGGAGGATGTCCGCCGTGAGGTTGAGGAAATCATCGGCCAGGGTAGCCAGCCACACACCGGCCACATCCCCTTTACTCCACGTGCCAAAAAGGTTCTTGAGCTCTCCCTGCGTGAGGGCCTGCAGATGGGACACAAGTACATCGGTACTGAGTTCTTGCTGCTGGGGCTCATTCGTGAGGGCGATGGCGTCGCCGCGCAGGTGCTGACCAAGCTCGGCGCCGACCTGCCACGCGTGCGCCAGCAGGTTATCCAATTGCTGTCCGGCTACGAAGGTGGACAGCAGGAGGGTGGCTCCTCCACTGGCCAAGGCTCCGGTCCAGTCGGTGCAGGTGCTGGCGCCGGCGCTCGTGGCGGCTCCGGTGGTTCCGGTGAGCGTTCCAATTCCCTGGTGCTTGATCAATTCGGCCGCAACCTCACCCAGGCTGCCAAGGACGGCAAGCTGGATCCTGTCGTTGGCCGCGAGTCCGAGGTAGAGCGCATCATGCAAGTGCTCTCTCGCCGCACGAAGAATAATCCGGTCCTCATCGGTGAGCCGGGCGTTGGTAAGACCGCCGTGGTTGAGGGCTTGGCGCTCGACATCGTCAACGGCAAGGTCCCAGAAACCCTCAAGGACAAGCAGCTCTACTCGCTTGACCTAGGCTCCCTGGTGGCCGGCTCTCGTTACCGCGGTGACTTCGAGGAACGCCTGAAGAAGGTGCTCAAGGAGATTAACCAGCGCGGCGATATCATCTTGTTCATCGATGAGATCCACACCTTGGTCGGTGCTGGTGCTGCTGAAGGTGCTATCGATGCAGCTTCCTTGCTCAAACCAAAGTTGGCCCGTGGCGAGCTGCAGACCATCGGTGCTACCACTTTGGATGAGTATCGCAAACACATCGAAAAGGATGCCGCCCTCGAGCGTCGTTTCCAGCCGGTTAAGGTAGACGAGCCGTCCCTGGATGACACCTTCTTGATTTTGAAGGGCCTGCGCGATAAGTACGAGGCTCACCACCGCGTGTCTTATACCGATGAGGCGCTGCACGCTGCAGCTTCCCTGTCGGATCGCTACATCAATGACCGCTTCTTGCCGGATAAGGCCGTTGACCTTCTCGATGAGGCTGGCGCGCGCATGCGCATCAAGCGCATGACCGCACCAAAGGGCCTGCGCGAGGTCGATGACCGCATCGCTGAGGTCCGCAAGGAAAAGGAAGCGGCCATCGATGCCCAAGACTTCGAAAAGGCAGCTGGCCTGCGCGATAAGGAGCGCAAGCTGGGTGAGGAGCGCGCTGAGAAGGAAAAGCAGTGGCGTTCCGGTGACCTCGAGGAAATCGCCGAGGTTGGCGAAGACCAGATCGCAGAGGTGCTGGCGCACTGGACCGGTATCCCTGTGCTGAAGCTAACGGAGAAGGAATCCAACCGTCTGCTCAACATGGAAGAAGAGCTGCACAAGCGCATCATTGGCCAGGACGAGGCGGTCAAGTCCGTCTCCCGCGCCATCCGCCGCACCCGTGCAGGCCTCAAGGATCCGCGCCGTCCATCCGGCTCCTTCATCTTCGCCGGCCCGTCCGGTGTGGGTAAGACCGAGCTATCGAAGTCCCTGGCTAACTTCCTCTTCGGTTCGGATGATGACCTCATCCAGATCGATATGGGTGAATTCCACGACCGCTTCACCGCTTCTCGTCTCTTCGGTGCCCCTCCGGGATACGTCGGCTACGAAGAGGGTGGCCAGCTGACCGAGAAGGTTCGCCGCAAGCCGTTCTCCGTTGTGCTTTTTGATGAGATTGAGAAGGCCCACAAGGAGATCTACAACACCCTCCTGCAGGTGCTGGAAGATGGCCGGCTTACCGACGGCCAGGGTCGCGTTGTTGACTTCAAGAACACCGTTCTCATCTTCACGTCGAACTTGGGTACCCAGGACATCTCGAAGCCGGTGGGCTTGGGCTTTACTGGATCTTCCGAAAATGATGCGGATGCCCAGTACGATCGGATGAAGCAGAAGGTCAACGACGAGCTGAAGAAGCACTTCCGCCCGGAGTTCTTGAACCGTATCGATGACATCGTTGTCTTCCACCAGCTCACCCAGGAGCAGATTGTGGAGATGGTCGAGCTGCTCATCGGCCGCGTGGCCAAGCAGCTGGAGGAGCGCGATATGGGCATCGAGCTTACGGACAAGGCCAAGAACCTCCTGGCCAAGCGTGGCTTCGACCCGGTCTTGGGCGCTCGCCCGCTGCGTCGCACCATTCAGCGCGAGATTGAGGATCAGCTCTCGGAAAAGATCCTCTTCGGCGAAATCGGTGCCGGTGAAATCATCACCGTCGACGTCGAGGGCTGGGACGGCGAATCTAAGGACAATACGGGCGCGAAGTTCACCTTCAGCCCGCGCCCGAAGCCTCTGCCGGACGACTCCGAGGAGCCTCAGCTTGACGACGCCGAGGTGCGCGACAACGACGCCGAGTCCACCGACTCTAGCGAGCCTGACACCATCACCCCAGATGTCCCAGGTGACGGCGGTTCCACCGCCGCTGGTACCGACCTAGAGTCTGGTTCTGACTCCGATGACGACGGCCATAACCCGCCGCCAGCAGGCGCCGGCCAGCCGATGTAAGCCGGAAAAATAAGACCACCCAGCTTCTCGCTTTTCTGCGAGGCTGGGTGGTTTTTCGTTGCGTGCAGTTTTCTTATGCTCGGGATCTCTAGCCAGCACAATTGGACGGCGCCGGTTTCCCGTCGAAGCGGTCAAAGAGGTACTTCAAGCCCACCGGGACGTTGATGTAGAGCGGTAAAGCGTGGTCGGCGCCTGCGCCTGGAATCGTGGCGGTGCCGGGCGCGGCTATGAAGTCCACGGTTCCACCCATCTGGCAATATGCCCCGGCGACTGCGCGGACCTGCTGGTGTGGAATGAGGTCATCGTGCGGCGAGCTAGCGATCATCGCCGGGCCCTTCAGCGGGTGCTTGCCCTGGTTCTGCCGCAGCAAGGTTTCTTTGATGATGGGCTTGCGCTCTACTAGCTCAGAAAGCGATTCCCCGGTGCGGGTGAGTTGGCGCGTGCTGCTAAAACCCCACATGAGGATGGAGTCACCCGTACAACTGGTGGCCGCCGAGCGCAAGAAGTCGATGCCGCGAGGATTGAGCTCTTCTAGTACTGCGTCGCGGAACTGGGGGTTGCGCTCGGCAAAGCCATTGATGGCGTAGCCCAGCACGTGGACGATGGAAGAACCGTCGATAGCTTTCATTACCTTGGGCAGGTCAGCCGGCGGGGCACCGGAGTAGGTGCCGACCACGTTGAGCTCAGGTGCATAAGAATCGGCGAACTCCGCTGCGGCTAGCGAGGCGCCGCCGCCTTGCGAGTAGCCCGCAAAGCCGATAGGGGCGTCCTCTGGAGCGTGGGCTAGCTCCAATCCGGAGCGGGCGGCATCGAGCATGGCGTGCGCTTCCTCAATGTGATTGACATAGGTGTGGTGGCCTGGCATGCCCAAGCCGATGAGATCCGCGACGATCACCCGGGCGCCATGGTGGAGCGCGCCCATGTAGAAGCCGTACTCGTAGTTGGCATTGATGGTAGGGGAGCCGACCTTGCTGAGCCCCACCGAGCCTAGGCCCATGCCGGCGCGCGATGGTGCGCATTGGTCGCCGGCGCCGCGGGTGCCGGGCGCAAAGATGATGGTGGGGCGTTCGCCTTTACCGCGCCACGGCGCATTTGGCTCATACAAGGTTGCCGAGGCCTGAATCGGCTGACCGCCATCCGTGGTGGTGTCATAGGTGAATACCTGTCCGCGGCCGACCCCGTCGAGTGCGTGCGGCGATGGCCGCGCTGAGGTTACCGCAGCCTGCGCTGCGGGTGGAACTAGCAGGGAACCGAGAATGAGCGAACAAACGGTTAGAAGTCTGATGCAAATCTTTTCCATATCCAAAACCTACTGCGCCGTAGGAAGGGTGGAGGCGAAATTGCTAAAATATATGCCTATGGGACTTCAGTATCGTTCAAGGAAAAAGACCGGCAAGAATAGCTGGATCAACGTTTCCGGCTCCGGCGCGTCGATGTCTACCAAGGTAGGACCGGTCACATTCAATTCTCGCGGTGGCATGTGGGTGAATCTGCCCGGAGGTTTCAATTTCCGCGGCCGCTGGCGTTAAGCAGATCACACCCACAGGATCGCGACCTGCGGATATAGCCGGTCATTATTAGGAGCCTAAATGGGTAGGTGGAATAGGCCGGCGTCGTTTTGTTCGGCGAGGCCGTCGGCAAGCAGCGAAGCCAACGCGCGGGAGCGCTGCGCCGCATCGGGCCAGACCACATCAATTTCGGACTGGGGAACCGGCCCGTCCGCTGCGCGTAACACATCCAAAATCTTGCCGCGCACCTGCCGGTCTGTGCCTACAAACTTCTGCACCCGCTTTTTCGCCCGCGCCTGCTCCTCCGCACTGGGCTGCGGCCGGCCAGCGAGCTGCCACGCACAGCTCGCGCGCAGCGGGCACTGCTCGCAGGCGGGATTCTTCGCCGTGCACACCAGCGCGCCTAGCTCCATAAGCGCGGCTGAAAAGCGCGGCCCATTTTCGGCCGGCAAAAGCTCTGCTACGGCCGCCAACTCCCGCTTCGATGGCTGCGGCGCAAGGAATCGGCCCTCTTCTGCGCGGGTATAAACCCGCCGCACATTGGTATCGACCACCGGCACGTTGACCCCGAAATGAAAACAGGCCACGGCGCGCGCGGTGTAGTCACCTATGCCCGGCAGGCGCAGCAATTCATCGACGTCCGCCGGTACCTCGCCTTCGCCAATGGCCGCCGCGCACTCCCACAGGCGCAGCGCGCGCCGCGGGTAGCCCAGCTTGCCCCAGGCGCGCAGGACCTCCGCCCGGGTGGCCTGGGCAAAGTCTGCAGGGGTGGGCCAGCGCCGCATCCATTCCTCCCACACCGGAGCCACGCGCGCGACCGGGGTCTGCTGGCTCATGACCTCGCTGAGCAGCACGCCCCACGCGCTCGTGCCAGGCCGGCGCCAGGGCAGGTCTCGTTCATTGGCATCGAACCAGGAAAGAAGAGCTTGCGAATCCATCGTGGGAGATAGTCTAGGGCATTAGAATGTGGCCTATGCCTTTACGTAATGTTGCCCACGAACCGCAGGCCGTATGGGAGGCCCTTAAGGCGGGAAATCAGCGCGTACTGGACGGCGAGACCGTCGACGTGCGCGAGATTTATAACCGCGAGGGCCTAACTCACGGCCAGGATCCCCGCGTGGTGGTCATTTCCTGTTCCGATTCCCGCGCCCCTATCGAGCACGTCTTCAATATCGGCTTCGGCGATGCCTTTGTCATCCGCACCGCGGGCCACATTCTTGACGACGCCGTCCTAGCCTCCCTCGACTACGCCCTCGCCGCCCTCAAACCCAACCTTTTGGTAGTCCTCGGCCATCAATCCTGCGGTGCGGTGGGCGCGGCTACCGGTTTCGTATCCGGCGGCGAGCTGCCCACTGGCCTGCAGCGCCCCATTATCGAGAAGGTTGCCGCCTCCGCACTGGTGGCGGGTCCACATGCCACGACTGACGACGTCGAGCGGGAGCACACCCGCCAGACCGTCGCCCAGCTGGTTGCCAGCGTGCCCAACGTCTGCCGTCTGCTCGACGAGGGTGCCCTGGGCGTTATCGGCGCGCGCTACCTGCTGGAAGATTCCAGCGTGGAAACCCTGCAGACCTTCGGGGTGGACTAGCCCGCCTGACACGCGGCGCGGGCTTAGCGCACCGGCCCGTGCCCACCGCTTAAAATTGACAGCGTGACGCAGAAAAAGCCCCTACCAGAAGAGATTTACAAGCGCCGACGAGTAGCGGCGCTCATCATCGTACTCGTGCTGGTCGTGGTGCTGATCTGGGCGGCTGTGGCTGCCTTCGGGGGCAGCAGCGATGAGCCGGCCGATACCGCCGCACCCGCGCCTACGCCGGAGCAGACCTCATCTTCTGCCGCCCCAGAAACCTCCGCGACCTCCGCGGAGGCGTCGGCCGAGGGGGCGTCGGAAAGCGAGTCTGCCGAAAGCGAGCCCTCCAGCTCCGCGGCCGCGAGCTCCGAGGCAGCAAAGAAGACCTGCGACCTGGCAGACCTCCAGGTGCGCACCTCCATGTTGAACTACTCCGTGCCGGAGGGCGAACTGCCGAAGTTCTTCATGACGGTTACCAACCCCACGGCCGCAGACTGCAAGATCGACCTAGACAAGAACCTGTTGCGCTTCGAGGTCTACAAGATGGCCGATAACGAGCGCGTGTGGTCCGATACGGATTGCTATGCTTCCGTGCAGACCGGCTCGCAGACCTTCCCGGCCGGCAAGGACGTAAAATTCGAGGCCGAATGGTCTCGCCAAGCCTCCAAGCCGGGTGAATGCACCAATCGTCCCGCGGCTGAACCAGGAGCCTACTTCGCCCACACCATCATTGGCGATAACTCCTCCCCGCCGCAGGACTTCACGCTGCGCTAGGCGCTACCGCGCCACCGCAACGATGGCCTGCCCTAGCGTCCCAGCTTGGTGGACGCGAATGCCCTCTACCGGCTCGATTTCCCCGCGCGGGACAATCGCGTTCTTATAACCCAGCCGCGCGGCCTCCATTAAGCGCCGCTCCACATTGGGCACTGGACGCAACTCGCCGGCCAGGCCCACCTCGCCAATGACAACCGTCTTGGCCGGCAGCGGTTGCTCGTGCAACGAGGACCACGTCGCCAGCGCCACCGCCAAATCCGTCGCGGTTTCCGTAATGCGCATGCCGCCGACCGTGGCGACGTAGGCATCTTTATCATTGGTGCGCTGGCCGGCGCGGGCCTGGAGCACCGCGAGCACCATCGGCACGCGGTTGGAATCTAGCCCGGTAACCACCCGCCGCGGGTTTTTCGCCACCGGGTCCACCGTCAGCGCCTGTACCTCCGCCAAGATCGGCCGCACACCGTCCATCGCGACCGTCACGGCCGAGCCATCCGGCGTAGAACCGCGGTGCGAGAGGAAGAGCCCGGAGGGATCCGCTACCTCCCGAATACCGCCGGAGGTCTGCTCGAAGCAGCCCACCTCGTCGGTGGCACCAAAGCGATTTTTAATGCCGCGCAGCATGCGGAGGCTGGATTGGCGGTCGCCCTCGAAGTTTAAGACGACGTCGACAAGGTGCTCCAGCACGCGCGGCCCGGCCACGTTGCCGTCCTTCGTGACGTGGCCGACCAGCAGCACCGGAATGCCCGTGGATTTCGCCAATGACGTCAGCGCGGCCGTCACCGCGCGCGATTGTGCCACGCCACCGGATACGCCCTCCACACCTACGGCATGCATGGTCTGTACCGAATCGACGATGATGAGGCTAGGCTGCAGCTTATCGACGTGCCCGAAGACCCCATCCAAGTTGGACTCGGCCGCCAAATACAAAGTTTCCTGCAGGGCGCCGGTGCGCTCGGCGCGGGAGCGGACCTGGCCGGCGGATTCCTCGGCCGTCGCGTAGAGCACGGTGCGGCCGAGCTGTGCCCACCGCGAGGCTACTTCCAGCAGTAGTGTGGATTTGCCCACGCCGGGCTCGCCGGCCATAAGCACCACTGAACCCGGCACGATGCCGCTTCCCAGCACGCGATCCAACTCGCCGATGCCGGTGCGCACCGTCTTTGTTGCCTGCGCCCCAATCTTGGTAATCGGCTGTGCGGGACTCGACGGGGCTACGCCCTTGCTTGCCGGCGCCCCAGGCACCGCCACCACCGGTGCCTTTTCCTCCAGCGTGCCCCACGCACCGCAGTCCGGGCATCGCCCGAGCCATTTGGGCGAGACGTAGCCGCATTCGGAACAGGTATGGATGGGGCGGGTTTTCTTGGCCATGGCTTCTAGCCTAAAACACACAGACGCTCCCAGCCCGAAACGGGCTGGGAGCGGGGCTGGAAAGTAGTGTGGCTTAGTTCTTCGGGGCCTCGGAGGTGTAGCCCTCGGAGGACTCGACGTCGCGGTCGAACTCGCCGGACTGCATCTGGGTGGCAGCGATGGTGGCGTTTACGTCGATGGAGCCATTGGAGAACTCGAAGGTAACCGGGCGGTCACCGGCGTAGCCGTAGTCATCATTCTTCAACTTGGTGGCGATGTACTGGACGGTTTCGGAATCCTGCTGAGGGGTAGCCTCCAGGTTCTTCTGAGAATCAGCGATGATGGATTCATCGCGGTGCAGCGGCTGTGGCTGCTTCATCTCAACGCGCTGGCCATCGACCTTCACGGACTCCAAGGAGATGACATCGGTGTCGTAGCCCTGGTTAATGGCGCTGAACTTCAGCGCAGCAGTGCCGTCCGGCTCTACCAGGATGGTGACATCGCGAACTGCAGCCTTATTATCTTCCGTGCTTGCAGAAGCGCCATCGACCGCAGCCACTTTTTGAGCGGTCTGGGTGACATGACCCGCCGAGCAAGAAGCCAACGCCAGAGCGGAGACGGCGGTAACGGAAATAATGGCACCGCGGCGGGCGGCGGACTTCAGGGACTGCACGTTGAGCATCCTCCATCAATTGCGATCACAGGGCTTGTCAACGCTTTAGCCTAGTCCCTTTCGCAATAAAGTACACAGTTGTCCCAAATCGGGCGGGTAGACCGTGGGGGTATACGGGGGTATCCGCAGTCGGGGCGGCCGTGCGTGATAAAATAGCGGCCTTAGTCAACCGGGATAAATCGGGAACATAAGGAGTGGCAATGGAGTATAAGGTCGGCGAGGTCGTCGTCTACCCGCACCACGGTGCGGCCGTCATCGAGGATATCGAGACCCGCGAAATGGGCGGCGAGACGCTCGAATACCTGGTGCTGCACATCAACCAGTCCGACCTGGTCGTCCGCGTGCCCATCAAGAACGCCGATAACGTCGGCGTACGCGACGTCGTGGGCAGGGAAGGCCTAGAAAAGGTCTTTTCCGTGCTGCGTGACGAGGACGTCGAAGAGGCCGGCAACTGGTCCCGCCGTTATAAGGCTAACCAGGAGCGCCTGGCTTCCGGCGATATCAATAAGGTCGCCGAGGTTGTGCGTGACTTGTGGCGCCGCGACCAGGATCGCGGCCTTTCGGCCGGCGAGAAGCGCATGCTCGGCAAGGCCCGCACCATCCTGGTAGGTGAGCTCGCACTGGCCAAGCCGGTCGATGAGAAGAAGGCCGACACCATGATGGAAGAAATCGATGCCACCATCGAGCGCCACCGCGCCGCCGGATTGGTAGATGATAAGTCCATCACCACCGATATCGACAACGACATCGATCTCGATGACCTCTCCTTCGACGACGAAGACTAAACAGCGCGTCATCGCGCTCATCGCGGCCGCAGGCCAGGGAACCCGCCTCGGCGCCGAGGTGCCCAAAGCTTATGTCGAGCTGCGCGGCCGCACCCTCCTAGAACGCTCCCTGCGAGCATTGCTGGCCTCCGGGGTAGTCGATGAAGTCATCGTCCTGGTCAGCCCGGACATGGAGGCTGAGGCCGCGCGCATTATCGGCCGCATCGACGCCGTTGGCGCTACTGGCGCTGCAAGCGCCGCCCCCATTCGCCTCGTGCACGGTGGCAGCGAGCGCGCCGATTCCGTGTGGGCCGGCCTGCAAGCAATCCCGGACGAGGACGCCGTGGTGCTCATCCACGATGCGGCCCGTGCGCTGACCCCGCCGGCGATGGTGCGGGGCGTCGCCAAGCGGGTGCTGGAAGGCGCCCCCGCGGCCGTGCCCGTGGTTCCCGTGGCCGATACCATCAAGGAAGTCGCGGCCGACGCCGTGGTGAGCACTCCCGACCGCTCCCGCCTGCGCGCCGTGCAAACCCCGCAGGCCTTCCGCCTGCCTGCGCTGCGCCAAGCCAACCTCGATTATTGGGCCGAGCAGCCCGAATTCACCGCTACGGATGACGCCAGCCTCATGGAATGGCACGGTGAGCGCGTGGCAACCGTGCCGGGCGATACCCTGGCGTTCAAAATCACCACGCCCATCGATCTCACCCTGGCCCACGCCCTGACTGAGGAGACCCATGACTAACCCGATTATCCCGCGTGTTGGCATCGCCACCGACGCCCACCAGATCGAGGCCGGCAAGGACTGCTGGATCGCCGGCCTGCTCTTCGAGGGCGATGCTGGCTGCGAGGGCCACTCCGATGGCGACGTGGTAGCGCACGCGCTTGTCGACGCCCTCTTATCCGCCTCCCACCTCGGCGACCTCGGCTCCTTCGTGGGTGTCGGCAGGCCCGAATACGACGGCGTATCCGGAGCGAAACTGCTGCGCGAATGCCGCGAACTCCTCGAATCCGAAGGCTTTATCATCGGCAACGCCGCAGCGCAGCTCATCGGCCAGACCCCCAAGATGGGCCCGCGCCGCGAAGAGGCCGAAGCGGTACTGAGCGAAATCCTTGGTGCCCCCGTGTCCGTCTCCGCCACCACGACGGACCATATGGGCTTTACCGGCCGTAAGGAGGGCCGCGCGGCGGTTGCCACGGCCGTCGTCTGGCGCGCCTAGCCCACCACACTAACCCCGCGCACGCGTCAATTAGACTGGGTGGCGTGAGTACTTTGCGCATTTATGACACAGCCACCCGCAGCCAACGCGATTTCGAGCCGATCCGCCCCGGCCATGCCTCGATTTACCTGTGCGGCGCCACCCCGCAGGCCCAGCCGCACATCGGGCACCTGCGCTCCGGCGTCGCTTTCGACATCCTGCGCCGCTGGCTGCTCGCCCAGGGCTATGACGTAGCCTTGGTGCGCAACGTCACCGATATCGATGACAAGATCCTCACCAAGGCGGCCGAGAATAATCGCCCCTGGTGGGAGTGGGTATCCACGTATGAGCGCGAGTTCACCAAGGCCTATAACACCCTGGGCGTGCTTCCGCCTTCGGTAGAGCCGCGCGCGACCGGCTTTGTCACCCAGATGGTCGACTATATGCAGCGGCTTATCGACGCCGGCTTTGCCTACCCCGCCGAAGGCTCCGTCTACTTTGACGTTGCCGCATGGACCAGGGCCGAAGGCTCGGATTATGGTTCGCTGTCCGGCAACAAGGTAGAAGAAATGGAACAGGGCGAGGGCGAAGATTCCGCCAAGCGCGGCGCCCAAGACTTTGCCCTGTGGAAGGCCGCGAAACCGGGCGAGCCCAGCTGGCCCACCCCCTGGGGCGACGGCCGACCGGGCTGGCACCTGGAGTGCTCGGCCATGTCTACCTATTACCTGGGTTCTAACTTCGATATCCACTGCGGCGGGCTGGACCTGCAGTTCCCGCACCACGAGAACGAGATTGCCCAGTCGCACGCGGCCGGCGATAAGTTTGCCAACTACTGGATGCACAACCACTGGGTGACGATGTCGGGCGAGAAGATGTCGAAATCGCTGGGCAACGTGCTCTCTATTCCGAATATGCTCGAGCTGGTGCGTCCGGTGGAGCTGCGCTACTACCTGGGCTCGGCGCACTACCGCTCCGTGCTGGAGTATTCCGAAGCCGCGCTGACCGAGGCCGCCGCAGGCTACCGCCGCATCGAGGACTTCCTCGCTCACTTCGATGACCTAGAGCTGGGCGAGTGGACGCAGGGCTTTGAAGACGCGATGAATGATGACATCGCGGTGCCTAAGGCTTTGGCGGAAATCCACACCACCGTCCGCGCTGGCAATAAGGCCCTTGCCGCCGGCGATGAGGCCGGGGCGCGCACGCTGGCCGGCCAGGTACGCGCGATGGCGCACGTACTTGGCTTTGACCCGCTGGAGTGGGAAGATGGAGCGCAAGCTAGCGGGGCGGATGCCGCGTTGGATGCGCTGGTGCAGGCTGAACTGGAGCGGCGCACCCAGGCGCGTGCGGACAAGGACTTCGCTACTGCCGACGCCGTCCGTGACCGCCTCGCGGCCGCCGGCATCACCATCACCGATACCCCAGACGGCCCGACCTGGTCGCTGGCGCAGCGTTAAGCACTCCGAAAGGACAATAAACTTATGGCACGTACCCACGGCCGCGGTGGCGCGGGAATCCGTAAGACCACTAAGAAGGGCGCAACCAAGGGCTCCGGCGGCCAGCGCCGCAAGGGATTGGCCGGCAAGGGCCCGACGCCCAAGGCAGAGGACCGCATTTACCACGCCAAGCACAAGGCCAAGCTGGAGCGCGATCGCCGCAACTCCGGCCGTCACCAAAAGGAGACCGCCGAGATGGTCGTGGGCCGCAACCCGGTCATCGAGTGCTTGCATGCCAAGGTTCCGGCCACCACGCTCTATATCGTGGCCGGTACCCGCAACGATAAGCGCCTGTCTGAGGCCGTGGCCATGTGCAATACCCGCAATATCCCCATCATCGAGGTGCAGCGCCACGAGATGGACCGCATGACCGGCAACGGCATGCACCAGGGCATCGGGCTGCAGATCCCGCCGTATAAATACGCCGATGTCGACGAGCTCATTTCCCGTGCGGCCGAAAGTGCGCGTCCGGGTATGTTCGTAATCTTGGATAACATCACCGACCCGCGCAACCTCGGCGCGGTGATTCGCTCTGTGGCAGCTTTTGGTGGCGACGGCGTCATCATCCCGGAGCGCCGCTCCGCATCCGTGACTGCCGTGGCGTGGCGTACCTCGGCCGGCACGGCGGCGCGCCTGCCGGTTGCCCGCGCGACGAATATCACCCGCACCGTGCAGCAATTCCAAAAGAGCGGCTACCAGGTCGTCGGCCTAGACGCCGGCGGCGAGCACACGCTGGACACCTATAACGGTGCAACGGATCCCGTGGTCATCGTCATCGGTTCCGAAGGCAAGGGTATCTCCCGCCTGGTACGCGAGAACTGCGACGTTATCATGTCCATCCCGATGACGGAGTGGGTCGAGTCCCTCAATGCTTCTGTCGCGGCCGGTTCTGTGCTTTCCGAATTCGCACGCCAGCGCCGCGCGGCCCAGTAGTCTCTAGCCGTTTTCCGCCCAGGGCGGCAGCCACTTAATGGTGCCATTTACCCGGGCTAGGCGGCCGCGTAGCGGCGGGGCGTTGGGGTCATCGTCGTTGACGCCGTTGTGATACGGGCAGGCGATGGTGAGATTTTCAGGGTTCGTTTCGCCGCCGTGGCGCCACGCGGTGAGGTGGTGGACTTGGCACTCATCGGCGGGGTAGTTGCACTGCGGCCACGGGCAGGTGGGGTTTTCCGCGGCGGCCATCGTGCGCTGCTTCGGCGAGGCGAGCCGCTCGGTGCGATATAGGTTTACCGGGCCTTTAACGGGATGGATGAGGGTGACATAGCCATGCTCGGTAAATGCGCGGCGCACGAGGTCTGCGCCGGTCATCCGGGCGCCGTTGGTTAGTTGCAAGGTGATGTCATCGCCTGCGGTGTCGACAATGCGGTCGAGCTCGTCCAAGCGCAGCACCACATTGGTGGTCACGGACGCACCGGAGGCGGCGGCCTTGCCCTGGAAAATCTTGCGCACCGAATCGAGCGGGGCATCTTTATCTAGCGCGGCATGCATATCCGCGATATCGGCGGATTTGCCGGTAATCGTCATGGTCCAGGGGCCATCGGCGCGGCGGTAGAGCTTGACACCGGGTGTGCGCTGCGGCGGGCCTTTAATCTCGCGCACGCGTTTACGCCCCCGCTTTTCGACGTCCGAGGCATCCCCCTTCATCCCGCACAGTTCCCGCCGCAGCGCCCAGGCCTGACGCTTATTTTTCAGCCGGGTGGCGTAGCGCTCGATGGCCAGCAGCGCGGTGAGACTATGCCCGTTGGCGCGGGCTGCGGCGATGGATTCGCGTTGGAGGCGGCTAAACGCGGTTGGGCCGAAGTAGGTATCGGCGAGGGCGAGCAGGCGGGTGGCGGTGGTATCGGGACAGCCGGCCTCGATAAGCGCGCGCTGAGTTAGGCCGTGGCAGTCGGCGATGATGTCCATGCCGGCGGCCAGGCCTGCCAAGAATGTTTGTAGCGCGTTCATGGCTCCACACATTAGGTGCGGGACGCGAGCTGGGGCGAGGGATAAGGCGCGCCGCTGTGGATAACTAGGACTGCGCGGTGCCGAGACCGAAAAAGTCGCGGACCTTATCCACAGCGCGGAAGGAATCTGTAGTGGGGCCTATGCGCGGGTCGGTTGCCATGCTAGAGGGAATCACGTGGCCAAGGCCCTCCATGGTCCATAGTTCGACGGGAAAATCGCCGGCGTATTCGGTGGCGGTCACATCCGGGGTGGGGTGGTAGTCGCGCGGTGGCTGGCAGCCATTGGCCAACGCGAAGTACTCCGCGGTAGCCGGCGCGGAAAGCACGCGGCCGCGGGTGCGCTCGGCGTCCAGCCCGGCCACACCGCCTCCATAAGGCGCATATGGGTCCGCGGTGCCGTGGAAAAACAGCAGCGGCGTGGGCCGGTAGCCATCCGGGTTGCTGGGCGCGTGGTTATCGCCCTCGCCCAAGGTGGAGGCGAAGATGCAGGCGCGGGTGAGGGTAAAGGGGGCGTCGAAAAGCAGGCGGAGCACCATCTGGCCGCCGTTGGAATAGCCGCAAGCAAAGGTGCGCGCAGTGCCGAACTCGCGCTGGAGCGTTTCAACGAGATACGTGGCGAAGGCGACGTCATCAACGTTCTCCGCGCGGGCGGTGACCGGTAGGATGCTGCGGCAATCATTGAAATGGCGATCCACGCCATCGGGATAGACGAGGATGGTGTTGGTGGCATCGGCAAGCTCGTCGAAGGTGCCATTGGTAAAGCGGCGCATCACGTTGCCGGATTGCAGCGAGCCGTGGAAGAAGAGCAGGAGATCCGGGTGCGGGCCGGGATTATCCGGCGTGATGACGAGGAAACGGCGGGTGCGGCCATCCACATCCGCGGTGCGGCGGTGTACGTGCATAGCCGTCCAGTCTAGTCGGCGTGGTGCTCCTCGGCCGTGGTGTGGCAGTCGGCGTGGAAGCGCCTAGCGGCGACCTCGTCGCGCACTGCGCTTTTATTGCGCCGCCAGCCAATGAGCCGGCATACCAGATAGATGACAAAGGAAATGGTGGTGACAAATACCGAAACCGGAAGACCGGGCGCGAGCGATAAGATGAAGCCGCCCACGGCCGACACCTCGGCGAAAATGGTGGCCCACATGACCGCGCGCAGGGGTGAGGAAGTAATCTGCACGGCCGCTGCGCCGGGGGTGATAAGTAGCGCCATGACGAGCAGTGAACCAACGATTTGTACCGACTGCGCGGCTGCCAAGCCCACGAGTACGGCGAAGGCGACCGAAATGAAGCGGGTCGGCACGCCGGCCGCCTGGGCCATGACCGGGTCGGCCGAGGCGAAGAGCATGGGCCGCCATAGGATGGCGACGGCGGCGAGGATCACTACGGTGGTTGCGGCCAAAAGCCAGACCGAGGCGGAAGATACGCCGACGATCTGGCCGGTCAAAAGCGTCATCGCGGTATTCGCGTTGCCAGGATAGAGGTGCAAAAACAGCACCGAGAGGCCCAAGCCAAAGCTCATGACCACGCCGATGGCGCTGTCTTGTTGGCCTTTGAAGCCCAGCACGGCGAGGATGATGGCGGCGACGATGGCACCGGCCACCGCGCCAAAACCTAGGTTGAGGCCGAAGAGCAGTGCGGCCGAGGCACCCATGAGCGCGAGCTCGGAGGTGGCGTGCACGGAAAAAGACATCTGGCGCAGCACGATGAGCGAGGTCATCACGCCGGACAGGATGCCCAGCAGCGCGGAGGCGATGAGCGAGGACTGTACAAAATCAACGCTCAGCAGGTACTGGGTGTCTTCTATGAAGCTAGACAACGATAAGCCTCCCATCGACGTTTAAGACGTTGACCTTGGAACCGTAGAGCTCGGAAAGGACATCGGAGCGCATAACCTCATCCACCGCGCCGAAGGTATGGCCGCCGGGGGCAAGGTAGAGCACCTTATCGGTCACTCCGAGTACCGGGTTGATGCCATGGGTGACAAAGATAATGGAGGTGCCGCGCTCGCGGCGTAGCGCATCCAACTTGTCCACGGTGTCTTGCTGGCGCGCCGGGTCGAGCGAGAGCAGCGGCTCATCGGCAAGGATGAGCTCCGGGTCATTGGCCAGCGCTTGGGCCTGGCGGATAAGTTGCTGCTGGCCGCCGGATAGCTGTCCTACGCGGCGGTCGCGCAGGCCGGTGGCACCTACCTCGGCGAGGAGCTCGTCGACGCGGTGGCGGGGAGGGCGGCGGCGTCGGAAAGCGCCGTGCGCAAGGGAGAGCGATACTAAGTCGCGGGCGCGCAGGGGCAGGTCGGCCGGGAACATGCGCTGCTGCGGGATGAATCCGACGCGGCAGTCTACGTCGACGCTGCCGGCCGTGAGTTTGCGGGTGCCCAAGATGGTGCCGAGCAGGGTGGATTTGCCCACGCCATTGGGGCCCAAAACGGCGATAAACTCGCCGCGGTCTACGGCGAGGTTAAGGCTGGACCACAGCGGGGCAACCGCTGCGTCATGAAATTGGATGAGCACTAGAGCTTCCCCAGGGAGTCGGTGACCTCGTCATAGTAGGTCCAGAACTCCTTGCCATCCGGCGGGGTCTCGCCGATTTCGACGATATTGACATCCGCATCCTCCGCGGCGGACTTGATACGGCCGGCGGTATCGGTTTCGGTCTGCGGGTTAAAGATGAGAAGGTCCACCTTGTGGTCCTTGATGGCCTTGGTGAAGGCGGCAAGGTCGGCCGCGGTGGGCTCGCCCTCAGAAATGGTGGCCTTGCGGTAGCCCTCTGGGGTGACGTCCTTGCCGGAGGTGTACTTCATGATGTAGTCCGCAATCGGCTCGGTCTGGGCGTAGGAGAGATCGCCCGGTAGCTCCTTGAGCTTGTCGCGCAGGCGGTTGACGTGGGAGTCCACGCGCTCGGTGCTGGCGTGCGCATCGGTATTGAGCTCATTGATCTGGTCCGCGATATTACCGGCGACCTCGTCGAGCGCAGCTGGGTCGTACCAGATGTGCTCGTTGCCTTCGATATTGGTGACCTTCTTTGGGTCCTTCTTGGCGGTGGCCTTGGCGGCGTCGATGGTCATGACATTGGGGTCATCGGCCAGCTTGCCGTGGTCGGTCAGCGGCAGGGCGGAGATGATGTTGTCTTGCTCGGAGACAGCCTGGTAAATCCAAGAATCGTAGCCGCCGCCGTTGACTACGAGCAGGTCCGCGTCTTCGGCCTTGGCGATATCGGCCGCGGAAGGCTCGAAGTGGTGGGGGTCGACGCCATTGCCCTCCACGATGGGCTTGACCTCGATGTCCACGCCGGAGGCGGTATCGGCCACGGCTTGGGCAACATCGGCCCAGATAGAAGTGGAAGCGACGATGGAGATCTTCTTCTGGGCGCCCGGCTCGGCGGCCGAGTCCTCGGTGTCGGAGGAGCAGGCGGTGGCGGTCAGCAGGAGGCCACCGGCCGCGAGAAGGGTTGCGGATGCGCGAAGTGAGGTATGCATAGTCTCCAGTGTGCGTTTGATGGTAATTGTTGTCAATTGAATATGTATTGAAAACGCGGCCGCGGGGTAAGCTTACGGCCATGGTGAAACGCAGCCCCACCCGCAAGACGCTGGCCTCGCTGGCCGCAGAACTGGGTGTTTCGCGCACGACGGTGTCCAATGCCTATAGCCGGCCGGACCAGCTCTCGGCCGCGACGCGCGAGCGCATTCTGGCAGCGGCGAAAGCGCGAGGATACCCCGGGCCGGACCCCACGGCTCGTAGCCTGCGCACCCGCCGTGCGGGCGCGGTGGGCGTGCTGCTGACTGAGCACTTGTCCTATGCCTTCGAAGACATGGCCTCGGTGGATTTCTTGGCCGGCATGGCGGAGGCCTCGGCCGGTGCGCAAACCATGCTTACCCTCATCCCGGCCGGCCCGGAGGGGGAAGCGGAAGCGACCAGCTTGGTCGGCTCGGCCGCCGTGGATGGTTTTGTGGTTTATTCCGTGGCGGCCGGGGATGCCTACCTGGAGGCGGCGCGCGGGCGCGGGCTGCCGGTGGTGGTCTGCGATCAACCGACGGATTCGGGCCTGCCTTTTGTGGGGATCGATGACCGAGCCGCGATTGCTCCGGCCGCCCGCGCGCTGGTGGAGGCCGGCCACCGCAAGATTGGCGTGCTGGCCATTCGCCTTAAACGCGAGCGCCACGATGGCCCCATTTCCTGGGAGGAGTTGCAAGAGGCCGATATGCACGTGCAGCACGCCCGCGTCATGGGCGCCATGGATGTCTTTGCGCAGGCGGGGATTGCGCCGGAAACCGTGCCCGTGGTCACCCAGCACATCAATGATGCGCAAACCACGCGGGCGGCCGCGCAGTTGCTTCTCGACGCCCACCCTGACCTCACCGCAGTCCTGTGTACCACCGACTCCATGGCGCTGGGCGTGATGACCTATGCGCGCGAACGGGGCATCGATATCCCCGGCGAGCTTTCCGTCACCGGCTTCGATGGCATCGATGCGGCGCAGCGCCTTGGCTTGACGACGATCATCCAGCCCAATAAGGCCAAAGGCGCCGCCGCTGGCCACATGCTCTCTAACCTCATCGCCGCCGCGGATAATGCGGCGGCGGGCGAAACGGCGGCCGCGGCCGTGCCGGCGGTGTCTCGGCGGGTGCTGCGAACGAATTTCGCGGCGGGGCGGACCGTGGCACCACCGCGTTAAGTCGGGGCAGGCCGGGGTTTACCGGCTAGGCGTCGTCGCCGCCGGAGTGACCTATATGGGCCGCGCGGGCGGTGGCAAGCTCAGTGAGGAAGTGGGCGACGGCGTCGACGTCGGCAAGCTGCACTACGGCCGCCGTATCGCCCTCGCCTACCTTGACACCGACGTCCGGCGGCTGATGGAGGGCGCGGAAACCGTCCTCGTCGGTGACATCATCGCCCAAAAAGACCATGGCGGTGGCGCCGGTACGCTCGCGTAGCTCGTCTAACCACGTGCCCTTGGTGGCCTGAGTGGCAGAAAACTCCACGACGGACTTACCGGCCGTGCGTGGGAAGCCGCCCGGGTCGAGTGCGAGACCGGCTTCATAAGCCTGGGCGGCAGCTTCTGGGTCGGTATCCTCGAGCGCCCGCAGGTGCAGTACGCGCTGGAAGGGCTTGACCTCGATATCCGCGCCTGGGAAGCGCTCCATAATTGCGCGGATCTCGGCCTCCTTCGTGGCCAGGTGCTCGCGCATGGCGGGGGTGAGTTCCGTATCCTGCCAGGAGGATTCGGCACCGTGGGAGCCGCCTAAAAGCACGGGCTCGCGCAGCGGGCACACCCGCTGCAGGCCAGCGAGGTGCCGGCCGGACAGCACGGCCGCGGTGGTATGCGGCAGGTGGGCTAGCTTATCCAAGGCGCGCAGGGAGTCTTGGTTCATCTCGACGTCATAGATGGCCGTGGCAAAGGGGGAGAGCGTGCCGTCAAAATCCGAGACCACCGCGAGGTGCTCAGCGGCGGCAAGGGCCTTGATGGTGGTGGAAAGCGTCATGGCTTCCAGCCTACGTATTTAATTGCCGAGGGAAACCAACTTGATAGACGGCGAGTCCACCTCATCTGTAACCAGCTCTAAGACCAGCTGGTTATTGCTATTGACGGTGTAGTGGAAATCGCGGCCAGTGGAAATCAAGTTGCGCAGCAGGTTATCGGCCCACACGGACGCGCCATGGCAATCCTGGGCGGTCTCGTCATAATCCACCTCATCAAAGTGCAGGCGGTTGCCATCCTGGATATTTTGGCGCTCCTCATCGGCGGAATAGGTCACCTTTCCCACCATTTGGGTGCAGCCGGTGGTGCCTACCAGCGTAGATTCACCAAAGCTCAACGTGGGTGCCTGCGGGATGGATTCCGGGATGGTGGAGGCAGCATCCGGGGTGGTGTTGATGGAGACTACCTGCCACTGCTTATCCAGGATCTGCCCATCACCAGGGGCCTGGGGCTCTTCTTCGCCGGAGCCGCAGGCAACGAGCAGCGTGGCGGCGCACGCAGCGGCGAGCGGAGTAATGAGGCGGGCACAGCGAGGCATCATGCGCCAGCCTCCTCGGCGTCGGCATGGCGCAGGCAGCTCAGGAAGGACTGGGACCATAGCTGTACGTCGTGCTCAGTGACCTGCTGGTGCATGGCAAGCATGCGCTGGGACATGGCAGAGGGGGCATCGTCAAGCGCGCTGAGCGCATTGAGCAAGGCGGCCTTGACGGACTCGATATCGAAGGGGTTGCACAGGTAGGCCTGGCTGAGCTCATCGGCAGCGCCGGCAAACTCAGAGAGCACTAGCGCGCCCGAACCATCGTCGTGGCAGGCCACGTATTCCTTGGCCACCAGATTCATGCCGTCCTTGAAGGGGGTGACCAGCATGACATCGGCCATGCGGTAGTAGCTGCGCAGCAAGCTTTTGGCTACGCCCCGGTGCTGATAGTGCACCACTGGGTGGCCCACGCGGGCAAAGCGCCCGTTGATGCGGCCTACGGCTTCTTCGACTTTGGAGCGGGTGGCCTTGTAATGATCAAGTCGCTCGCGCGACGGCGTGGCCAGCTGCACCATTGCTACTTCTTCCGGGTCGAGCGCTCCGGACTCCAGCAGCTCCTCAAAAGCAGTCAGCCGCTGCAGGATGCCTTTGGTGTAATCGAGGCGATCCACTCCCAGGATAATGCGCTGGGGCGAGCCCAGCTCTTCGCGCAGCTTGGCGACGTCCCGCTCATCCTCCGCAGTGAACCTGGCAAAGTCCTTCGCTGCGATAGAGATGGGAAAAGCCCCCACGCCGATGGTGCGTCCCTGCGGTAGGTGAATATGTGCGGTGACCTCGCGGGTACTGGCCTCGCCTGCTACGTCGAGGCCGTGGCGGCGGGCGAGCTCGAGGAAGTTGCGGGCATTAGCTTCTAAGTGGAAGCCGATGAGATCCGCGCCGAGCAGCCCGCGCACGAGCTCCTCGCGCCACGGCAGTTGACGGAAGAGATCGGCAGAGGGGAAGGGGATATGTAAGAAGAACCCGATGGTGAGATCGGGGCGCTTTTGGCGCAGGATGCCGGGCAAAAGCTGCAGCTGGTAGTCCTGGACCCACACGGTGGCGCCTTCGGCGGCGACCTCGGCTACCTCATCTGCAAAGCGCAGGTTGACCTCGCGATAGGCGTGCCACCAATCGCGGTCGTAGGTAGGGGTGACGATGAGATCGTGGTAGAGCGGCCACAGGGTGGCATTGGAAAAGCCCTCATAAAAACCCTCGAAATCGGACTCGGTGAGCTTGACCGGATGCAGCAGCACGCCGGCATCGGTGCGGAAGGGCTCAGGTGCGGTGTCAGTCACGCCGGGCCACCCTACCCAGCAGCCCTGATGGGACTCCAGGACCGGGGACAAGGCGGTGACCAGTCCGCCTGGCGAGGGTGTCCACGTATGGCTGCCATCGGGCCGGGTTTCTAGATCAACCGGCAGGCGGTTGGCCACCACCACGAAGTCATTGCCATGCTCACTCATGGTGCAAGAATAACTTAAGACTTCTTAGCAGACTTCTTTGTTGCCTTCTTAGAGGCCTTCTTCGTCGCTTTCTTCGTGGCCTTCTTGGTCGACTTCTTTGTCGATTTCTTGGTGGACTTTTTGGTCGACTTCTTCGTGGACTTCTTGCTGGATTTCTTGGTCGACTTCTTCGGGGCGGCATCGGCCTGCTCCGCCAGAACCTTCTTGTGTACCAAGCCCTTGGGCTCCACGCCCAGCATGGACATCAGGGTCACGCCGTCGAGGAAGTCCTGGGCGTAGGTGGCCACGATGCGGCGGGCTGCGCGGGAGGTCTCCTCCTCAAGGGCGTGATTCTGGTCAGCCTGTGGGTGGGTGTCTTGGACCTTGGGTGGCACGACGTGTCCTCCTGAACGTTGTGGAAACTACTTAAGCGCTTGCAAGAAAAGCTATCAGAGCAAATATTGTACGCTACCGGCGGCGTTTAGGGCCGCTCGGGTCCGGATTCGGTGCCCGGCTGCTCCGGTTTCTGGGCACGAAACGTTTCGGTGCCCGGCACGGTATAGGTGGTCTTCTCGTGCTGCTGCGGCTGCGCCGGCCACTGAGAATCCTCCGGCCACAGGTCCGCGGCGGAGCGGGTATGCGGCCCGTGGTTTTGGGCCTCGTGGCGCGGGTGCTGCTGCGGCGGCTTCGGCCCGAGCTTGGGTGGTAACTCCGGGCGATTGACGCGCGGGGCAAATGGGGACATCGGCACACGCGGGATTCGCGGGGCCTTGCGGGCCAAGTGCGTGGCCTTGTGGAAGGAGAAGCGGCCGATGCGCTTGAAAGCGGAGTAGGGGCGGAAGTACTGCGGGCGGCGCAGGCGGCGGGCCACGCGCTCGCCTAACACCACTCCGGCGGCCAGCGCGCCGGAAATGGCTAGCGCCATTGCTATGTTGGTAAAGCCGGTAATCATCTGCTCATTGAGCGAGGCGTACATGCCGCGGTAGAGCATGAGGCCGGGGAGCATCGGCGTATAGCCCACGATCATGGTGATAAGCGGCGGGATGCCCCAACGGCGCGACATCAAGCCGCCGGCCAGGCCGACGACCACAGCGGACAGGCCCGAGGCAATCACCGGGCCGATGCCAAACGGCACCACCACGAAGTAATAGAAGATCATGCCGGCCGCGGCGGTAAGCCCCGACATGGTGATCTCGATCCAGGCAGCCCCGCAGGCTAGCGCAAAGGCGGCGGAGCCGGTGCCACCGAGCACCACCAGCAGCGGAATCTCGTGGTAGACCGGCGGGGCCAGCGTGGCCAGCGGCGGCAGGTTAAAGCCCAGCGAATCAGCCAGCTGGATGCCCACGCCCACGCCAGCGATGATGGCGCCGGTAGATAGCAGCGCCTCAAAGAAGCGGGCGGAGGAGGTTACGGGGGCGCGCGTGATGCCGTCGACCAGCGATTGCACCAAGGTTAGACCCGCTACCAGCACGATGATGCCGGAGGCGATGATCTGTGCCGGCGAGAAATTAATGCCGAACGAGGCCGCCACGTTGTACAAGATGGCGGCCGGGAAGACAGCGAAGAAGCCGCCGACCACATTCTGATAGAAGGGCGGCAAGCGATAGTTGGCCAACCAAGCGTTCAATCCCATGATGAAGGCGGAAACCACAAAGGCCACCACGCCGACGAGCAGGTCTCCGCCGAGCATCATGGAAATCAGGCCACCCATCGCGCCCCAGCCGAGCATGACCGTGGCCGGCTTATAAGGCGCGGGCATGCGGTCAATCTCGTCGAGGCGCTGCTCCGCCATGGCCGGTGGCATCTGGCCGGAGTGGATAGAGCGAATGAGCTTATCGACGGCCGAGAGCTTGGAAAAATCCACGCCAATGCTCGGCACCACACGGAAGACGTGCAGGTTTTGGCGCTGCTCGCCGGTGCCGATGGTGGTGTGGATGGTGATGGTATTCATCAAGATATCCACGTGGCAGTAGTGCAAGCCATAGGAGGATGCCGCCAGGTGTACCTGGGCGCGGGCATCCGAGTTAGCCGTACCGGCGCCGATGAGGATTTCACCAATGCGGGCGGCGATCTCCATGACGCCGGTGACTTGAGCGGCATCATGGAGATCGACCGGGGCGAGTGGCGATGGCGGCGGTGCGGCTTTAGCCGCGTCGATGATGGCTACTTGGCCCGAGGAAGCGCGCAGGCGCTCCCGCATAGCGGACAAAAATGACACGGAAATAACCCTCGAAAAGCGCTGAGAAAGTGGGATAGATTCTGCCTGAACTTTAGCCCCTGTACCCTGTCAATGCATAGATGGGGGACCGGCTTTCCCTTTAGTGTTGGTGCTCGGGTACTATGCAACGAGCGGGATATCTCCCGCGGTGCTGGAGTGGCGCAATTGGTAGCGCAACGCACTTGTAATGCGTAGGTTGCGAGTTCAAGTCTCGTCTCCAGCTCAAAAGGAGGCTGGGTCCTAGAGGGGCCTAGCCTTCGTGGTGTTTTGTGGGGGCATCAATAAGCCCAAAAAGCCGGTCAACCATGCGTTGGCGGTTAGCGGGGGAGAGCTTGCGCTGGTTGAGGTGATCGTGCACCCATAGCCCCGTACTAAGCAACATGATGAGCAAGTCATCCTCGTCCGTCTCGGCGGCGGAGGGATCCACCATCCACCGTGCATCCACATCTGCCCATTGGGCAGAAAAATCTGGGTGAGTCTGGGAGTGCACACACATCAGCAGCTTGACGAGCGGATCCTTTTTGCCCATGGAGAGCACCAAGGCGCGGGAGCGCTCGGCCAAGCTGAGCTCGCTGGCAGGGTGGCCGCCGGCTAGTTGCTCGAGCTCTTCTTCCCAGCGCTCAGCGCAAAAACGGTGACAATCTACCAGCAGGTTGTGGCGGGTAGGAAAGTGGTAGATGAGACCGGACTTGGACATGCCGGTCGCCTGCGCCAGGGAGTCATAGGTAAGGCCGGAGACATCCTCGGCGGCGATGATGTCGAGCGCAGCTTCAAGGGCTGCGGTCTTTTTGTTGATTCGCGGCATGGGGATCTCCTGATTTGGGGTTATCGCGGAAGCACCTGGCGGTTATCGCGGCTAGGAGTAAGGCGAAGCAAGCCAGGCCGCCGATGGTGGAAAGATACCCGGCATTGTAGGCGCTGGCGGCGGTCGCGTGGGAAGCGGGGTGATGCAGCGCGTCGGTTCCTAGTTCTGCGAGGTGAGGTGGGAGTTCGCGGGCCATGAGTAAAGGCACGAGGGTTCCGGTCAGGGCAATGGAAATCAGGGTGCCAAATTCATAAGAGACCGCCTCTACGCCAGCGGCCATGCCGGTGCGGTGGAGGGGCGCGGCATTGATGATGGCGGTTGAGGATACGGACATGGCAAGGCCCGCGCCTAGGCCGGTGAGGACGAGGGCGACAACGAGTAGGGCAAGCGTCTCGCCTCGGGTTGCGAGCAGCAGGGTCATGCCGGTGGCCATAAGGAGGAATCCGCCGCTTATGAGCGGGAGGAATCCCAGGCGATGCAATGTGGCGCCGCCCAGGATGGAGGTAGGGATGGCAGATAGCGCCATGGCAGAGATGATAAGGCCGGCGTGGAGGGGTGAGAGGGCGTCGACAAGCTGCAGCTTTTGGGTGCTGAGCAGCTCCAGGCCGGACATACCGAACATGGCACCGCCGGCCGCTAAGGCCCCGCCGCTGAAGACGCGGGAGTCAAAGATGTCGAAGGTCAGAAGGGGATCTGACAAGCGGGTCTGGCGGTGGGCAAAGGCGAGCGCGCCGCAGACGAAGACGGCAGCCGCAGCGACGCTCACCGGCCACGCGTGTGGCAGGGATTTTATGGCCAATACCAGGCTGGTAAGAGTGATAAGGGAATACAGGGACGAAGGAAAGTCCCAGTGTTTAAGGGGATTTGGGGCGTTTGGCGGAGCTAGGAGCAAGGTCAACGCGAGGGCAAGGGCCACGACCGGGACATTGAGTAGGAATACTGAGCCCCACCAGAAGTGCTCCAAAAAGAAGCCGCCCACGGTGGGGCCGGCCGCCGCGCCGATGACGGCGACAGAACCCCAGATGCCAATGGCCGTGTTGCGCTCCACCTCATCGGGAAAGGTAAGGCGGATAAGGGCAAGGCTCGATGGCATCATGATGGCGGCGCCGCAGCCAAGGAAGGCCCGGCTTAGGACCAGCGCCCAGGCGCTGGGGGAATAGGCGGCGAGTAGGGAGGCGCCGCCGAAAATGGCCAGACCGATGAGGAACATTCGCCGGTGGCCGGTGCGATCACCTAGCGTGCCGGTACCGAGAAGGAGACCGGAGAGTACCAACGCGTAGGCGTTGATAATCCATAGTTGCTGGGTATCGGTGGTATGCAATTGCTGCGATAGCTGCGGCAATGCGGTGTAGAGGATGGAATTATCCAGCCCAACCATGAGTAACCCCAGAGAGATGACGGCGCAGAAAGACCACCGTTGTGCGGCCGTGGAGGCCGGAGCGGTAAGGCTTCGTGCGCGGGGCGGGTGGATACTCATAGCAGAGTAAACAGTACCGAACGGTCGTTATAGTTTACAGTCAAAGATAGGTTAGTATTACCTTCCTCACAGCTGGACGCAGTGTGTGAGTGTATAGGAGAATAGTGGACTTTCCTGCGGTGTAAGTAGCACAGTGGTATTAGCACCAATTAAGAGTTAAGGATGATAATTAATGGCACGTAACTATGCAGAACAGCTAGTTGACACCCTAGAAAAGCAGCGTGTCGAGCGCATTTATGGCCTGGTCGGTGACTCTCTGAATCCGATTGTGGATGCAGTTCGTCGCTCCTCCATCGAGTGGATTCACGTCCGCAATGAGGAGGCTGCAGCCTTCGCCGCTGAGGCAGATTCCCTGACCACCGGCAAGCTGGCAGTATGTGCTGCATCCTGCGGTCCGGGCAACACTCACCTCATCCAGGGCCTGTATGACGCCCACCGCAACGGCGCCAAGGTTCTGGCGCTGGCTTCCCACATTCCATCCCGCCAGATCGGCTCCAAGTTCTTCCAGGAGACCCACCCAGAGGCAATCTTCCAGGAGTGCTCTGGTTATTGCGAGATGGTCAATTCCGCAGAGCAGGGCGGTGTTGTCCTGCACCACGCCATTCAGTCCACCATGGCGGGCAACGGTGTTTCCGTGCTGGTCATCCCGGGCGACGTCTCCATGCAGGACGCCGACGATGACTCCTTTGTGGAGTCTAAGATCTCTACCGGTCGCCCGGTTGTCTTCCCAGACCCAGCCGAGGCTGCGGCCCTGACCCAGGCCATCAACGAGGCTAAGACTGTCACCCTCTTCGTTGGTGCTGGTGTCAAGGATGCCCGCGAACAGGTGCTGAAGCTGGCGGAGAAGATTAAGGCTCCTATCGGCCACGCCTTGGGTGGCAAGATGTACATCCAGTACGAGAATCCATTCGATGTGGGTATGAATGGCCTGCTGGGCTACGGCGCAGCACACGAGGCCACCCACGAGGCTGACCTGCTCATCCTGTTGGGCACCGACTTCCCGTACAACGACTTCCTGCCGGATGCCAATGTGGCACAGGTGGACATCAACGGCTCCCACATCGGCCGCCGCACCAAGATTTCTTATCCGGTTACCGGCGATGTAGCCGCTACCATCGAGAACATCCTGCCGCACGTGGATGAGAAGAAGGACCGCTCCTTCTTGGACAAGATGCTCAAGAAGCACTACGGCAAGCTGGAGCACGTTGTAGAGGCCTACACCTCCAACGTGGATAAGCACACCCCGATCCACCCGGAGTACGTTGCAGACCTCATTGATAGGAACGCGGATGAAGATGCCATCTTCACCGTCGATACCGGCATGTGCAACGTGTGGGGCGCTCGCTACATCACTGCCAACGGCAAGCGCGAGCAGATTGGCTCCTTCCGCCACGGCACCATGGCCAACGCCCTGCCACAGGCGCTGGGTGCACAGGCCGCTAACCCTGGCCGCCAGGTCATCACCTTCTCTGGTGACGGCGGACTATCCATGCTGATGGGTGAGCTGCTGACCGTAAAGCTCCACAACCTGCCTATCAAGATGTTCGTGTTCAATAACTCTTCCCTGGGCATGGTCAAGCTGGAGATGCTGGTGCAGGGCCTGCCAGAGCACGAGACCGACCACGAGTCTGTCAACTTTGCCAAGATTGCAGAGGCTTCCGGTATCAAGCACTTCCGCATCGAGGATCCGAAGGAAGCTCCGGAGCAGATCAAGAAGGCGTTGGCCTACAACGGCCCGGCTCTTATCGACGTCGTTACTGACCCCAACGCCCTGTCCCTGCCACCAACGCTGACCATCGAGCAGCTCATGGGCTTCTCCAAGGCTGCAACCCGCACCGTTCTGGACGGTGGTGTGGGCCAGATGATCACCATGGCAAAGTCCAACCTGCGCAACATCCCACGCCCGCAGGACTTCTAAGTAGCGCGCCGCGTTAGTTACCACGCTCTTCCTTAACAGAGGAGGGGCGTGGTTTTCTTTTGCAGTGACCAGGGCGAGCATCTATGTTCACAGGATTCAGGCAGAAACTCTTCAGTAGGCTGGGAAGCAAGCGTGTCATGATTGCGTGATAGAAAATCGCAACCTTTAAGGGAGTCTGAGGAGAACATGGAAGACAAAAAACTCGCCAAGGTTCTTGTGGTCGATGACGAGCCCAATATTGTGGAGCTGCTCACCGTATCGTTGAAGTTCCAGAACTTCGAGGTCTTCAGCGCTAATTCCGGCCACGAGGCACTGCGCGTAGCCCGTGAGGTAAACCCTGATGCCTACATCCTGGACGTGATGATGCCGGGCATGGACGGCTTCGAGCTGCTAGGAAAGCTGCGTCAGGAGGGGCTGGACGGCCCGGTGCTGTACCTCACGGCAAAGGATGGGGTGGACCAGCGCATCCACGGCCTGACCATCGGTGCGGATGATTATGTGACCAAGCCATTTAGCTTGGAAGAGGTCATCACCCGCCTGCGCGTCATCATGCGCCGCGGTGGTGCGGCGGAAGAATCCACCAACGACGCCACCATGAGCTACGCAGATTTGACGCTTAATGATGACACCCATGAGGTCACCAAGGCCGGTGAGCTCATCGAGCTTTCCCCCACCGAGTTCAATCTGTTGCGCTACCTCATGCAGAACAAGGAAGTGGTGCTGTCTAAGTCCAAGATTTTGGATAACGTGTGGCACTACGATTTCGGCGGCGATGGCAACGTGGTCGAGTCCTATATCTCCTACCTGCGCCGCAAGATTGATACGGGCGATACCCAGTTGATCCACACCGTGCGCGGCGTGGGTTATGTACTGCGCACCCCGCGCTCCTAAAGTGCTGTAGTAATGGAAGATTCACAGGAGACTCAGGGCCAGGCGCCTGCGCCGGCGGCAGCGCGCCCGCAATCCATGTGGCATGAAGGCCTAGGGCAAGACGAGGGGGAGGACAAGTCCTCCAAGCGGCGGATGTTTTCCCAGATTCCGCAGGCGATGCCGCTGCGAACGTGGTTGGTCATCCTCCTTGTCGTAGTCTCTGGGCTGGGTATTACAGGCTCGTCCTTTGCGGTGAACTCCATTATGCGCAATGTGCTCTTTAATAACGTCGATGATGAGCTGCGCTCCGCATCGACTACGTGGGCACGCGATATCAGCAATGACTTCTTTATCGGTGATCACACCAAGCGCCCGCCTACCGAATACGTGGTGCTGAACTACCTGCCCAATGGCACCATCCGCTATTCGGGGCCGTCTTCGACCACACCGAATGCAGAGAATATCCCGCTTGGCGGTTATCCCACCACCGTTGGGTCCATCGAGAACAATACTAAGTGGCGCGCGCTGGCTTTTGCGGATTCTAATGGCGTCATCACGGTCATCGCCAAGGATATGACCCATGAAAAGGAAATCCTGCACGGCCTGGCGATGGTGCAGGTGACCATCGCCGCCATCGCCTTGGCTGCCATTGCGGCCGTGGGTTTCTGGTTTATTCGCAGGGCGTTGCGGCCGCTGCGGGTGGTGGAAAAGACGGCGTCGGAAATCGCGGCGGGCGACCTGGACAAGCGCGTTCCCAAGTGGCCGCTGCATACCGAGGTGGGCCAGCTGGCCGCCGCGCTCAATATTATGCTGGGGCAGCTGCAACGCTCCGTCGTGCGTGCGCAGGACAAAGAGGAACAAATGCGCCGCTTCGTAGGTGATGCTTCACACGAGCTGCGCACGCCGCTTACTAGCCTGCGCGGCTATACCGAGCTTTATCGCTCCGGTGCCACCAAGGACGTGGACATGGTCTTTTCTAAGATCGATGATGAATCGAAGCGCATGTCCCTGCTGGTGGAGGATTTGCTGGCGCTTACCCGCGCCGAGGGCACACGCCTCGACCTGCGTCCGGTGGATCTATTGGAGCTGGCCCTGTCCGTAGGCTCGTCCGCGCGTGCGGCCTTCCCCGGCCGCGAGATTTCGGTGGCCAATGAGGCCAAGTCCATTCCCGTGGTCAATGGTGATGCCAGCCGCCTGCACCAGGTGCTGCTTAATCTAGTGACCAATGGCATCCGCCACGGCGGCGAGGGTGCCACGGTGACGCTGCGCCTGCGCCGTGAAGCCAATGACGTGCTGATCGATGTCATCGATGATGGCAAAGGCATGTCCAAAGAAGATGCGGCGCATATCTTCGAGCGCTTCTACCGTGCGGATACCTCGCGCACCCGCGATACCGGCGGCTCCGGCCTGGGCCTGGCCATCGTCCACTCCCTGGTGGAGCAGCACGATGGCAGCATTAGCGTCGACTCCGAGCTCGGCCGCGGCACCACCTTTACTGTGCGCCTGCCCGCGCTTGCCGACGCCCCCTCTGAGTCCTAGTCCTCCTCGCGAAAGCCTTCCTCGTTGCAGCCGAGGTGCTGACGGATGCGGGCGGCCGCCTCATCCATCGCGGCATCGTCGGTGTTCTCGGCGTCGAAGGCCTTGGCAAAGTCATACTCTTCCATCTTCTCGGTGGGGAAGAGGTGGATGTGAGTATGTGGGACGTCGAATCCGGCGATGATGTAGCCAGTGCGCGGGGTATTGAACGCGGTCTTGATGGCACCGCCGATCTCCAGGGCGACCTCGTTGAGGTGGGCCCAAGTCTGTGGATCCAGGTCGGTCCACTTATCTATTTCCTCGATGGGCACGACCAGGGTGTGGCCGTAGCGCAGCGGCTCGATGGAGAGGAAAGCCACGCAGGTCTCATCGCGATAGACAAAGCGAGCGGGTAGTTCACCGTTAATGATCTTGCTAAATACAGAAGCCATGTGTGCCAGGCTACCCGCTGGTTATGATGGTGGGCATGCGCATTCTCGTAATTGGTTCGGGCGGCCGTGAACACGCCCTTGTTAAGGGCCTGTCCGCCGACCCCCAGAGCACCGAAATCCATGCCGCGCCGGGCAGCGCGGCCATGTCCACTCTCGCCACAGTCCACCCGGAATACTCCCAGGTAGATGATGCCGACCGCATGGTAGAACTGGCCCGGGATATCGCCGCCGATCTTGTCGTCATCGGCCCCGAGGTACCGCTCGTTGCTGGCGTGGCAGATGCCCTGCGCGCCGCCGGCATCGCGGTCTTCGGACCTAACAAGGAAGCAGCCCAGATCGAGGGATCCAAGGCCTTTGCCAAAGACGTTATGGAGGCGGCAGGAGTCAAGACCGCTCGCGCGGAACAGCTACGCCCAGGTGCGGCCGAGGAAGACATTGAGGCCGCGCTCGACCGCTTCGGCCCACAGTTTGTGGTCAAAGACGATGGCCTTGCCGGTGGCAAGGGCGTGGTGGTCACCGCGGACCGCGCCGCCGCTCGCGCCCACGTCGATACCGTCCTTGCCGCTGGTAACCCGGTGTTGCTGGAGTCTTTCCTCGATGGACCTGAAATTTCGCTTTTCTGCCTGGTTGACGGCGAGACCGTCGTCCCGCTGCTGCCAGCTCAAGACCACAAGCGCGCCTATGACAACGACGAAGGCCCCAATACCGGCGGCATGGGTGCGTACACCCCGTTGCCGTGGCTGCCGGAGGAGGGCGTGCAGCGCATCGTGGACGAGGTTTGCGTCCCAGTGACCAAGGAGATGGTGCGCCGCGGCACCCCATATTCCGGCCTGCTTTATGCCGGCTTGGCGTGGGGCGAAGAGGGCCCGGCCGTAGTCGAGTTCAACTGCCGCTTCGGCGATCCAGAGACCCAGGCCGTGCTTTCCCTTCTCAAGTCCCCATTGGCCGAGGCCCTCCACGCCACTGCGACTGGCACCCTGGCCGAGCTCGCGCCGCTGGAATGGGAGGATGGCTTCGCCGTTATCGTAGTCATGGCGGCCGAAGGCTACCCGGCCTCCCCGCGCAAGGGCGATGCCATCTCCGGAGCTGCGCTGGATGATCCGCAACGCGTCCTGCACGCCGGCACCGTTCACACCGACGGGGCCTACCGCACCGCGGGCGGCCGCGTGCTTAGCGTGCTGGGCAAGGGTTCCACGCTGGCTGAAGCGCGAGCAGACGCCTACGCCACCGTCGACGACATCGAGTTTGCGGGTGGTTTTGTCCGCCGGGACATCGGCAAGCGAGCAGAAGACGGTGAGATTTCTCTCTAACCCTTCACCCCGCGGTGGGGCAGGCATGGAATAATAGCCACGTGGCTGAAAAGAAGAAGATTTCCAACGTCCTGTCCTCCCGCTATGCCTCCGCAGAGCTGTCCAATATCTGGAGCCCGGAGCATAAAATCATTCTGGAACGCAAGCTCTGGATTGCGGTTATGCGCGCCCAAAAGGATTTGGGCGTAGACATCCCCGCCAAGGCGATTGATGCCTACGAGGCCGTGGTAGAGGACGTGAACCTCGAGTCCATCGCGGAGCGCGAGCGCGTCACCCGCCACGATGTGAAGGCCCGCATCGAAGAATTCAATGCGCTGGCCGGCTACGAGCACATTCACAAGGGCATGACCAGCCGCGATCTCACCGAGAACGTGGAGCAGCTGCAGATCCACACCTCGCTGGAGATCATCCGCGATAAGGCCATCGCAGTGGTCTCCCGCATCGGCCGCCACGCCGCCGAGTACCAGTCCCTAGTCATGGCGGGCCGCTCCCACAACGTGGCCGCGCAGGCCACCACCCTGGGCAAGCGCTTCGCAACGGCCGGCGACGAGATGTTGCTGGCCATTGAGCGCGTCGAAGACCTCCTCGGCCGCTACCCGCTGCGCGGCATCAAGGGCCCGATGGGCACCTCCCAAGACATGCTCGATCTCATGGGCGGCTCCGAGGACAAGCTCGCCTCCCTAGAGACCGCGATCGCGGATTACCTGGGCTTCCACCGTATCTTCAATTCCGTGGGCCAGGTCTACCCGCGCTCCCTCGACTTCGATGCCATCTCCGCCCTGGTGGAGCTCGGCGCTGCCCCGTCTTCGCTGGCCACCACCATCCGCTTGATGGCCGGCAACGAGACCGTCACCGAAGGCTTTAAGGAAGGCCAGGTTGGCTCCTCTGCCATGCCGCACAAGATGAATGCCCGTTCCTGCGAGCGCGTCGGCGGCCTGCAGGTCATCCTCCGCGGCTACCTCACCATGGCCGCGGACCTCGCTGGACAGCAGTGGAACGAGGGCGATGTCTTCTGCTCCGTCGTCCGCCGCGTCGCGCTTCCCGACGCCTTCTTTGCCCTCGACGGCCAATTCGAAACCTTCCTCACCGTCCTCGACGAGTTCGGCGCCTTCCCCGCCATGATTGACCGCGAATTGGAGCGCTACCTGCCCTTCCTGGCTACCACCCGCATCCTCATGGCGGCCGTGCGTGCCGGCGTGGGCCGCGAGACTGCCCACGAGGTCATCAAGGAAAACGCCGTAGCCGTTGCGCTTAATATGCGCGAAAACGGCGGCGAGCAGGACTTGGTCCAGCGCCTTGCTGCCGATGACCGCCTGCCCATGGATGAGTCCGACCTCGAGGCCGCCCTGGCCGATAAGCACGCCTTCATCGGCGCTGCCGAGTCCCAGGTCAACCAGGTGCTCAACCGCATTAACGCCTTGGTAGGCGAGCACCCCAAGGCCGCCGCCTATACCCCGGGTGAGATCCTCTAGCTCGCTTTTCCGGTTCCCTTCGTAATTCCAGCCCCCTTCGCAATTCGATCAAATAGTCCCCGGATCCCGCGCGGATTCCGGGGCTTATTTGATCGAAACGTGCTCGCCACCCCTGGGCGCTAGAATGAAAGTCATGCGTCCTGAGCTTTCTTCATATACCCATCTTGCCTCCGGCAAGGTCCGCGATATCTACGATGTAGACGAGAACACCCTGCTGATGGTGGTCTCGGACCGCATCTCCGCTTACGACCACGCCTTAGAGCCGGCCATCCCGGACAAGGGCCGCGTGCTGACCGCGACCTCGAAGTTCTTTTTCGACTCCATCGATTTCCCCAACCACCTGGCCGGCCCGCTCGATGATGAGCGCATCCCTGCCGAGTGCCTCGGCCGTGCGATGGTAGTTAAGAAGCTGGACATGCTGCCCTTCGAGTGCGTGGCCCGCGGTTTTCTCACCGGCTCCGGTTTGAAGGAGTACAAGGCCAACGGCACCGTGTGCGGTATCGAGCTGCCAGATGGCCTGGTTGAGGCTTCCCGCCTGCCCGAGCCCATCTTCACCCCGGCGACCAAGGCGGAGCAGGGCGAGCACGATGAGAACGTGTCCTTCGACTACGTGGTGGACAAGCTAGGCGCCGAGCGCGCCGAGGAGCTACGCGCGGCCACCCTGCGCATCTATTCCACGGCCGCCGCGCTTGCGGAGGAAAAGGGCATCATCCTCGCCGATACCAAGTTCGAGTTCGGCCTCGACCAGGACGGTACGCTCGTGTTGGCAGATGAAGTCCTCACCCCAGATTCCTCCCGCTACTGGCCGGCTGATTCTTATGTCGAGGGCGAGGTTCAGCCTTCCTTCGACAAGCAGTATGTGCGCAATTGGCTGACTTCCGACGCCTCCGGGTGGGACCAAGCCGCCGACGGCACCCCGCCTCAGCTGCCTGCCGACGTCGTTTCCGCCACCCGCCTGCGCTACATCGAGGCCTACGAGCGGCTGTCCGGCAAGCATTTCGCTGATTTCCTCTCGCCCGAGGACTAACTCCCCGCCGGAGCTCCCGCAGCACGGGGTGCCACGCGTACAGTGGGACGGCATGAGCAACGAGAATCTATCCGCCCCCGTAGCCGCCGTCCACCCCGTAACCCGTTCCTTCCACGGCCGGGAGTTCGTGGATAATTACGAGTGGCTGCGTGATAAGGAATCCCAGGAAACCCTGGATTACCTCAACGCCGAAAATGATTACACCAAGGCGAAGACCGCGCACTTGGAGGAGATGACGGAGAATATCTTCCAGGAGATTAAGTCCCGCATCAAACAGACTGATATGTCCGTGCCCTCCCGCCGCGGCGATTACTGGTACTACGGCCGCACAGAGGAGGGTAAGAGCTACGGCTATTCCTGCCGCCTTCCAGTTGAGGAGGGGTCTGATCCCTGGACCGCCCCGATTATCCCGGAGGAAGGCACCCCGGACGGAGAAGAGATTATCCTCGACGCCAACGCGTTGGCCGAGGGGAAGGACTTCTTCGCGCTCGGTGCCGCCTCCATCTCTGATTCTGGCCGCTACCTGGCCTATTCGGTGGATTTTGCCGGCGATGAGCGCTTTGAACTCTACATCAAGGACCTGGAGACCGGCGAGCTTCTCGACGACCACCTAGAAGGCATTTTCTACGGCGCTACCTGGGCCGGCGACGGCTATATCTTTTACACGACCGTCGACGATGCATGGCGTCCCGATACCATTTGGCGCCACAAGGTAGGCACCGCGCAGTCCGAGGACGTGCAGGTGTTTAAGGAAGAGGATGAGCACTTTAACGTCGGTATCGGCAGCGCCCGCTCTGATAAGTACCTCTTCCTTGGCATAAGCTCCAAGGTGACCTCTGAGGTATGGGCGCTCGAAGAGGACAATCCCGAGGGCGACTTCCGCCTGCTGTGGGAGCGCGAATCTGGCGTGGACTACGACGTCGATCACGCCGTCGTCAAGGGCGAGGACTACTGGATCGTCACCCACAACGCCACCGGCCCCAACTTCGAGGTCGGATATACCAAGGCCAAGGATGAGCTGCCCACCCTACGTGACCTGCCGACGCTCTTGCCTCACGAGGAGACCACCCGCATCGAGGGCGTGGACACCTACCGCGATCAGATTGTGGTGGGCTACCGCCGCGGCGGCATCGGCCGCGCCGCCATCATGCGTGTGAACGACGGCTTTAGCGAATTCGAGGAGCTCAACTTCAACGAAGAACTCTTCACCGTGTCCGTATCTGGCAACCCGGAGTGGGACGCGCCCGTGCTTCGCGTAAGCTATGTGTCCTTTACCCAGCCCGCGCAGCTTTTCGATTACCGCGTTGACACTGGCGAATACACCCTGCTCAAGGAGCAAGAGGTTCCCGGTGGCTATAACCCAGATGATTATGTGGCCTACCGCTTGTGGACCACGGCTGCCGACGGCACTGACATCCCCGTCTCCATTGTCCATCGCGCCGATCTTGACCGCACCCAGCCGAATCCGACTCTGCTCTACGGCTATGGCTCCTACGAGGTCAGCGTGGATCCGGCCTTCTCCGTGACCCGACTGTCCCTGATGGACCGCGGCATGATTTTTGCGGTTGCCCATGTGCGCGGCGGCGGCGAGATGGGGCGCACGTGGTACGACGACGGCAAAATGCTTAAGAAGAAAAACACCTTTACCGACTTCATCGACGTCGCCGATGACCTCATCGCCCGAGGCGTGACCACCGCAGACCAAATGGTGGCCGAGGGCGGTTCGGCCGGAGGCATGCTTATGGGTGCTATCGCCAATATGGCCCCTGACCGCTTTACCGCCATCCAAGCCGTTGTTCCGTTCGTGGATCCGCTGACCTCTATCCTTATGCCGGAACTGCCGCTTACCGTGCCTGAGTGGGAGGAATGGGGCGACCCGTACCATGATCCTGAGGTCTATGACTATATGAAGTCCTACTCGCCGTACGAGAATATCGAGGCCAAGGACTATCCGGATATCCTGGCTATTACCTCGCTCAATGACACCCGCGTGCTCTATGTTGAGCCGGCCAAGTGGATCGCCCAGCTGCGAACGACGGCCACCGGCGGCGAGTTCTTGCTCAAAACCGAAATGGCCGCAGGCCATGGCGGCGTGTCCGGTCGCTATGAAAAGTGGCGCCAGAATGCCTTCGAGTACGCGTGGACCATCAACAAGGCCACCGGTCTGGAGAAGTAAAACCCGGATAGGGGGCCAGCGCGCGAATCCTAAATTCCTGTGCGATAATTTTCCTTATGAATGGCCACCTTCTGGTATCTATCTCCAGCATCTTTGATGACACACGGAAGCAGGCTAGCCGGCTCCTCTCGATCCTTGATCGGGAGGAGATTCCTGTTTCCCTGCTAATTGCCCCGCATATCGACGGCAACTGGCACCTCGCCAAAGACAAAGACACCAAGAAGTGGCTTCAAGACCAAGCCGATGCCGGCCGCATTCTCATCCTGAACGGTTTCGATCGCTCGGTACAGGGCCGTCGAGCGGAGTTCGCGAATCTCGACTCCCACGAGGCAAAGCTGCGACTCGCGGGTGCGACCCGCCAGATGGCCAAGATCGGCTTCGAGCCCACAATTTTCGCGCCACCGCGCTGGCGCATGTCTCCCGGCACCTTGCAGGTCCTGCCACAGTTTAAGTTCGAGGTAGCCGCCTCTACCCGCGGCATCCTCCAGATTAATTCCGGTAAGTTCCACCAAGCCCGCAACCTGTCCTTCGGTGAAGGCTTCGGTTCCGCCAAGTGGTGGCGCAAGAACATTATTCGCGCTGCTGAGCGCTCTGCCCAGCGTGGCAATACGGTCCGCCTGTCGGTTTCCGGCCGCAACCTGGATGACCGCAAAGTAATCAATGACTTCGTCAAAGCCGCCGACCGGGCCATCAACGCCGGCGCGACCCCTGCCGATTACGGCGCTTATCTTCCAAAATAGCCCGCGCATTCCCTCGTCAGAGGCTCCGCGGAGCAATAAGCCCAGCTTCGCGATTTTCGTCCATATAAACGCCCATTTCCGTCGACGGTTGTGGTGGTTTATATGGACGAAAGTCGTGAAATGACCAAAGGCCCCGCCGCTAGGGAGTCTTCCTCCGAAGTTGCGGGGCTAGGGCTAATGGGTGATTAGCGCTGCAGGCTGGTGATGAAGTTCTTTACTTCTTGCGGCAGCATGCCCCAGATCGGGGCCGGGATGGCCTTGTGGAGGTTTCCGGTCACGGCGAGGAAACCAGGGATGGCGACAAGGCCGGCGATGGCCGCGATGGCGGCGGCGATGCCTGCGCCGACGGAGCTGGTGCTGGAGCTAGAGCCGGTGGCAGGTTTACTCGGCTTTTCAGAAGGCTTATCGGAGGGCTTGTCCTCTGGTTTACCTGGCTCATCGGAAGGCTTGTCTGAAGGGTCATCCGCAGGATCGTCTGGCTGGCCGGCGGAGTCGTCCGCGCCGAGGGTGAAACCGACCTTGACCGGGTCGTGGTCGGAGGCGCGGAACGGGGAGTCATCGTAGAAGTCGACGATGTTGTAGTTGCGGCGGGAATACTCGAAGGCGACGGGTTCGTCGGCATTGATGTTCCACACTTGGGCGTCGTCAAGCGTGCCGGTGGCAACCTTATTGGCCAGCACGTGGTCGAGGGTGCCAAGCAGACCGGAGAACTGGTAGGAGGGATCGGCCTCATACTTTTCGGCGGGCACGGTAAAGCCATCGTTGCGGAAGACATCGAGCGCGGTCTCGTGGGTATAGGTATTGAAATCACCGAGGGCGAAAAGCGGCTTATCCTTCCAGTCCTCCTGCTTGTGCAGAGCATCGAGGACGGCCTGTGCCTGCGCGTTGCGCACGTTCGGATTATTGCCCTGGCCATCGCCGGAATCGGCATCGCCCTTGGCCACCGAGCCCTTGGACTTGAAATGGTTGGCCACGGCAACGAAGGACTCCTCGCCCTCCTTTAGCGGCTGGAATTCCTGGGCGAGCGGCTCGCGGGCGGTGCCGGTGAAGCGATCATCCTGGAAGATGCGGGATTCGCCGACGGGCTTGACCACATCCTTGTGGTAGATGAACGCGGTGCGGATGACGTCCGGGGAGCTCGGTACGGCGTCCTGGGAAGGGGAGGGGACGAAGGCCCACTTTTCGGAGCCGGCGGCCTCGTTGAGCTTTTCCGTCAGGTGCTTGAGGGCCTTATCGCGCTGGGTGAAGTCACCGGTAACGGCGTAGCCATCTTCGATTTCGGAAAGGCCGATGACATCGGCATCGAGGCCGTTGATGGCGGCGACAATCTTGCGCTCCTGGTCTTCCAGCGCGGATTGGGTATAGGCGCCGCGGGTCTTACCGCGATTGACGGTGACCTTATTGCCCTCGCGGTCGGTGTAGGCGCTGCCGCCGAATTCCTCGCCCAGGGAGGTGAAGTAGTTCAGCACGTTGAAGGCGCCGATGGTGTACTCGCCCTTGACGTCATCGATGGCGTGGAGCTCGGCCTCGCGGGAGTCCTCCCAAGAGATGGGCAGGTCTGCGCTCTTGGTGTTGCCGGTGACCGGGGTGGTGGGCTGGAAGCGCCACTGCTCATGAGAGAAGCCCACGATGACGGGGTGCTGGAAAGTCACGGTATCGGTGGTGCGCAGGGACTTGATGGTCTGGGCATCATCCTGGGCGATGTACGGCAGCGGGGTATTCTGGTCGGTCTTGAGATAGTCGCGGGTGCGGCCATCGTCCAGGGTGACCAGCTTATCGGCGTTGTCCTTGGTTAGCTTCTGAATATCGGAGTTGGGATCCGTGGAGGGGGAGAAGATATCGGAAGGCTGGCGCAGGGCTTCCTTGCCAGGCGCGAGTCCAACCTCGCCGTACTGGTTGAGGGCGTAGTTATTGGTCACGGTGTGCTCGCCAGGCTGGATGAGCATGTGCTCGAAGGGCTCGCGGGCCTCGGAGCCATCGGGAAGCTGGTCCACCTTGAGTGGGGTGACCTTCTCCAGCGGGGTATCGAGCTGCGAGACCGTGGAGGCGGTGAGCTGGGTGGAGCCATAGAACTCGGAGACCTTGCCGGTTACCTCGACGGAATCTTCCAGGGCAGGGTACTGATCGGCCGGCTTATCGCCCATGTAGACAAAGATGGCCTGGGAGGCGTCGGTGGCCTCGGCGCCAGTACCACCGGTCTGAATAGTGAAGCCATTGAGCCCGCCTTCGGACCACACGCCGGTGACGACGCCCTCGGTGGCCACGGTCTGGTCCTTGAGCGGGGATTCGGCGCCGGTGCCCTGGATATCCGCGATGGCGGTGACGCCCTCGGGAGTAGGCTGCTCGGGCTCTGCCGGCTCCTCTGGCTGCGGGGCGGGGGCCTCGTTGCCGGAGTTGGTCGGGGTAGGGGCGCCGGTGGTGAAGTCGGCGGCGTTGTCATCGGTATCGGTGCCCTCGGCGTCGCGGGAGGCGGACTTGGCGTTGGACAGGCCAGCGGCGGCGGTGCCTTCCTTCAGGGAAGCGGCGCCGTAGCCGATGGCATCGATGGGGGTACCGGTGGCGTCGGCAAGCTGCACGGAGCCCTTGGAACCGGACATGTTGAGGTTGCCCTCGGCGTCTGGGGCAGGCAGGGCCTCGCCCGCGCCATTGCCGGCCGCGCCCTGCACCAGGAAGTAGCCGTGCGGCGCGATCGTGCCGGAAAGCTTCACCTTGCCACCGGTATTGCCGGAGGCGGAGAAGTACTCCACGGTGTAGCCGGTCAGGTCAATCGGGGCATCGGTGGGGTTATAGAGCTCGATGAAGTCATGGGTGAAGGCAGCGCCCTTATTGCCGCCTCCCCCGTAGACCTCGGAGATGACTGCGGCGGAGCCATCGGTGGCGGCCGTGGCGGTAGGAACGGCAAGGGCGGCAGAAGACAAGGCGGTGGCAAGTGCCAGCGCGCCCAGGCGGCGAGAAGACATAGATTCAACCTTAAAAAGAGAGCGACAGTGTGCGTTATTTATTAGTAGAGGGCCGCGCCGGGCCAGGCTGGAGCGCGCGCCGAAGTTTGCCAGAGCGTCGTTTGGGGTTCACGTAGAGTTTGCCCAACCGGGGTGAAACCCACACTGCGGGGGTGAGTCTAGGTAAAAGGCGGGGGTGCCAACTAAACTAAGCCGCGCAGACCAAAGCCCCATACAGTAAGGCAAATATTTCATGGCTCGTGTAGTTGTCAATGTCATGCCCAAGGCGGAGATTCTGGATCCGCAGGGCCAAGCCGTCGTCCGCGCGCTGGGTCGCATCGGGGTATCCGGTGTCAGCGATGTGCGCCAGGGAAAGCGCTTCGAGCTCGAGGTCGATGACTCCGTTACCGCAGAGGACATGGAGAAGGTAGCCGCCACGCTGCTGGCCAATACCGTCATCGAGGACTACGAGGTTGTTGGGCTGGAGGTCAAGTAAGTGACCGCCACAATCGGAGTAATCACTTTCCCCGGAACCCTGGATGATGTGGATGCCGCTCGCGCTGCCCGCACCGCCGGCGCAGAGGTCAAAAGCCTCTGGCACGCAGATACCGATCTGCACGGCGTGGATGCGGTAGTAGTGCCGGGCGGTTTTTCTTATGGTGACTACCTGCGCTCGGGCGCGATTTCCGCGCTCGCGCCGGTGATGCAGTCCGTTATCGATCGTGCGAAGCAGGGCATGCCGGTGCTCGGCATCTGCAATGGCTTCCAGATCCTTACCGAGGCGGGCCTGCTGCCAGGCGCGCTGACCCGCAATAAGGGCCTGCACTTCCACTGCACCGATACCTATCTCGAGGTGGCCAATTCCACCACCGCATGGACCAGCGAGTTTGAGCAGGGTCAGAAGATCCTGGTGCCGGCCAAGCACGGCGAGGGCCGCTTCCAGGCCGGCGATGATGACATCGCCCGCATCGAGGGCGAGGGCCGCGTGGTCTTCCGCTATACCGATAATTACAACGGTTCCGTCAACGGCATTGCCGGTGTGAGCGATGAGTCCGGCCGCATCGTCGGCCTTATGCCGCACCCCGAGCACGCCATTGACACGCTAACCGGCCCATCCACCGACGGACTGGGACTTTTCGTATCCGCCATCAAGGCCGTCGCGCAGGCGCCGGCGGTTTAAGGAGGCCATTTTCATGACCGTTCATAATGACACCGTAGAAAAGGCGCAGTCCACCCCGGACGAGCAGCAGCCCTACGCGGAGCTCGGCCTGAAGGACGACGAGTACCAGCGCATCCACGATATCCTGGGCCGTCGCCCCACCGATGCGGAGCTGACCATGTACTCCGTCATGTGGTCCGAGCACTGCTCCTATAAGTCTTCCAAGACGCACCTGCGTTACTTTGGTGAGACCATGACCGAGGAGATGGGGGAGAAGATCCTCGCTGGCATCGGTGAGAACGCCGGCGTGGTGGATATCGGAGACGGCAACGCGGTGACCTTCCGCGTGGAGTCCCACAACCACCCCTCCTACGTGGAGCCTTACCAGGGTGCGGCCACCGGCGTGGGCGGCATCGTCCGCGACATCATGGCCATGGGCGCTCGCCCGATTGCCGTGATGGACCAGCTGCGCTTTGGGCCTGCCGACGCCCCCGACACCAAGCGCGTCCTTCCCGGCGTGGTCTCCGGCATCGGCGGCTACGGCAACTCCCTGGGTCTGCCCAATATTGGCGGCGAGACCGTCTTTGATGAGACCTATGCCGGTAATCCGCTGGTCAACGCCCTGTGCGTGGGCACCCTCAAAGTGGAGGATCTGAAGCTTGCCTTTGCGTCCGGCAAGGGCAACAAAGTTATGCTCTTCGGTTCCCGCACCGGCTTGGACGGCATCGGCGGCGTATCCGTGCTGGCCTCCGATACCTTCGAGGACGGCGCCGAGCGCAAGCTGCCGGCCGTACAGGTAGGCGACCCCTTCGCAGAGAAGGTCCTCATCGAGTGCTGCCTGGACCTCTACCACGCCGGCGTGGTCGTAGGCATCCAGGACTTGGGCGGCGCGGGCCTGGCCTGCGCCACCTCCGAGCTGGCTGCCTCCGGCGATGGCGGCATGGAGGTCAACCTGGATAACGTGCCGCTGCGCGCGCAGAATATGACCGCGGCCGAGATCCTCGCCTCCGAGTCCCAGGAGCGCATGTGCGCCGTTGTGGCTCCGGAGAACGTGGCGAAGTTCCGCGAAATCTGCGAGCACTGGGACGTCACCTGCGCCGAGATTGGCGAGGTCACCGAGGGCAACCACCTGGTCATCCGCCACCAGGGCGAGGTCGTCGTGGATGCCCCGGCCGGCACCATTGCGGATGAGGCTCCAGAGTATGACCGCCCGTATGCCCGCCCGGAGTGGCAGGATGAGCTGCAGAAGTACCAGGGCACCGACAAGCGCGGCCTGGTTGAGTCCCTGCAGAAGCTCGTGTCCTCCCCGGCGCTGTGCTCGCGCGATTTCATCATGAACCAGTATGACCGCTACGTACGCGGCAACACCGTCCAGTCCCACCATGCGGATGCCGGTGTGCTGCGCATCGATGAGGAGACCGGCCGCGGCGTGGCCGTGTCTGCCGATGCTTCCGGCCGCTATACCAAGCTGGATCCGAACATGGGCGCCCGCCTCGCGCTGGCGGAGGCCTACCGCAATGTGGCCGTCACCGGCGCCAAGCCCGTCGCGATTACCAACTGCTTGAACTATGGCTCCCCGGAGAACCCCGACGTGATGTGGCAGTTCCGCGAGTCTGTGCATGGGCTTGCCGACGCCGCCGTGGAGCTTTCCATCCCTGTCTCCGGCGGCAACGTCTCCTTCTACAACCAGACCGGCGAGGAGCCCATCCTGCCTACGCCGGTGGTGGGCGTGCTGGGCGTTATTGATGACGTCCACAAGGTCATCGGCAACGAGCTGGGCACCGTGGGGGAGAAGGAAGTACTTATCGCCTTAGGTGAGACCAAGGACGAGTTCGGTGGCTCCATCTGGCAGCAGGTCAGCGCCGATACCTCCGACGCTTCCTCCCTCAATGGTCTGCCCCCGCAGGTAGACATGGCCAACGAGAAGCGCCTGGCCGAGTTCTTCCACGGCAATGATCTGCTCACCGCGGCACACGATATCTCCGAGGGCGGCCTTGCCGTCACCGCCTTTGAGATGGCAAAGCGCGCCGGTGCTACTGCCGACGGCGCCGGCCTCGGCCTCAACCTGGACCTCACCGCGGTCCACGAGGACGAGTTCGTCGCCGCCTTCTCCGAGTCCGCCTCCCGCGTGCTCGTGGCCACCACCGCCGACCGCGCCGATCAAGTGCTTTCCCGCGCCGGCGAGCTGGGCATCCCAGCTACCATCGTGGGTGAGACCACCGAAACCGGTGCACTGACCCTCGGCGGCGAGTCCGTCGCCATCTCCCAGCTGGTCTCCGCCTGGTCCGCCACCCTGCCGGACCTCTTTGACCATGCTGTGGGTGCTAACTCTGTAGTGGAATAATACTAAGCAGCGGCTGCGCTGCGTGAGCTACTCAAAGGGAGGAAGGCCCAACCACTATTGGTTGGGCCTTCTTTTCTCTGAAATTAACTTACCGGGTGGGAGATTGGGTTGAGGTTCAGAGGCCTGTGCCCTTAAGGCCTGCGTTCTGAGATTAGCTATGAAATATGTCGAGTTTGAGACACGCAATAGATGGAGAATGCTCAGGAACTTCTTGTGTGAGCGTCATCTAGTCTGCGGTGGACATACGAGATGAGTGTTAGGGCTTCAAGAAGTTCCTCCTCTGCCACGTCCCGCTTTAGCCGCGGATCATGCGCGACAGGATTTCGATACATTCCTGAAATAGACTTCACGAGATTGCAAAGGCCCGTTTGTTCGTTCCGTTCGGTGCTAGTAGCCAAAGAATTGATGGCTAGTACACCATGTTTCACCGAGAGAGCATTATCTACGAGAGCTGCGCCGTCAAGATCAGTGCTCGTGGCTTCTCTCAGTCGGTCGAAAACTGATTTAGATGCTTCAAGGATGGCATGGAAATATCCATGGCGTAGGACCTCTTCCTCACAGTAGATAAGAACTTGTTCGTGAGTTTTACGTCGTTTTAGCTCTGCTTTGACAGAATTTGTAAGCTTCTGAATCTCAGTAAGCGATTCTGCTTGTTTCGCCCGAGCCACCCTACCGTTCTCGTTAATCCTCATTCCCTCAATTGAGAGCGGTGGATTCAAAAGGCTTCGACGCTTTTCAAACAGCTCCTGGTTATCAGTGTAGCGTGCCAGATGCATAGCGCGAGTGAGAAAGGTAATTACCCGGTCGCTTGTCCCATAGCGCTTCTGCCAGTCCGAGAATGCTTCGTCTATTCGTCTCCATTTGGTTATAGGCCCGGGATCATAAAGGTCAAGTTCTGCTAATAGGTCTCCGATCTCTGAGCCAGTTAGGCCATGTTGAGTATCTCCTATGGCTCTCGCGATTGCGGTAATTGATTCGCGTGAAAATGGTTGATAGTTCATCGTGCCAGGATACTCGAAGAATTGAGGAAAGTGCGTCTAAGCAGTTTAAGGAGCGCAGTGCGTTCCAGTAGAAAACAATTAGGGTGCTTGGAAGGTGAAAAGGGTGTTTGGGACAAAGCGACGGGTAGCATCAGGCACAATACTGGTATGTCAAAGTTCTCTGAAGTACTGGATCAACTGCGCGAAAACCAACCAAAGGCGAAGTATGGCATAGCTTTTGAAAAGCTAATGGTCAACTATTTCAAAACCGATCCCACGCTGAAAGCACAGTTCGATGAGGTCTACCGATGGACTGATTGGCGTTACAACGGTGGCACCGCTGATACTGGCATCGACCTGGTCGCCCACCGCGTAGATGACGGCACGTGGATGGCCATCCAGTGCAAGTTCTACGCTTCCAATGCGCGTATCCAGAAATCTCATCTCGATTCCTTCTTTGAGGCCTCAGGGCATTCTTTCGAGACCGAAAACGGCAGCGAATACTTTGGCAGCCGCATGATTATCTCCACCACGGATCATTGGTCTTCACATGCGGAAGCGGCGTTGGCCAACCAGATGATTCCCACCAGCCGCATCGGAATTTCTACCATTGCCGAGTCCCCGATCAACTGGGATGTGGCGTTCCCGGGCTCTGAGGTTCGGGACAAAAATATTCAAATCAACCTTTCACAGCGCGAAACTTTCGAACCGCGCCCGCACCAGCAAACGGCCATTGATAAAGCCATTGAAGGATTTAAGACCCATGATCGCGGCAAGCTCATCATGGCTTGCGGTACCGGTAAAACTTTCACCGCGCTGCGCCTGGCGGAGCGCGTCGCCGAAGAGAATGGTGGCAAAGCTCGCATTCTGTTCCTCGTTCCTTCCATTTCCTTGTTGTCGCAGACACTCAAGGAGTGGACCGCTCAAGGCCGCCTAGACATGCGTGCCTTCGCGGTGTGCTCGGATTCCAAGGTCTCAAAGAAGGCGGAAGACATCGCGGTCTATGACCTCGAAGTTCCCGTATCTACGGACGGTGAGGAAATTACGCAGCGCTTTGCTTCTGGCAAGCGTGCTAAGGGCCTCAATATCGTCTTTTCTACGTACCAGTCCTTGCCGGCGGTCCATGAAGCACAGCAGCAGGGCCTAGATGATTTTGATTTGGTCATCTGCGATGAGGCCCACCGCACCACCGGCATCACCTTGGCAGGTGAAGATGCCAGCAACTTTGTCCGCATCCACGATGCGGATTACGTCAAAGCGGACAAGCGCCTCTACATGACTGCGACTCCGCGTCTTTACGACGATACTGTGAAAGGCAAGGCGGCTGAGCACTCCGCTGTATTGACCTCTATGGATGATGAAGCAATCTATGGACCGGAGTTCTACCGGCTAGGTTTCGGTGAGGCAGTAGACAAGGGCTTGCTCACGGACTACAAGGTCCTCGTCATGACCGTCGACGAGTCAGTGGCGGCAGAAGCTATGGCGCGCACTGAGGACAATCAGATTAACCTCTCGTTGGCCACGGCGATGATTGGTGCATGGAATGGTCTGGCTAAGCGCTCCGGTGAGCTGCAGGGTAAGAAAGGTGGATTCGAAGAAAACGCCAAACCTATGCAGCGTGCAGTAGCTTTTGCCAAAGACATTAAAACGTCCAAGCTCATCTCTGAAAGCTATCCGTCCCTCATTGGCACGCATCAAAAGCTGCTCAGAGACAATGCCGTTCTCAGTGATGTGTCCCTGACCAACGTAGACTTACGCGTTTCTGCTCAGCACGTTGACGGCGGAATGAACGCGATGGAGCGTGGAACCAAGCTTTCTTGGATTGAGTCTCCTGCGGATGAGAACGAAAGCCGTATGCTCACCAATGCACGGTGCCTGTCCGAAGGCGTGGACGTGCCAGCTTTGGATGCGGTTGTGTTCTTCAATCCGCGAAATTCCATGGTGGATGTAGTTCAATCCGTGGGGCGTGTAATGCGCAAATCTAAGGGAAAGGACTATGGCTACATCATTTTGCCAGTAGCAGTCCCGCCAAACGTATCGCCTTCACAGGTATTGGATGACAATCAACGATTCAAGGTTGTCTGGCAAATTCTAAACGCTCTGCGTGCACACGATGATCGATTCAATGCCAAGGTGAACTCGATTGGTCTCAACCGTGGTGGTGACAAGGACGAACTTCCAATAGAAGTAGCCTATGTCCCGGGCGACAAAGGGGATGGCAGAAACAAGCCCAAATCTGACCAATTAAACGATGCAGACCGGGCAAATTCTCCGGAAGCTTTCGAAGATCTTACTTCCATCACTCAACAAATTGCACTGTTTTCCCTTGAACAGTGGCAGGAAGCTATCTATACCAAATTGGTGGACAAGGTGGGAACCCGTACCTATTGGGAGGATTGGGCTGATGATGTAGCCACCATTGCGGAGAACCAAATCATTCGCATTAATGCTCTCCTCGATGGCGCTGACAAAAATCTTCACAAGGAATTCGAGGAGTTTGTTGAAGGGCTCCGTAATAATCTCAACGATGGTATCAGTGAGGATGATGCTATCTCGATGCTTTCGCAACACCTGATTACTGCACCGGTTTTTAACGCGCTATTCGAAAACCATGACTTTATTACTCATAACCCTGTTGCACAAGTAATGGAAAAAATGGTCAACGCCTTGCTGGAGGCCAATCTAGATACGGAAACGGAATCATTGGAGAAGTTTTACGAGTCGGTCCGTGTCCGTGCCTCTGAAGTGAATTCAGCCTCAGGAAAACAACAGATCGTCAAGGAACTTTACGAACGTTTTTTCCGCAAGGCTTTTAAAGAGCAAGCAAAGGAAATGGGAATTGTTTACACACCTGTAGAAATTGTCGATTTTATTCTTCGTGCTGCAGATGAAGTTTCCAGAATGCACTTTGCCAAGGGACTGACAGACCAAGGTGTTTGTATTCTAGATCCGTTCGCAGGGACATCGACGTTTCTGGTACGCCTTCTTCAATCAGGGTTAATTGAACCCAATGATCTTGCACGCAAATATGCAAGTGAGTTGTTTGCTTCTGAAATACTACTCCTCGCTTACTATATATCAATAGCTAACATTGAAACAACTTATAATACATTAATTGAATCGGCTGATACTCCCAGCGGCTCGAAGGTTAGGAAATATTATCCGTTTGCCAACATGGCTTTGGCTGACTCGTTTCAAGTGTACGAAGAAAGCGATCGTCCAGACTTAAGAGTTTTTGTTGAAAACAATGAATCTATCGAACGTCAAAAAAGACAGGCAATTGATGTTGTGATTGGCAATCCGCCGTGGTCTGATTCGAAAAAGAGGAGTCAGGTGGCTTATGACAGTCTGGATAAGAGGGTGCGTGAAACCTATCGAAAAGGTACGGAGGCCAAGAAGGTAAAGATTGACTCCTATATTCGGGCATTTCGACTCGCTTCTGACCGGGTTGGGAAAAAGGGAATCGTGGCGTTTGTAACCAACGGTGGCTGGCTTGATTCGTTAGGTACCGATGGAATGAGGCGTTCCATGGAAGAAGAATTCTCTGATGTTTTTGTATTCAACTTGAGGGGAAATCAGCGAACGGCTGGGGAAGAATCAGCTAAAGAAGGTGGGAAAGTCTTTGGGTCGGGTTCTCGAGCGTCTGTTGCCATTACAATTGCTGTCAAGAATCCGAACAAGTCTGATTTTACTCTCAAATATAAAGATATCGGTGATTTTTTATCTGCCGAGGAAAAGCTTGAAATTGTTGCTCGCTCTTCAATCGGTTCTATTGATTGGATCGAGCTGCACCCCAATGAGTATGGGGACTGGATTAGTCAGCGAACGGGAGACTTTTCTGAGGGAATTCCACTTTCTGGTGAAAAATCAAAGGGCTATTTTGCAGCCTCTCAGCCCGGCGTTAGTACTAACAGGGACGCTTGGGCTTATGCATCATCTCGAGGAAAGTTGTTGCGAAATATAAAGAATTCGATTTCTTATTTTAACTCGTATGAAGGGGGTGAAGCTGAAATTGATAAGTCTCAAATTAAATGGTCTGACGGATTTGCTCGGCTAAAGACCGCAGGGAAAAAGCTTGAATTCCTTAATGGGGCGGTCCGGGATAGTCTTTATCGGCCATTTTATAAACAGAATTTGTATGTAGGTGAGGGGTACCTAGAGAGAGCCAAAATCGTCAGGGAAACCTTCCCGGGGCAGGTGGTCCCTAATATTGGAATCTACGTTAGTGGTAAATCGTCCAATTCTGCGTTTTCGGTTTTGGCAACAGATTCCATTCCGAATCTGCATTTTCAGAATTCGGGGCAGTTTCTGTCACGCTTTGTCTGGAAGCCTAGTGACAGTGGAGACGGTGGATTGTTCGTTGAGGGCGGCGTCGTAAAGCATGCTGAAACCAGCATCTACGGTGAAGTAGGTGAGGTCGTCGATGGCTACGTGCGTGTGGATAACATCACCGATGAAATTAAGCAGTTGTATCGCGATACGTTGGGTGATGATGTGACCGGGGATGATATTTTCCACTTTGTTTATGGCAAGCTGCATGATCCTGTTTACCGCACGAAGTACGCCGCGGATTTGAAGAAGACGCTGCCGCATATTGAGGCGCCGTCTTCTCGAGGGGAGTTCGATAAGTTTGTTACAGCCGGTAAAGAATTGATGGACCTGCACGTGAACTATGAGTCCGTGGAACCGTGGCCGCTGGATATTCAGGTCAAGGGTGATGAGTCTGACCGTGAGACGTGGCGCGTTAAGAAGATGAAACGGGCCAAGCGTAAGGATCCGGAAACGGGCGAAAACGTCAATAACGTGACCAACCTGATCTACAACAAGCAGGTGACCATCGGTGGTATTCCTGCGGAGGCGGATAAGTATATGCTTGGCTCGCGCTCAGCTCTAGCCTGGCTGATTGACCGTTACCAGGTCAGGAAAGACAAGACCTCCGGCATTGTCAATGACCCGAATGATTGGGCCGATGAGGTGGGCAATCCGCGCTACATCGTGGACCTAATTGGCAAGGTCTCGCGCGTGGCGATGGAGACGGTGCGCATTGTTGATGGGCTGGTAGAGGAAGGTTCTGCTGTGGAAAGTTAGCAGCATTTCGAGGCGATTTTCCTTGAAGCCCTCCGGCTACACCCGTAGACTTACGGTATCGTAGGTTTCTTGTTGGGGTTCGTTGCGGCTAGCAGAAGGGAAGTACCTCGTGGCACAGATCCATGCGAATAGCGCGCCGGGGCCGGGCCTTGTCCAGCGCACTTACTGGATGGCAGATCGTGGCCCTAGGCCGCTCAGTCGTGGCTGGGGACATGCGATTGCAGCATTGCTGTCGGTGATTGCCTCCACCGTGCTCATTACCTATGCGTGGATGACGCTGCACTGGTGGCAGGGGCTTGGTGTGACTGTCTACGGCGTAGGGCTGGTAGGGCTTTTTGGAGTCTCCGCGCTCTATCACCGCTACCCGTGGGCGAGTGCTCGTGCCGTGCAATGGTGGCGGCGAGCGGACCACGCGACCATCTCGGTGTTTATTGCGGCGACGTATACGCCGCTGTGCCTCATCGTGCTGTCGCCAGTGCAAGCGGCGTGGATGCTGGCCGTCGCTTGGGGTGGGGCCATTTTGGGCGTGGTGCTCAACTTGGTGTGGATCAACCACCCGCGCTGGCTGGACGTGGTGGTCTACCTAGCGCTGGGCTGGTTGGTGCTGCCGCTCTTGCCCACGCTGTGGACGCAGGCGGGGGCCGCTGTGGTCTGGCTGCTTTTTGCCGGCGGCGTGGTGTACTCGCTCGGCGCGCTGGTCTATGGCTTTAAGTGGCCGGGGCGCAACGCGCGCTACTACGGCTACCACGAGCACTTCCACACCGCGACGATTGCGGCGGCGGTGGTGCACCTCGTGGCGGTGTGGATGGTTGTGGTTCAGGGGGCTGCTTAGTCGGCGTCGGGGAAGAGCTTCGCGGGATCGGTGTCGGTGCTGATCGCAGCAGCTAGCAGCATGCGTGCTTGGGGAGCGCGCAGGGTGCCAGAGGAGATAACGCCGGCGTCGGCAAGCGTGGCACCGCCACCGGCGCCGCCGTAGATGCCCTCCACTGGGCCGTGATCCACGCGGGTGGTGAGCACAACCGGAACCTTCTTGGCCGCGGCCTTAGCGGCTTGGGCTAGCTCGTCGCCGATGTTGCCGGCGCCCATTCCCTCAATCACGATGCCTTCGGCGCCGCTGTCCAAGGAGCGCTGGATAAGGTCGGCCGGCGCGCCGGGGTAGGCGGCAATGATATCGACGCGGGTATTGCCCAGCGGCTTAAACTTCAGAGCCTTTGGGCGCTGAGGCTGCTTCTTACCATTGTTATTGGCAAAGCCATCGGCCTTGGCCGTATCGGACTTAAAAGCGCCGCGGGCCGGGATAACGTGATCCGCAAAGGCAATGAAGGTACCGCGGCCCCTATTGGCGGGATCGGTGACGGTCTTGACCGCGAGCGCCAAGTTGTCCGGACCATCCGGATCCGGGTCATCAAAGGGACGCATCGCTCCGGTAAGGGCTACCGGCTTATCGCTGTCCTGGAAGGTATCGACGGCGATGGCGGTCTCTTCCATGGAATCGGTGCCGTGGGTGACCACTACGCCATCGACATCATCGCGCTGTAGTTCCTTATTTACGGCCTCGATGATGGTATCGGTATCGTCCAAGGTCATCGCGGAAGAATCCAGCTTGGCAATGTCTTTGACCTCTAACGTGAGCTTGTCCTTGTCAAAGGTGCCGGAAAGTGGCTCCACCAACTTGGAGCCGGTAACGGTGGGCACCACCGCGCCTGTCTTATCGTGTGTGCTGGCAATGGTGCCGCCGGTAGAAAGGACCACCACGTGGCCCTCGGCGGCGGCGCGTGGACCCTCGTGTTCCGCTGCAGAGGTTTCGGTAGTTTCTTCCGTGGTTGCAGACGTGGAACTGGTGGCGCTCTGCGGCGCGGAAGACTCGGGTGCGGTGGCCGAAGTCTCCTCTTCCGGGCGGCTATCCGGATTTTGGCAGGACGCCAAGAGGAATGCGGAAGTTACTAAGGCAAGGCCGGCGCGGGCCGAGCGACGCATTGTTGAGGTGTGCATATTCCCTCGTTTCTGTGTGTGGGAGGCGAAAGCGGGCGGCGAGAATCGTCGGCCGCATATACGTCCATCTAAAGCAGAAAGGCGGGGAGCCCGCTGCCACTATGGACTTGCTAACACCGAAACGAGGGGAGAGCAGTTAATCGATGTGCTGGTTCGACGGCGCCACCACCAGTGGCTTTGGCGAGTACTTGGCGCGCAGCTCGCGCAGGAGGGTCGCGTGCTCGGCCAGGCGCTTGTCTTCCTCGGTGTGCGGGTGGAAGGGGCGGGCCACCTGTGGCTGACCGTCGTGGTCTAGGGCGATATAGGCCACGGTGGCGTGAATGGCGGTTTGCAAGTGTTCGCGGCCGCCGCGGGGGTTGCCGGAGCGGACGTGGATAGACATCTGCATCGAGCGGGTATCGGTGCGCATCATGCGGGCATCGACCTCAATGAGGTCACCGATGGAAATTGGGCGGTAGAAGCGGATGCCGCCGGCGTACACCGCAACGGTGCGCTCCGCGGACCACTCCATGGTGCAGGCAGCACCGGCCTCATCGATCCACTGCATGGCGGTGCCGCCGTGGACCTTGCCGCCCCAGTTGACGTCGGTGGGCTTGGCCAGGAAGCGGTTGACCATGCGCGGCGCATCGGAAGGCCCGTCGTAGGTTTGCTTTTCCATCTCCGCCTCGATGGCCTTGCGCAGCTCAATGCGGGACTTGGCTGCTTCTTCTACGCGGCAATGCTCATCGGTCTCCGGGATGAAAGGCGGCACCGGGGTGGACTTGCCAGTGGCAGGGTCCTTGGCTACGAAGATGACCAGGCAATCGCAGGCGCGGGTGAAGATGCCTTCGCGCGGGTCGGCAGAGAGCACCTCATTGACGATGTGCATGGAAGACCGGCCGGTCATGGCGATGCGCGAGCGCACCTCCACGATGTGCCCGGAAGGGATGGGGCGGGTGAAGTGAATATGGCCCACGTATGCGGTCACGCAGTACTGGCCGGACCACTGGACGGCGCAGGCATAGGCGGCCTTATCAATCCATTCCAGGACGCGTCCGCCGCTGATGCCGGGGGCGCCGGCCATGGTGACGTCGGTTGGCGATGCCATAAAGCGCAGCGTCAGCGCCGGCGATTTCTGATTTTCCGCAACGGAAGGCGTAGGTGACATAAACAACAACATAACAGTAGCTATGATGTAGCTATGAAAAAGCCCGTCGATCCCGCTGCCACCCGCGCGGCCGTCATGGCCATCAAAGACTGGATTGCCGCCCCGGCGGAGCACGATAAGCCTGGTAGAGCCCTGCTTGCCGACGCCGTCCGCCGCACCGCCCGCACCCTCGAAGCCGACGCGCCGGGCCACTCCGTGGAGTTGCGCGTACCCCCATTTGTTGCGGTGCAATGCATTGAAGGGCCCCGCCATACCCGCGGCACCCCACCCAATGTGGTGGAGACCGACCCGGAGACCTGGCTGCGTCTTGTCACCGGATTGGCGGACTGGGAAGAGGCCGTAAGTACTGGTCGCGTCGATGCTTCCGGCTCTCGCGCGAGCGAAATTGCGCAGTGGTTGCCGCTCATTCCGTTAGTTTCCGGCGGCGCGACAGGCTAATATAAACGCCGTGGTAGAAGTACATACTCCTAGTATCACCAATCTTGACGATCACAATGAGCAGGAGCCCCGCGAAGAATGCGGCGTCTATGGCGTTTGGGCTCCTGGGGAGGAAGTCTCCAAGCTAACCTACTTTGGGCTCTTCGCCCTGCAACACCGCGGCCAGGAGGCCGCTGGCATTGCAGTGGGCGATGATGACCGTATCGTCGTCTTCAAAGACATGGGCTTGGTGGCCAATATCTTTGATGAATCCACCTTGTCTGCCCTCCAAGGAAACGTAGCGGTGGGCCACACGCGCTATTCCACCGCCGGCGGCAAGGAATGGTCCAACGTGCAGCCCATGTTTTCTACCTCTTCCACCGGGGTAGACATTGCCCTTGGGCACAACGGCAATCTGGTCAACTACCTGGAGCTGCGCGAGGAGGCCGTGCAACGCGACCTCATTAAGCCGCACGAGGAGTCCGTTTCTGACTCCATGTGCTTGTCCATGCTGCTTGCCGATGGCGTGGATGAAGACACCTCCGTCTTTGACTCCGCCCGCGATCTGCTCCCGCGCGTTAAGGGCGCTTTCTGCCTGACCTTTACCGATGGCCACACTATGTATGCCGCCCGCGACCCGCACGGTGTGCGCCCGCTTGTCCTTGGTCGCTTGGCTAAGGGCTGGGTCGTGGCCTCCGAAACCTGTGCGCTCGATATCTGCGGCGCCCAGTTCATCCGCGAGATTGAGCCTGGTGAACTCGTCGCCATCGATGAGGCTGGCATCCGCTCCGTAAACTTCGCGCCGGCCAAGCGGCATGGCTGTGTCTTCGAATACGTCTACCTGGCTCGTCCGGATAGCGATATCAAGGGGCGCTCCGTGAATGCCTCCCGTGTGGACATCGGGCGCCGCCTGGCCCGCGAGTACCCGGCCGAGGGCGCGGACCTCGTCATCCCGGTTCCCGAATCCGGTAATCCAGCCGCCGTGGGCTATGCCCGCGAATCGGGAATCACCTTCGCCCACGGTTTGGTTAAAAACGCCTACGTGGGCCGCACCTTCATCCAGCCGACTCAGACCCTGCGCCAGCTGGGCATCCGCTTGAAGCTCAACCCGCTGCGCGAGGTCATTAACGGCAAGAAGCTGGTCGTGGTGGATGATTCCATCGTGCGCGGAAATACCCAGCGCGCTCTCATCCGCATGCTGCGCGAGGCCGGTGCCGCCGAGGTGCACGTGCGCATCGCCTCCCCACCGGTGAAGTGGCCGTGCTTCTACGGCATCGACTTCGCTTCCCCAGGTGAGCTGATTGCTAATGCCAGCCCTTCCGACGATCCGGAAACCGTCTGCGCCACCATCTGTGACACCATCGGCGCCGATTCCCTGGGCTTTGTCTCCGTTGAGGAGATGGTGGCCGCCACCGAGCAGCCCCGGTCCGAGCTGTGCACCGCCTGCTTCACGGGCGAGTACCCGCTCGGCCTGCCCGCCGGAAACCCCAATGCAGACGCCGTGCGCACCCTGCTCGGCACCGAATAACAAAGGACTTTTGAAACCATGAGTGACAATACCTACGCCGCAGCCGGCGTCAGCATCGAAGAGGGCGACCGCGCCGTTGAGCTTTTCGCCCCGCACGCCAAGCGGGCCACCCGCCCGGAGGTCCTAGGCGGCTTGGGCGGCTTTGCCGGCCTGTTTAAGCTCGGCGATTATAAGGAGCCCATCTTGGCCGCGGGTTCCGATGGCGTTGGCACCAAGCTGGCCGTGGCCCAGGCCATGGACAAGCACGACACCATCGGCATCGACTTGGTCGCCATGTGCGTCGATGATCTCGTCGTCTGCGGCGCGGAGCCGCTTTTCTTGCAGGACTATATTGCCGTGGGCAAGGTCGTGCCGGAAAAGGTGGCCGAGGTAGTCAAGGGCATCGCCGAGGGGTGTGTGCAGGCCGGTGCCGCGCTATTGGGCGGCGAGACCGCCGAACACCCCGGCATGATGGAAGAAAATGAATACGATGTTTCCGCCACCGCGGTAGGCGTCGTGGAGGCTGATGGCGTGCTCGGCCCCGATAAGGTCCGTGATGGCGACGTGCTCATCGCCATGGGGTCTTCCGGCTTGCACTCCAATGGCTACTCTTTGGCCCGCCACGTCCTTTTGGAGCAGGCTGGCATGCCTCTCGACGGCCACGTGGAGGAACTCGGCCGTCCCCTCGGAGAGGAACTGCTGGAGCCTACCCGCATCTACGCCAAGGACTGCCTGGCTTTGGCCAGTGAGTGCTCTGTATCCACCTTCTGCCACGTCACCGGCGGTGGGCTGGCCGGCAACCTTGAGCGCGTCATCCCGGAAGGCCTAGCCGCCGATATTAACCGCGCTTCGTGGACCCCGGGTCAGATTTTCAAGCTCATTTCCTCAGTGGGCAAGGTGGAGCTGGCTGAGATGGAGAAGACCTTCAATATGGGCGTGGGCATGATTGCCGTGGTCAACCCTGAAGACCGCGACCGCGCCCTAGCAATGCTTACCGCGCGCCACATCGATGCCTGGGAGTTGGGCACCGTTCGCTCCGCGTCTGGCGAAGAGCCGCGCGTGCTCATGCACGGCGAGCACCCAAATTTCTAAAAGTGCCTTGCCCCGCCAGGGGAGGGCATGAGGAAGGGCCCTAGGAAATCCTAGGGCCCTTGAACTATCCAGCGGCGAGCGGAAGATTAGCGTTCGTCGCGGTCGTCATCCCATTCATCGACGTAGTCGGCGTATGGGTCATCCTCTTCATAATCGCGGGAGTCACCCTCTTGCTGTGCGGCGAGTTCCCGTTGTAGGGACTCGATATCCATCTCGGGTGAGTTGTACTTGAGCTGGCGTGCAACTTTGGTCTGCTTTGCCTTTGCGCGTCCGCGTCCCATGTGCATGACCCCCTTGGGTTAGTAGGGCGCGCCAGGGATTCTTGGGCGCCCCATCGACTTGTCTATTGAGTATCTTCCTGTAAGACACAATAGCCTGTGTGACGAAAAAATTCCGCACCGCCCCCTAGCTAGTGGGAGATCTAACGTCCGCGCAGCCGGTTTACCGCCTCACGTCCGGCCTTGGGGCCCTCATCTTCGGGGATGGAAGAAGGATCAATTGAAGCCGCCGTATCGCCCACCTCTAGGGTGCCGGCGTCCAGCGCAGAGCGCTTCACGAGGCCTAGAGCAATGGGGCCAAAATCGCAGTCATCCACGATCGTGCCGATGCGGCCTACCTTACGTCCATTGAAAGTAATGTCATCGCCCACATTCGGCCGTTGCGGGGCTGAGCCGTCGAGGTGTAGCTGCACCAATAGGCGAGGAGAGCGGCCGAGGTTTTCCACGCGCGCTACCGTTTCCTGACCGCGGTAACAGCCCTTATTGAGGTGGACGTGGGCCGGATTATCTGCGCTACGGCTAATCCACTGCGGTACCTCGTGGGGGATGGATTTATTATCTAGATCCGCTGCCAGCTCCGGCTCACGGGCCCGCACACGCTCGGCGGTAAACGCCATAAGCCCGGCCAGTCGCGCGCCGGATTCCTCCAAGAACTTCGTTGCCTCAACCAAGGATTCGCGCGGAACTCCCAGGTCAACGCGATTGATTCCGGTCCACTGAACCTGGCGGGAAAACTCCACCATGGGTGGGGGCGCAATATCGGTCTCACCCAGGAGAGTGAGGATGGCGATATCGGCTTCCTCTACGGTGACCTCGGACCAAAAGACCATCATGGTGAGGAACTTGAAAAGGGAGTCGAATTGGGCCGCAGGGACGTCGATAAGAAAGGCGTCTTCGGTGCGGACGATATCCATGTGGTGGAGGATATGTCCTTGGATGTCTAGGTCAAGGGCACCGGCGCTAAAGCCCACGGGGGCGGTATCCAGCTTTTGCGAAAGCAAATTATTAAGAAACTCGGCGGCGTCCTTGCCGCTGACACGGATGACGCGGCGTTGGGAGCGGTCGATGACTATGGTGCCGCCATCGGCAGCCCGTTGCTCACCCAGTGGATTGCCATAGTGCCAGGCCACGCCTTGGGCATCGAGTACGGTTGCGTCCTGGTGCTCCGCGGCACCGGTGCGTTGCAGAAGAGGCGAAGAATAACTCACAACTACCGATGGTAGGGCATAATCAAAGGTATGAAGTTCTCGCCGCGAAAAGAGCCGGTCATCTACGTTGTGGAGCCCTTTGGAGGGTCGGTACGCAGGCACATGCCCACGCTGCCTCTCGTCTATGCGGATGATGCCGCGGTCACCCGCGGCGATGGCATCTTTGAGTCCTTGCTCGTACGTGGAGGAAAAGCCGCTAACCTGCAGCGGCACGCGCAACGCTTCTGCGATTCGGCGCGCACCATGAATCTGCCGGAACCACCTATAGAGAAGTGGGAAGAAGCCACGCGCCTTGCAATTGCGGATTTCTGCGGGGAAGAGACAGGGGATGCTAAATGCACCTGGACCTATACCCGCGGGCGCGCCTCTACGGGAAGGCCGAGCGCCTGGGTCGTGGTTCAACCCATCGAGGAAAGGGTCCTAGAACAGCGCGCGCACGGCGTAGCCGTCATGACCAGCCCGCGCCTGTGGCACGTAGCTGAGGAATTACCCGCCAAGACGCTCAACTATGCGGCCACGATGGCGATGCTGCGCATGGCGCGAGATAAGGGCTTTGAGGATCTCATCCTCACCGATCCGGACACTGGAGAAATCCTCGAGGGCGCAACCTCGACCGTGGTGGCCGTCAAGGGAGAGAAACTGCGCACCGCCGCCGGCCGCGGCATCCTTCCCGGAACCACGCAGGCGGCCCTTTTCGCCCACGCCACTAAGGAGGGCTATCGCTGCAAAGCCAAGCCGCTGACCGTGGAGTATTTGGAAAAAGCAGACTCGGTATGGTTGGTGTCCTCGGTGCGCGTTGCCGCCCGGGTCACCCGGCTTAATGGCAAAAAATTAAAGGCCCCGGATAACGTGGACGTCATTCGAGACCTTATTGATAAAGCGCTGGGGGACTAGCCAGCGATACGGGTGAGCTCCGCGGACATGTAGGGACGCATCTCACCATCCACCATGCGCTCGTCTACCCAGCCCAGGTTGTTATTGGGCATCAGGCCGTACATGCGCTTGCCTGGCCCCAGGTTTTTCGGTCCGGTTTCGGTGACCATGGTGGAGGCGGACTCCAGCTGCCATGCGCGGTCATTGAACGGCTCGCCGTAGAAGATTTCCACAATGCCGTTTGAAGAGGTGTAAGTGACCTCGATTTCATCCTTTTCAGAAATGCGCCAGAAGCCGGTCTCGCGCACGGAGGGGCCTTCCGGCTTGCCCTCGGTATCAATCTTCCAGGTACGGGAGCTAAACGTGAGGTAATTCTCGCCATCGTGGGCGATGACCAGCTGCTGGCCAAAGGTATATTCCTGGCCCTGCGTATCGTGTGCCTGGCCCTCGCCTTGCCAGACGCCCACGAGGGGGAGCAGTCCTAGCAGGCCGTCGTGCAGCGATGGGCCCTGGCGCAGGTTGGCAGTATCGTCCGGTACCGGGGTATCGCCCAGCTCGAGAGTGGGGATATTGCGGCTAGCGGCGTCTTTCCACTGCTCGGCGGCTTGGTTTACAGCATCATTGCCGTTGAGCTTTCCCGGGTCATTTTCCGGGTGGGAAGTCGCGGTGGTTTCGATGTTTTCGGGAGTGGTTTCATTATTATTTTCGCTCATGGGCGTCCAGCCTAGTCGTGAACCCGCCTATTTAACTACTAGACTTGGGCCTCGTGCATGCATTGATGATCTCGAATCCCAACTCGACCTCACAAACCAACGCCCTTTTCCGCCAACTCGTTCCCTGCCTACAGGCGGTAGAAGGCCTGCGCCTCAAAGTGCAATTTACGCATTACCCCGGCCACGCCGAAGAGATGGTCAAGGGAATGACCAGGGATGACTATGACGTCATTATCGCTGTAGGCGGAGATGGGACCGTCAACGAGGTAGTCAACGGGCTCCTCGGCCCGGCCGATGGGCAGCGCCCCGACCCCCACTCCATCCCCGCGCTGGCCGTAATTCCTACCGGGTCTGCCAATGTTTTCGTGCGCGCTCTAGGTTTTCCCAACACTCCGGTGGAAGCCACTCACGTATTGGCGCGCATGCTGGAGCGCAACCTCCGTCGCACCATTTACCTGGGCACGTGGAACGATCGCTGGTTTGCCGTCAATGCTGGTTTCGGCTTGGATGCGGATGTTTTGGCACGCGTGGACCGGGCGCGCGAGCAAGGCTTTTCTGCCACTCCACTGCGCTATCTCAATGTTGCCATTCGGGCGTGGAGCCGCGCGCGGAAGAATCCACCGCATATTGCGGTTAAGGCCGAATCCAGCACCGGCGAGCAGCTGCGCAAAGACGATGTGCCGCTCATGTTTACCTCCAATACCAACCCGTGGACCTTCCTAGGCCCTCTGCCGGTTGTGACCAATCCGCGCAATTCTTTTGATGAGGGCCTTGCCCTTTTTGGCCTGGAGGAGTTTAGCGGACTTGGCGGCGTCGTCGGCCTGCTGCACCTCTTTGGTGCCGATAAACGTGGATGGCTCAATAAGCTCACCAAAGAAAAGACCGTGGCCTTCGACGATGCCATGCGCGTCGAACTGGTCTGCCGCGAACCGCAGCGCTTCCAGGCCGACGGGGAATCTGAGGGGCGCTTCGATGCCGTTACCTTAGCCTCCGTGAAGGAAGCCATCGAGGTATTCGCCCCGCAGGATAGGAGAGAAGTCCATAAGCGCACGATGAAGGAAGTGCTCCGGGACTTTATCCGCCTGCGCTAGCCTGCGGCGCAGGTCCCACCCGGTGCTTGGTGTCGGCGGCTTTCTTTTCTGCCTCTTCCACGGCCTTTTGCTCCGAGCCTTCAATCTCCAGAGGAGAGAGTTGGGCCAGCTGCACCTTGATATTGCGGCGCTGTATTTCGAAGGAGATGGTGCCGCCCTGCATTTTCACCGCGGTAGCCTGGGCCGGAAGCGGAAGCTGGCGAGTATCAAAGTTGAGGGAAAAGGCCTTTTGCAGGCGCTCGTCATCGGTGTCATAGACCTGCATGCGAAACTCCGGCCCGACTAAGCGGAGGGTGACTTTGGCGGTGGACTTGTGAGTATCGCCAGGCAGAGTGCCTGTCAGCTCAGCTTCCGCGGAGGTGCCACCGGAAGGGGAGATATCGTCTGGGTTGGCAATGGATAGATCGGTAATTCCCAGCAGGCGGCCCAACGCCACCCCGTCTAAGGAAATGCCGCGCGAGTAGGTAGAAACGGGCGCGCCCTCAATATCGCCGTTCATTACTTGTTCTGGGGTGACTGTAATATCGCGCAGTACGGTCGAAGCATTGACCATTCCCAGCTTGGGCACCTCCACGTCGAGCGCCTTGACCTCCAAATAGGGAATTTCCTTCGAGGCCGCAGCCCACACGTAGGGGGTGCCACCGATATAGACATCTGGCGTATTTTCCAGCCGTGAATTGGCTTTTACGGCCTGTGCCACCTTGTGTTCCGTGTGCATAGCCACGCAGGCATCCGCCACCCAGGCCGCAATGAGTACGCACACCACGAGGAGGATGTGTACGATGCGCCGGTCAATTCTTAGAACACTCACCCCTTCATTCTTACCCTACGTATTCTGGGGTCTATGACTAGCAATGCCTTTAGTATCACGGAAGAAAACCTGCCGGACTCCCCGGAGCTGGCGAGCCGCCTAGAAGAGCTTGCTGAGCAGGCCGAACGTGTGGATGGAATGGCGCCCCTTTCAGAGCAGTTCCTTAATGGCCTCACTGATTCCCGCCTGCAGCATCGCCACTTGGTGGCGTGGGTAGATAAGAAGCCGTGCGGCGTGGCTGGGCTGGATGGTTCCACCGCCGAGCTATTTATCGCCCCAGATTTCCGCGGACAGGGCTATGGGGCTTTGCTTTACGACGCCGCCGCGGAAACCCCCAATCTCCAGGCCTGGGCCCACGGGAACCTGCCGGCCGCACAGGCCCTGGCACACTCCCGAAGTCTGCAGGTCACCCGTAAGCTAGTGGTTATGGGTATTGGGGGAGAAGAGCTCGCTGCTGTCGCCCGTCCCGAGGACGTGCCTTTGACGGCGCTCAATTACTCCGAGTCGGTAGCAAAATGGAGGCAGGAGTTTGTGGAGGAGCAGTGGCTCAAGGCAAATAATGAGGCCTTTTCTTGGCATCCCGAGCAAGGTGGCTGGGATATAGATCGCCTGCATCGCGGTATGGAAGCGGACTGGTTTGACCCCGCTGACGTGCTCTTTCTATGGGATACCACGGGTGAGTCGGTCCTAGCCGGTTTTCACTGGACGAAGTGGCATGCGGAGGAAACCCCAGGGTTCGGAGAAGTCTACGTGGTGGGCTTGGCTTCGGACTATCGCGGCAAGAAATTGGGCGGACCGCTACTGCAGATTGGTCTGCGCCGAATGGTAGAAAAGGGAGCTCAGCGCGTAATTCTTTATGTGGAAGCGGATAATGAACCGGCGCTCAAGGCGTATGAGCGCCTAGGCTTTAAAGTTGATGAAGAACACGTTGTATGGGGCGCGTGTGATTAAAGTCATGGGGTGAGCCGTGTTTGTTCACTCAGAGTTCACCTCCTAGAACCCTTTTGGTCAGATCCTGCGGATAGCTTTACACCATGTGAGTTAACCGCACCTGTGCACCTGCATCCCGCCCCAGAAGGCGGAGCGGGATGCAGGAAATATCTCTCTAGGAGATGCGGTTTCCTCGGACAATCAATCTCTGATCTGCACCGGAAAGGGTTTTCCCGTGATTCGCAACTTCAAGCGCACTGCCGCAATCTTCGGCATCGTAGCCGCAACCTCTACCGCTCTCGTAGCTTGCTCTGAGGAGTCTGGCTCCTCCTCCGATTCCGCTGGCGGCGAAGACGTCTCCGGCGAGCTCGTCGGCGACGGCGCCTCCTCCCAGCAGAACGCAATGTCTTACTTCCAGACCGCGTTCTCTGAGGATCACCCAGACGCTTCCCTGTCCTACAACGCTTCCGGTTCCGGCGCCGGCGTTGAGGCCTTCACCAACGGCCAGGCTGACTTCGCTGGTTCTGACTCCGCCCTGAAGGAAGACGAGGGCGAGGTTGAGGCTGCCGCTAAGCGTTGCGACGGCAACGAGGCATGGCACCTGCCAACCACCATCGGCCCGGTTGCAATCGCCTACAACCTGGGTGACACCGAGATCAACCTTTCCACCAAGACCCTGGGCAAGATCTTCAAGGGTGAAATCAAGAAGTGGAACGACAAGGCTATCGCCGCTGACAACGAGGGCACCGACCTGCCGGACAAGGACATCACCGTCATCTTCCGTTCCGACGAGTCCGGTACCTCCGCAAACTTCCAGAAGTTCCTGAAGGCCGCTACGGGCGACTGGAACTCCGAGGGCAAGCAGTTCCCGGATTCTGTTGGTGAGGGCGCTAACGGTTCCTCCGGCGTTGCTGACCAGGTTGCAAGCATCGACGGTGCTATCACCTACGTCGAGGCTGGCTTCGCAGACCAGAAGGAAGGCGAGGGCGTTAAGAAGGCCAAGATTGACTTCGGCCACGGCCCAGTTGAGCTCTCCACCGAGTCCGTCAACAAGGCTCTGGAAAACCTGGAGTTCAAGAAGACCGACTCCGAGCACAACATGGTTGTTGACTCTGAGGCACTGTTCTCCTCCGATAACGAGGGTGCATACCCGCTCATCCTGACCACCTACAACATCGTCTGCTCCAAGGGCTACGATGAGGAGACCTCCAAGCTGGTCAAGTCCTTCTTCACCACCGTCCTGGATCACCAGGATGACCAGCTGGCTGAGCAGGGCTTCATCCCGGTTGAGGGTGCTCACCTGGACAAGCTGAAGGCTGCTGTTGACGCTTTGCAGTAAGCGCTAAAGCTGTAAAAGCTTAATACCTCCCGCCCCCACTGCCGCACACGATTCGCGCTTTGGGGGCGCAGGTATGTAACGATATTTTCCATTTTCAACGCTGAAAAGGATTAACAGTCTCATGGCAGACAATAATCTCACCACGGCTCCAGAGCAGGCGGACGCGAATATCACCGCTGCCGAGCGAGTCTCCACCAGCGGACACGAAGAGGTAGCTACCACCAGCTCCAATAGCGGCGTAAAGCGCCCAGGCGATCGTGTCTTTGAGTTCCTGTCCACTGCTTCGGCAACACTTATTACCGTCATGATTGCGGCTATTGCCGCCTTCCTGCTGTGGCGTGCAGTTCCCGCCCTGGGAGTCAATGACGGCGGTATCATGGGCTTCTTTACCTATGGTGGCCGCTGGGAGACCACCGATACTTCCGCGATGAAATTCGGTATCCCGACCATGTTCGGCACCACCGTCCTTATCTCCGTCTTCGCCCTCCTGCTGGCTATGCCGGTGGCCCTGGCCATTGCCATCTTCCTGTCCAACTACGCGCCTGCCCGCTTGGTCAAGCCACTCGGCTTCTTGGTGGACATGCTCGCTGCGGTCCCCTCCATTGTCTATGGTCTGTGGGGCTGGCAGGTCCTCGGTCCGGCCCTATCCGGCTTCTACTCCTGGATGGAGTCTTGGGCCGGTGGCTTCTTCCTCTTCCATGTCTTCGATAACTCGCCGTCTTTTGCAACTGGCCGCAACTTGTTCACTGGTGGCATCGTGCTCGCAGTGATGATTCTGCCGATCATCGCGGCTACCGCCCGCGAGGTCTTCGTGCAGACCCCTCCAGGCCAGGTGGAATCCGCCCTGGCGCTGGGCGCTACCCGTTGGGAAGTTATCCGCATGACCGTGCTGCCATTCGGCATGTCCGGCTATATCGCAGGCTCCATGCTCGGCTTGGGCCGTGCGCTGGGTGAGACCATGGCACTGTACATGGTCGTCTCCCCGCTGATTGACTTCCGCTTCTCGCTTTTCGATGGCGGCACGACCTTCGCCACGGCCATCGCCCTGGCATCCGCCGAGTTCGGTAACGAGATGCGCGCTGGTGCCTACATCGCCGCCGGCCTCATGCTGTTCTTGCTGACCTTCGTGGTCAATGCAATTGCCCGCGCCATCGTGAAGAAGAAGTAAGGAGGGGAGGATCAATGACTACGACAACTAATGCCAAGCCTGCCTCCCAAGGCGGCGCGACATTCCTGGACATCTCCGGTTCCCGCAAGATGGCCAATAACATCGCCACTGCAGTGGTCTGGGGCGCAATGATTTTGGCTATGGTCCCGCTGGTGTGGGTTCTGTGGGAACTCATCGCTCGCGGTAGTGGCGTAATCCTCAACCCTGAGTGGTGGACCGCCTCCCAGCGCGGCATCATGAATAGCTCGGCTGGCGGCGGTGCTGCCCACGCAATCGTGGGTACTTTCGTGCAAACCATTTTGGCTTCCGTCATCTCCATTCCTATCGGTATCTTCACCGCTATTTACCTGGTGGAGTACTCCAAGGGTGGATGGCTTGGCCGCGTCACCACCTTTATGGTGGACATCCTGTCTGGTGTGCCGTCCATTGTTGCGGCTCTGTTCATCTTCGCCATGTGGATCACCCTCTTCGGTTTCGGCCGCTCCGGCTTCGCCGTGGCGCTGTCCCTGGTACTGCTGATGATTCCGATTGTGGTGCGCAATACCGAAGAGATGCTGCGCGTGGTCCCAATGGACTTGCGTGAGGCGTCCTACGCGCTCGGTGTACCAAAGTGGAAGACCATCGCCCGTATCGTTCTGCCTACCGCCCTGTCCGGCATCGTCACCGGCATCATGCTGGCGATTGCCCGTGTGATGGGTGAGTCCTCGCCGGTTCTGGTCTTGGTTGGCTCCTCCTCCGTCATCAACTGGGACGCTTTCAAGGGATCTCAGTCCTCGCTCCCGTTGATGATGCTGGATATGTACAAGGCTGGCGCTCAGCCAGCTGTGCTGGACAAGCTCTGGGGTGCAGCTTTGACGCTGGTTATCCTCATCGCCGTCCTCAATATTGCGGCCCGCATCGTGTCCGCAAAGTTCTCGGTTAAGAAGTAAAACGCCGTAACACTCGATTCCGCCATACACTTGCTAGAGGAGAAACTCCCAAATGTCTAAGCTCGCGCTCAATGACGTGAACATTTTCTACGGCGACTTCCACGCCGTGCAGAACGTGAATATGCAGATCCCGGCCCAAGCCGTGACCGCATTCATCGGACCTTCCGGCTGCGGTAAGTCCACCGTGCTGCGCACCATCAACCGTATGCACGAGGTCATTCCCGGCGCCTCGGTGAAGGGTGAAATCCTGCTCGATGGCACCAATATCTACGGGCCAAAGGTCGACCCAGTATCCGTACGCAACACCATCGGCATGGTCTTCCAGAAGGCTAACCCGTTCCCCACGATGTCCATTGAGGACAACGTGGTGGCAGGCTTGAAGCTTTCCGGTGAGAAGAACAAGAAGAAGCTCAAGGAAGTCGCGGAGAAGTCCTTGCGCGGCGCCAACCTGTGGGACGAGGTCAAGGACCGCCTGGACAAGCCGGGCGGCGGCCTCTCCGGTGGTCAGCAGCAGCGTCTGTGCATCGCCCGTGCCATCGCCGTGGAGCCAGAGGTGCTGCTCATGGACGAGCCTTGTTCCGCCCTGGACCCGATTTCCACCCTCGCCGTGGAAGACCTTATCCACGAGCTGAAGGAGAACTTCACCATCGTCATCGTGACTCACAATATGCAGCAGGCAGCCCGTGTGTCTGATAAGACCGGCTTCTTCTCCCTGGAAGCAACCGGCAAGCCGGGCCACCTGGTGGAGTTCGATGACACCACCAAGATCTTCGAGAATCCTTCCCAGAAGGAGACCGAGGATTATATCTCTGGCCGCTTTGGCTAAAGAGTAGAGAGATTGTCCGAGAAAACAGGCCGGTTCATTCGAACCGGCCCGTTTTCTTAGTTTCTATTCCTTAGCGGCGGAACTGACGCTCTAGTTCGGCCATACGGGCCTCGAACTCCGCGTCCTTCTTGCTCTCTTCTAGCTTCTTGGCATAGTCGTGGGGCAGCAGCCCAGTGATCAAATAGATGATGTGGCCGGCAACCGAAACGCAGTGGTCGGCATAGCGCTCGTAATAGCGCGTAATCTGCGAGGTCTCCACTGCTTCTCGGACGGATCCTTCCCACTCGCGCTGGGTCAGGAGGCGCAAAAGATGAGAGTTGATATCGTCCACGGCGTCGTCATCGGCGCGAAGGTTCACGGATAGATCCGCGTCGGGAGTAACGAGAATATTGTGCAGCACAGAACCCATCTCTTCAGTGAGACGGTACAGCTCCTCAAAGTAGCCCATGTAGTTCGCAGGCACCACGGGATCGGGGTGGCGGCGGCGTGCGGAATCCGCGATGTGTTGGGCAAGCCTACCCATCCGGTAGAGGTCTTCCACGATATAGATGGAAGAGACAACTTGGCGGAGATCCTGCGCCATGGGGTTTTCTAGTGCTAAAAGTTTTACGGCGCGCTCCGAGCATCGAGTGCGGATTTCATCGAGCTCCTCAGTCATGGTGAGAGCTTCTTCGGCTGATTCCAAAACGCCCTGGATTAGTGCCTGTGAGGCCTTGTCCATGATGGTGCGCACGGTATCGCACATGACGATGAGGTCATGGGAGAAGTTGTTTAAGTGTTCCCTGTAGGCGGCACGCATGCCAGAAATAATAGCGAAAACTTTCCATTCCCGCGCAACTTAAGTGGAAGATAAATGCACGATACCTATATACCCCAGGGTGCTCTGATGCCCTAATAAGGTTAACCCCCGGAATTCATAATATCTGCGGCGACGGGAACGCATTCGTCCTCCGGATCGTCGAGCCAGCCATCTGGCAATGCCACCTTGGAAGGCGAACCTTGGCGGCCTCGGGCACCGTCGGCGTCGGCAGCCAGGGCGTCGGAATCTGCCCATGGGGCTAGTAGCTCTCGCAGTGCGTCGAGCGAATCCACCTTGGCCAAGCCCGCGCGGACTTGGCCGCCGACTGGGAAGCCGCGCAGGTACCAGCCAATGTGTTTGCGAATGTCGCGGGAAGCATTGTCCTCGCCATCGTGCTCTGCGAGGAGCTCCGCGTGGCGGAGGATAACCTGGGTAACCTCCCCCAGGGTCGGCTCAGCTGGGATGGACTCGCCGCGAAGGGCAGCGTCGAGCTCCGCAAAGAGCCACGGGCGGCCGAGGCAGCCGCGCCCTACCTGTACTCCGTCGCAGCCGGTTTGCTCCATCATGCGGCGCGCATCCTCGGCGCGGAAGATATCGCCGTTGCCCAAAACCGGGACTCCAGTGTCCGCTAGGTGCTCTTTAAGCCGGGCGATTTCATCCCACCGTGCTTCACCGGAATAGCGCTGCGCGGCGGTACGGCCATGCAAGGTAACGGCGGCGGCGCCGGATTCGACGGCGATGCGCCCCGCATCAAGATGCGTATGGTGTTCATCGTCAATGCCTACGCGCATCTTTACGGTAACAGGGATGTTGGTGCCCTCAGTGGCCTTGACGGCGGCGGAGACAATATTGCCAAAGAGGCGTCGCTTATATGGCAAAGCGGAACCACCGCCGCGACGGGTCACCTTGGGAACTGGGCAGCCAAAGTTCATATCGATGTGGTCCGCCAAGTTCTCGTCCACGATCATCTTTGCTGCCTTATAAGTATATTCCGGATCCACCGTATAAATCTGCAGTGAGCGGGGATCCTCCTGCGGAGCAAAGGTTGTCATGTGCAGCGTCTTTTCATTGCGCTCTACTAGCGCGCGGGCGGTGACCATCTCACAGACGTAGAGGCCAGAAACCGTGCCAGTGCGCGCCAATTCCTGCTCGCGACACAACGTGCGGAAGGCAACGTTGGTTACCCCCGCCATCGGGGCGAGGATGACGGGGGAGGAGAGATCGTAGTGTCCAATGCGCAAATTCACGCCCCAATTGTGCTAGTAGACGGGCCAAAATAGCAACTAGTGCCACAGTGGTGGCGTTCCTTATTTCCGTTTTATGGGGTGGGGGTCACACAAATGTGGTGGAAATCTTGCAAAGATTCGCTAATGTGGTCTGTGTAACTAATTAGGACGGCCGTTATTTTGGCTAGTCTCTCGATGAAGGAGGATTACCCTTGTCCGAAAGAATCGCGTATGCCCCGTTTCAGAAGCTCGTAGTTTCGGCAGAAGAGGCTGCACAGCACGTAAACCACGGTGATCGCGTAGGCATTTCCGGCTTTACCGGCGCTGGCTACCCTAAGGGCCTGCCTACCGCCATTGCAGAAAAGGCCAAGGCCCTGCATGAAAAGGGCGAGGAATTTAAGATCGATGTCTTCTCCGGCGCCTCCACTGCTCCGGATTGCGATGGCGTCCTCGCGGAAGCTGAGGCGATTCGCTTCCGCTCTCCTTATAACTCCGATCCCACCTTGCGTAAGCAGTTCAATGACGGCACCGCGCTCTACCAGGACATTCACCTGTCTCACTCTGGCCAGCAAGTAGAGGAGGGCTTCTACGGTGATTTCCAGGTAGCCATCATCGAGGCTGTGCGCATCACCGAGGAAGGCCACGTCGTCCCGTCCTCCGCCGTGGGTAATAACCTCGAATACATTGAGGCTGCGGATAAGATCATCATCGAGATTAATGAGTGGCAGTCCATCAACCTCGAGGGCATGCACGATATCTACCGCATCGAAAAGCTGCCGAACCGTCAGCCTATCCCTATCACCAAGCCGGGCGACCGCATCGGTACCACCTACATGGAAGTACCGGAGGACAAGGTTGTCGCAGTGGTCAAGACCGATGCCCCAGACCGCAACGCGCCATTTAAGGAGCCGGACGAGATCTCGGAAAAGATCGCCGCAAACTTCATCGAGTTCCTTGAGGGTGAGGTGGCTGCCGGCCGACTTGAGTATGACAAGTTCATCATGCAGTCCGGCGTGGGCAACGTGCCAAATGCCGTGATGGCTGGCCTCCTGGATTCCAAGTTTGAAAATATCCAGGCCTACACCGAGGTTATCCAGGATGGCATGCTTGATCTTATTGATGCCGGCAAGATGACCATGGCTTCTGCTACCTCCTTTGCCCTTTCCCCGGAGTATGCCGAGAAGATGAACGCGGAGGCGGAGCGCTACCGCAAGCACATCATTCTTCGCCCACAGCAGGTCTCCAACCACCCAGAGGTCATTCGCCGCGTCGGCTTGATTTCTTCCAATGGCATGATTGAGGCCGATATTTACGGCAATATCAACTCCACCAACGTCTCCGGCTCCCGAATTATGAACGGCACCGGTGGCTCGGGTGACTTCACCCGCAACGCCTATATCTCCACCTTCGTCTCGCCGTCCGTGGCCAAGGATGGCGCCATTTCCGCGCTGGTTCCTTTCGTGTCTCACACGGACCACACCGAGCACGACACCATGGTCATCATTACCGAGTATGGAGTAGCTGACCTGCGCGGACTGGCTCCGAAGGAGCGCGTGGAGAAGGTTATCTCTGTCGCTCACCCGGACTACCGTCCGCTGCTGGAGGACTACTTCAAGCGTGCCAAGGAAAACAAGTTCCAGCACACCCCGCACGATTTGAAGACCGCCTTCGACTTCCAGGTGAACTTCATGGAAAAGGGCGATATGCGCGGCTAATCTAGCTGTGTCCTGGCGGGCGCTCAGCGGTGAGCTGGGCGCCTTTCGCTTGCCGACGCCCCCTAATTAGGACTTTGCAAATGTCGCAAGCTAAGATGTAACGACGTTGGGCCTTTAGCTCAGTTGGTAGAGCTACGGACTTTTAATCCGCAGGTCGTGGGTTCGATCCCCACAGGGCCCACAACTGGAGCCACCCGGTAGGGTGGCTCCTTTTAGTTTTTCACCATCTTCTTGATGGCGCGCATCGCCTCTTCTAGCTTCTCCGTGGCCACTTCGCCGTCCTCGGCGGCAGCACCGGCCACGCAGTGCTCGATATGGTCTTCTAGGAGCGCGAGTGAGACATTTTCTAGCGCTGACTTCACGGCCGAAATCTGGGTAATAATGTCAATGCAATACTGGTCTTCCTCGATCATGCGATGGATGCCGCGTGTTTGGCCCTCAATACGTTTGAGCCGTGCGAGGTAGCGATCTTTACTTTGTGAATCTGCGTTATATCCGTGCACGTGCGGCTCGTGACAGGAGCACGTTTGATGCTGGTCAGACATGGTTCCTAATCTTTCTGGGGGAGCGATTTTGTAACTAGGTGAGGTCTCCAGTATATTTCTAGAAGTCGCCATAGCGCGACGGGCCCCCATCGTCTAGCGGCCTAGGACACTGCCCTTTCACGGCAGCGGCACGGGTTCGAATCCCGTTGGGGGTACCAACACGGAAGTGTTGGTACGAATTTAATATTCGATTGGCCTTGTGGCGCAGTTGGTTAGCGCGCCGCCCTGTCACGGCGGAGGTCGCGGGTTCAAGTCCCGTCAAGGTCGCAGAAAAGCAGCAATCGTTTCTACGATTGCTGCTTTATGTTTTGGTACGCTTGCGCTAACTAAGGAATTAGGAGAGTCAGCACTGTGGAACCATACGTAGGGATTGTCGTCTTTGAGCTGGTGTCGCAGGATTCGGAGCTTAGGAATTTCTACCGGGAAGACTTCTTCCTCGTCTACGCAGATTCTGAGGAGGAGGTGCACCGCAAGGTTGCTAACCGAGCTCACGAGCAAGAGTATGAAGGGCTGAAGTTGCGCCACATTGTAGATGTTGCTCCGGCCCTGTATGGCTATGTGGACCGAGATTGTGACCTTTACTCGCGGCACTTTGCCGCACTGGAAGACTATGAGCGCTTTGAGATGAAATTGGGAGGAAGCGATCCCCTTCAGGCTCCCAAATAGTGTTATGACGTGCCGATTTGGTGAGTATTGGGAGTCTTCTGTAAAGTAACTATCCGTGCCCAAGAGCGCACGCATAATTAAAAATGGCCCTGTGGCGCAGTTGGTTAGCGCGCCGCCCTGTCACGGCGGAGGTCGCGGGTTCAAGTCCCGTCAGGGTCGCGGAAACCTTCGGGTTTCTGGCCAGATAGCTCAGTCGGTAGAGCACACGCCTGAAAAGTGTGGGGTCGCCAGTTCGATCCTGGCTCTGGCCACAATAATGGCTCCTCGTAAGAGGGGCCATTTTTGCTTAGTATGGGCACATGGAACATGCTATTGCACACCAGACAGATAAGTCCCGCTATGTCCTTACCGTGGACGGAGTCGAGGCGGGCGCGTGTTACTACGTAGATGCCGGCACGACCCGCGAGTTCAACCACACCGTCATCAAGGATGCGTTCCGCGGCCAAGGATTGTCAGCGCCGCTGATTAAGGCCGCGCTTGACGACGCCCGGGGCGTCGGCAAGCAAGTCATTGCTTCCTGCTCCGCCGTGGCGCACTTTATCGAAAAGAATCCCGAATACAGCGACCTGCTGCGCCCAGAAGGCATATAAAAAGCGGCCCACAGTTGCCTGTGAGCCGCTGGGAGAGAATTTAGATGTAGTAGTCGGGGTCGACCAGTTTAATGCGCTCATTTGGATTGCGTGGGCGGTTCTTGGCTGGGATGCCCACCGCGATATGTTCGGCGGGCACGTCCTTCGTCACTACGGCATTGGCGCCAATGGCCGATCCCTCACCGATCGTAATGGGACCGAGCACCTTGGCGCCCGCACCGATGGTCACATTGTCTTCGACGGTGGGGTGGCGCTTGGTCTGGGTAAGTACCTGGCCGCCGAGGGTGACACCGTGGTAGAGCATGACACCATCGCCAATCTCTGCGGTTTCACCAATGACAATGCCCATGCCATGGTCAATAAAGAAGCGGCGGCCGATAGTTGCGCCTGGGTGGATCTCCACGCCGGTAAAAAAGCGATTAATCTGCGCCAAGATGCGTGCGGGCCCGCGCAGGCCGCGCTTCCACATCCAGTGCGAAATGCGGTGAGACCACACCGCGTGGAGACCGGAGTACACTACTGCATTTTCGACGTCGCCACGCGCGGCCGGATCGTGATCTCTTGCATTCGCTAAGTCTTCACGGATGTAGCTCATAATGTTCATGTCCACATAGTACTGGCATAAAAAAGGCACCCGCCAAGGTTGGCGGGTGCTTTTATTCAAGCGAAGTAACTTAAGCTTCGCGGATGTCCTCGAAGAGGATGGTGGAGACGTAGCGCTCACCGAAGTCCGGCAGGACAACCACGATGGTCTTGCCCTCAAACTCTGGGCGCTCTGCCAGCTTCAAAGCTGCAGAGACGTTAGCGCCGGCGGAAATGCCTACCAGCAGGCCTTCCTGGGTGGCCAGGTCACGGGAGGCCTTAATGGACTCCTCGGTGGTGGCGGTAAAGACTTCGTCGAGAAGCTCGCGGTCAAGCACCTCAGGAACGAAGTTAGCGCCAATGCCCTGGATCTTGTGCGGGCCAGCGTGGCCTTCAGATAGGACAGGGGAGTCGGACGGCTCGACGGCGGCCAAGTGCAGGTCCGGATTCTTGGACTTGAGGAAGCGACCCACACCGGTAACGGTGCCGCCGGTGCCTACACCAGCAACGAAGGCATCAACCTTGCCCTCGGCGTCTTCCCAGATCTCCGGGCCGGTGGTCTCCTCGTGCATCTTCGGGTTTGCCTCGTTGGCGAACTGTGCAGCCAGGATAGCGTTGTCGTTCTCGGCGACGATTTCATTCGCCTTGTCGACGGCGCCCTGCATGCCCGCCGCGCCTGGGGTCAGTACAATCTCTGCGCCGTAGGCGCGCAGCAGTACCTTGCGCTCGTTGGACATGGTCTCCGGCATGGTCAAGATGACCTTGTAGCCCAAAGTGGCGCCGGCCAGAGCCAAGGCAATGCCGGTATTGCCGGACGTGGCTTCCACGATGGTGCCGCCCGGCTTGAGCTGACCAGACTTCTCAGCGGCCTCCACGATGGCCTTGCCGATGCGGTCCTTTACGGAGTTAGCAGGGTTAAAAGACTCAACCTTGGCAAGCACAGTGGCGCCCTTGCCCTCGGTGAGATGGTTCAAGCGGACCAGTGGGGTGCCGCCGATGGTTTCCATAATGTTGTTGTAGACAGCCATTGTATTGACTCCTTTGGGAATCGGATTTGGATTCAAATCGTGTACAACGCAAGGGTACACTACACAAGTAGACCAGTCAGTATATAAATTCTAGACCGGGCATTCGGGCATTCCATGTGGGATTACAACACCGGATAAGCCAGGGGCGATTTCGAATTACCCCCACATGCTGTCTATACTTCCACTCAGTTGCCCGCTGGCCCCCAAATTCCCGGGGGGAAGACGGGTACACCTGCTTGGTTACCCCCGACGAGGAAAGAGTCTCATGGAGTCGCATCGCCTCAAAGATGATGAAGAATCCGTACGCGCGGCGTTATCGTCCCTGAAAACCGCTACAGGTATTCCGGTGACGATGTATGCCACGCTGCTGCCAGACAATCGCTTGCAGATTACGCAGTGGGTGGGCCTACGTACCCCAGCGCTGCAGAATCTGATCATTGACTCAGGCGTTGGTGTGGGTGGGCGAGTGGTGAGCACTCGCCGCGCGGTAGGTGTATCCGACTACACGCGTGCCACCACCATCTCGCACGAGAACGACCGCGTAATCCAGGACGAGGGTCTGCACTCCATTGTGGCCGTGCCCGTTACTGTGCAGCGCGAAATTCGCGGTGTCCTCTACGTCGGCGTTCACTCCCCAGTTCGTTTGGGCGACAAGGTCATTGAAGAAGTGACGATGACCGCGCGCACCCTCGAGCAAGACTTGGCCGTTAATTCCGCCATGCGACGTGCCGATGGGTCCAAGGGTGGAGCCGCCCGCGGCCACGTCATGAACGGTGCCGAGTGGGAGCAGGTCCGTTCCACTCACTCCAAGCTGCGCATGCTGGCCAACCGCGTAGCAGACGAAGAACTGCGCAAGGAGCTAGAGACGTTGTGTGACCAGATGGTCTCGCCGGTGCGCGTGAAGCAATCCACCAAGCTCTCCGCCCGCGAACTCGATGTTCTCTCTTGTGTGGCCCTAGGCCATACCAACGTAGAAGCAGCTGAGGAAATGGGAATCGGCGCAGAAACCGTGAAGTCTTATTTGCGCTCGGTAATGCGCAAACTCGGTGCGCACACCCGCTACGAGGCGGTTAATGCCGCCCGTCGTATCGGCGCATTGCCTTAAGAACCGGTAGCGTAGGCAGTTGTGAAAGATCAGTTTATTGTTTCCGGCGGTGCCCGCCTAGAGGGCACCGTTAAAGTAGATGGCGCGAAAAATAGCGTCTTGAAGCTCATGGCCGCATCCTTGCTGGCGGAGGGCACTACGACGCTGACGAACTGCCCAGAAATTCTGGACGTCCCCCTCATGAAGAAGGTTCTCGAAGGGCTCGGCTGCGAGGTAGTCATCGAGGGCTCTGAGGTTCGGATTACTACCCCTGCACAGCCGCAATCCAACGCGGATTTTGACGCGGTCCGCCAATTCCGCGCATCCGTCTGCGTGCTCGGGCCTTTGACTTCCCGCTGTGGCCACGCGAAGGTAGCGTTGCCTGGTGGTGACGCGATCGGTTCCCGCCCGCTCGATATGCACCAGACGGGCTTGGAAAAGCTGGGCGCGACCACCCGTATTGAGCACGGTGCCGTCGTGGCAGAAGCCACCCACCTGCGCGGTGCGAATATTCGCCTTGATTTCCCGTCTGTGGGCGCGACTGAAAACATCCTCACCGCCGCGGTTCTCGCTGAAGGAGAAACCGTTCTGCATAATGCGGCTCGTGAGCCCGAAATCGTCGATCTGTGCACCATGCTCAAGTCCATGGGTGCCAATATCGAAGGTGAAGGAAGCTCGGTGGTGACTATCCGGGGCGTCGATAAGCTGCAGCCCACCCAGCACGAGGTTATCGGTGACCGCATCGTGGCAGGTACATGGGCATATGCCGCCGCCATGACTCAGGGGGACATCACTGTGGGCGGTATCTCGCCGCGTCACCTGCACCTGCCATTGGAAAAGCTGAAGTCTGCCGGTGCCGAACTGGAAACCTATGAGAACGGCTTCCGCGTACGCATGGATCAGCGCCCGCAGGCGGTGGACTACCAGACCCTGCCATTTCCGGGGTTCCCTACTGATTTGCAGCCTATGGCCATTGGCATCTCCGCCATTGCGGACGGAACGACGGTCATTACAGAGAATGTCTTTGAATCCCGCTTCCGCTTTGTAGATGAAATGCTGCGCCTGGGTGCCGACGCTCAGGTTGACGGGCACCATGTAGTAGTCCGCGGCAAAGAGCGGCTGTCTTCTACTCACGTATGGAGCTCCGATATCCGCGCAGGTGCGGGCTTGGTGCTTTCTGCGTTGTGTGCGGATGAGACCACTACGGTTCACGATGTTTTCCACATCGACCGCGGTTATCCGAATTTTGTAGAAAACCTGCAGCGTCTCGGCGCCACGATCGAAAGAACTCAGGAAGAAGAGCTCTTTTAACGACGTCCCCAGTACACAGTTTTCCGTTGTGTGCTGGGGATTTGTGTTGTTTGGTTGTGGTGGACTACATTAATCCAAGTCGCCGAGAGGTAGCCGGGAGGTTACTTGATGGTGACATTTTGTACGGACTTGGTTTGATGATTTGACTTTGTTCTTTGAGTTGAGTAAGTTTGTACGGGCTGCCGATGAGAGGTTAACGGGAAGTTAATTTTTTGTTGGTTGGTGATGATGTTTGAGAACTCAATAGTGTGCCAATGTACTTTTTATTTTTTGTGTGCATGGTTGTGTGTTGATTGGTTTGTCTGCCAATAAGCCTTTTGGTTGGTTTGTTGGTTGGTGTGTGCCGGTTGGGTATGTGGAACACGTACCTTTTTGAATGCTGTTTGGTGTTTCGGCTGCATTGAGATGGATTGGTTGGCATGTGATTGTGTTTACCTTTTTTGGTTTCCTCTTTTTGACCCCGTCGGGTTGAGGGGACTGTAATTTTTTTCTTTGTAGTAATTTTTTGGACGCCAGCATGAGCTTTATGAAGTGTTTTTGCTTTGTGGTTTGTGGTGGTTTGTTCTTTTGTTGGGTTTCGGGCTTTTCACGGCCTGTTTCGGATTTGTTCTGAAATTTTTTTGTGGAGAGTTTGATCCTGGCTCAGGACGAACGCTGGCGGCGTGCTTAACACATGCAAGTCGAACGGAAAGGCCCTGCTTGCAGGGTACTCGAGTGGCGAACGGGTGAGTAACACGTGGGTGATCTGCCCTGCACTTCGGGATAAGCCTGGGAAACTGGGTCTAATACCGGATAGGAGCCATTTTTAGTGTGATGGTTGGAAAGTTTTTTCGGTGTAGGATGAGCTCGCGGCCTATCAGCTTGTTGGTGGGGTAATGGCCTACCAAGGCGGCGACGGGTAGCCGGCCTGAGAGGGTGGACGGCCACATTGGGACTGAGATACGGCCCAGACTCCTACGGGAGGCAGCAGTGGGGAATATTGCACAATGGGCGCAAGCCTGATGCAGCGACGCCGCGTGGGGGATGACGGCCTTCGGGTTGTAAACTCCTTTCGCTAGGGACGAAGCTTTTTGTGACGGTACCTAGATAAGAAGCACCGGCTAACTACGTGCCAGCAGCCGCGGTAATACGTAGGGTGCGAGCGTTGTCCGGAATTACTGGGCGTAAAGGGCTCGTAGGTGGTTTGTCGCGTCGTCTGTGAAATTCCGGGGCTTAACTCCGGGCGTGCAGGCGATACGGGCATAACTTGAGTACTGTAGGGGTAACTGGAATTCCTGGTGTAGCGGTGAAATGCGCAGATATCAGGAGGAACACCGATGGCGAAGGCAGGTTACTGGGCAGTTACTGACGCTGAGGAGCGAAAGCATGGGTAGCGAACAGGATTAGATACCCTGGTAGTCCATGCCGTAAACGGTGGGCGCTAGGTGTGAGGGTCTTTTCACGACTTTCGTGCCGTAGCTAACGCATTAAGCGCCCCGCCTGGGGAGTACGGCCGCAAGGCTAAAACTCAAAGGAATTGACGGGGGCCCGCACAAGCGGCGGAGCATGTGGATTAATTCGATGCAACGCGAAGAACCTTACCTGGGCTTGACATACACTGGATCGGGCTAGAGATAGTCTTTCCCTTTGTGGCTGGTGTACAGGTGGTGCATGGTTGTCGTCAGCTCGTGTCGTGAGATGTTGGGTTAAGTCCCGCAACGAGCGCAACCCTTGTCTTATGTTGCCAGCATTTGGTTGGGGACTCATGAGAGACTGCCGGGGTCAACTCGGAGGAAGGTGGGGATGACGTCAAATCATCATGCCCCTTATGTCCAGGGCTTCACACATGCTACAATGGTCGGTACAACGCGCAGCGACACTGTGAGGTGGAGCGAATCGCTGAAAGCCGGCCTTAGTTCGGATTGGGGTCTGCAACTCGACCCCATGAAGTCGGAGTCGCTAGTAATCGCAGATCAGCAACGCTGCGGTGAATACGTTCCCGGGCCTTGTACACACCGCCCGTCACGTCATGAAAGTTGGTAACACCCGAAGCCGGTGGCCCAAACTTGTTAGGGAGCCGTCGAAGGTGGGATCGGCGATTGGGACGAAGTCGTAACAAGGTACCCGTACCGGAAGGTGCGGGTGGATCACCTCCTTTCTAAGGAGCTTTATTTATTGGGCACAGTTGTGCCGTGCTGCCACGGTTGTGGTGGGTGTTGGTTGAGTGTGCGAGTGTCATGCTGCCAACGTTGTTTGTTTGAAAATTTCCGGGTGGAAGATACACCTTTAAGACAAAGACCGAGTGTTTGAATGGCGCTTTGTGACACGCAGTGTTGTGCACATGGGAAGTAAGTGTTTGTATGTTGGTGCATTGTTGGGTGTCTGGGGCATTATCCCCTTTTTTTGGTGCCTGACCATTTTGCTGGTGTGCATGGTTTGTGTGTGCTGGTTTGTGGTTGGGGTGTTGTGTGAGAACTGTATAGTGGACGCGAGCATTAAACACATGTGGCAGGCTGCGCTTTTGTGTGGTGTGTTGTGTGTGTTTGTGTGATTTCTTTTTTGTGTTTATTTTGTCAAGTTCACTTGTGTGGCCACTCGCGCTTGTTTGTGTGTGGTGGTTTGTGTGTTCGTTATTAAGGGCGCATGGTGGATGCCTTGGCATGCTGAGCCGATGAAGGACGTGAAAGGCTGCGTTAAGCCTCGGGGAGTTGTCAATTAAGCGTTGATCCGAGGATGTCCGAATGGGGAAACCTGGCCCTGGTTATGTGGGGTTACCCTTCAGTGAATTCATAGCTGTTGTGGGGGTTTACGCGGGGAAGTGAAACATCTCAGTACCCGTAGGAGAAGAAAATAATAATGATTCTGCTAGTAGTGGCGAACGAACGTGGATGAGGCTAAACCGTGTGCATGTGATACCTGGTAGGGGTTGTGTGTGCGGTGTTGTGGGCCCTGATGTGCGGTGACTACCATTGCCGCGTCTGCGCATTGTTGTTAGGTGAAGTGGTTTGGAATGGCCTGCCGGAGTAGGTGAGAGTCCTGTAGCTGAAGATGATGATGTGTGGGTTGTTGGGTTGCCCGAGTAGCAGCGGGCTCGTGGAATCTGCTGTGAATCTGCCGGGACCACCCGGTAAGCCTAAATACTCAGTGTGACCGATAGTGTATGAGTACCGTGAGGGAATGGTGAAAAGTACCCCGGGAGGGGAGTGAAATAGTTCCTGAAACCATGTGCTTACAATCCGTCAGAGCACCTTTGTGTGTGTGATGGCGTGCCTTTTGAAGAATGAGCCTGCGAGTCAGCGGCATGTCGCGAGGTTAACCCGTGTGGGGTAGCCGTAGGGAAACCGAATCCTAATGGGGTGTTTAGTGGCATGTCCTGGACCCGAAGCGGGGTGATCTACCCATGGCCAGTGTGAAGCAGCTGTAAGAGGTTGTGGAGGCGCGAACCCACGTAGGTTGAAAACTGCGGGGATGAGCTGTGGGTAGGGGTGAAAGGCCAATCAAACTCCGTGATAGCTGGTTCTCCCCGAAATGCATTTAGGTGCAGCGTCGTATTATAGCTTGGTGGAGGTAGAGCTACTGGTTGGTTGAGCGGGACTACAATCTTAGCAATGTCAGCCAAACTCCGAATGCCATTAATTGTGTTGTACGGCAGTGAGACTGTGGGGGATAAGCTTCATAGTCGAGAGGGAAACAGCCCAGATCGCCGGTTAAGGCCCCTAAGGGTGTACTAAGTGGAAAAGGATGTGGGATCGCGAAGACAGCCAGGAGGTTGGCTTAGAAGCAGCCATCCTTGAAAGAGTGCGTAATAGCTCACTGGTCGAGTGGTTCTGCGCCGACAATGTAGTGGGGCTCAAGTACACCGCCGAAGCCGCGGCAACAATTTTTTGTTGGGTAGGGGAGCGTCGTGCATGGGTTGAAGCGTTACCGTAAGGAGGCGTGGACTGTGTGCGAGTGAGAATGCAGGCATGAGTAACGAATTGATAGGTGAGAATCCTATCCGCCGGATGACTAAGGGTTCCTGGGTCAAGTTCGTCTTCCCAGGGTGAGTCGGGACCTAAGGCGAGGCCGACAGGCGTAGTCGATGGATAACCAGTTGATATTCTGGTACCCGTACATGCGCGCCCATGATAAAGCACTGATACTAACCACCGCGGATGCATTGCTGGTCTTCTTTGAAGTCTGGTGGTGTTGATGTCGTGGGGCCTGATGTGTGGTTCAAGTGATGGGGTGACGCAGTGAGGTAGCCACGCCACTTATTGGATTGGTGGTGTAAGCGTGCAGACCGTGTGGTAGGTAAATCCGCTGCACATTATGGTTGAGGCGTGATGCGTAGACCCGATGGGGTTGATGGTGGTGATCCTGTACTGTCGAGAAAAGCCTCTAGCGATGTGTGTGTATGGCCCGTACCCTAAACCGACACAGGTGGTCAGGTTGAAAATACTAAGGCGTTCGGGTGAACTGTGGTTAAGGAATTCGGCAAAATGCCCCCGTAACTTCGGGAGAAGGGGGGCCCTACGATGTGAAGGTCCGTGCGGCTGGAAGCGTTGTGGGGTCGCAGAGAATAGAGGGAAGCGACTGTTTATCAAAAACACAGGTCCATGCGAAGACGTTAAGTTGATGTATATGGACTGACGCCTGCCCGGTGCTGGAAGGTTAAGAGGACCGGTTAGTAGTCTTTGACTGCGAAGCTGAGAATTTAAGCCCCAGTAAACGGCGGTGGTAACTATAACCATCCTAAGGTAGCGAAATTCCTTGTCGGGTAAGTTCCGACCTGCACGAATGGCGTAACGACTTCTCTGCTGTCTCAACCACAGGCCCGGTGAAATTGCACTACGAGTAAAGATGCTCGTTACGCGCGGCAGGACGAAAAGACCCCGGGACCTTCACTATAGCTTGGTATTGGTGTTTGGTTCGGTTTGTGTAGGATAGGTGGGAGACTTAGAAGCTATCACGCTAGTGGTGGTGGAGTCGTTGTTGAAATACCACTCTGATCGGATTGAGCATCTAACCTTGGCCCATGATCTGGGTTGGGGACAGTGCCTGGTGGGTAGTTTAACTGGGGCGGTTGCCTCCCAAAATGTAACGGAGGCGCCCAAAGGTTCCCTCAGCCTGGTTGGCAATCAGGTGGTGAGTGTAAGTGCACAAGGGAGCTTGACT